>JAGBDL010000189.1 GCA_017937505.1 Clostridia bacterium | reverse complement strand
GTAGGCGCGAAGCGAAGAAGGGGTCTGGGGGACCGAAGCCTGCCGCGCCCAGTGGGCGAAACAGGCAGGCGTAGCGTCGGGAATCGCAAGGAGCGGCAGAATGCCGCGACTATGCGAGCTCCCCGGATGAAATCCCTCAGGCGGGGTCTGGGGTCTGCGGCCCCAGCGTCTCCCATTCTTCAAAGAGAATGCAGTCTCAGAGCAGGCTGCGAAGCAGCCTACGATTGAGACGGGTTCAAAGAAAAGGAGCGTCTTCTCCACTCAAGCTGATAATATCATCAGTTTTTGGAGAAGACGCTCCACTTTTATGTGTTTTAAGGCAATTTCAGGGAATTCACTCCACATTCTCCTTGATGTACACATCCTCCGCGATCGCGGCCAGCCGACGCGTGATGCGCATGATGCCATCGTCGCGTTTGGTATTGCAGCCGTTGGTCATCACGACGATCACCAGCTCGTTTTCCGGCTCGACGTACAGGTTGCAGACGATGCCCTCGTCCGTGCCCTGATGGCCGTACACGCGCAGGCCCTCAAAGAGCGTGTCCTGGCGGATGGTGAAGAACGTGTAGGGCGAATCCGGCGTGATGCCGTCCGTCTCCTCACTGTGCTCCTGACGCATGGCCGCGATGGCCTCCCCGCTGAGCACGCGCACGCCGTCCACCGTTCCGTCGCCGCAGATCGCGATGCCCAGCCTTGCCAGATCGCGCGGACGGATGAGCAGGCTGCCGATGGTCACGCGGTAATGCGTGTCCGGCATGGCCGCCTGCACATACTCCTGGCGCAGCACGTACGACGGCGCGGCATAGAGCGAGCCGTCCTTGTGGTACGTCGCGGCGATGTCGTCCGGATCAGCCAGCTGCGCGGCGCTGTACGCCGCGTCGATGCCCAGCGGCTCAAAGAGCGTCTGGCGCATGTAGGAGGACACGTCCATCCCGGTCACGGACTCGACGATCGCACCGGTGATGCCCGCGCCGAAATTGGAATACGTGTACGCGCTGCCGGGCCTGACGTCCTTCTTGAAGTTGGAGCCGGCCTTCTTTTTGACGTCGATCATGTCGGACAGGACGCTGGCCTTGCGCGCAAACGAGCTGTTCTCCACCAGGCCTGCCGTGTGGGACATCAGCATCCGCAGCGTGATGGGCGTATTCATGTAGCGCGGGTTGCGCACGGTGTAGCCCAGGTAGGCGCTGATGTCCTCGTCCGGATCGAGGATGCCCTCGTCCATCATCTTCATCAGGCCGATGCCCGTGACCAGCTTCGTCACGGACGCGCAGCGGAAGTAGGTGCTCTCGCTGACCGGCACATGCGTCGACTTCTGCTGCTCGCCATAGTAGCGCTCGTAGACGATCTCGCCGTGCTGGGCGACGACAAACGCGCCACCCACGGTCTTCGTCGCGCGGAACACCTCATCCACGCGCGCGTCCATGTCCTGTCCTTCGGCCGCCGCCAACGCGGCAAACGCCATCAGCAGCGCCAGTACCAGCGCCAGTTTTCTCCTCATCCGCCTCATCAGCCCTTCGTCTGCTCCTTCATATACTGTGGATACGCGCTGCGGATCGCCTCTTCGTCCACCTTCACGCGGCCCAGGTGCTCGGTCATGATCGCCTTGGCCTTCTGCGCGTCGCGCGCGGCGATGGCCTCGCAGATTGCCTGATGATCCGCAATGATCTTGCTGTCCTTGACGACGCCCAGCGCCAGGCTGCGCACGCGGTCAAAGTGAATCGTCATGCTGCAGAGCATGCTGTACGTGTTCTCCTTCTGCGCAATCCGGAAGAGCATCTGATGGAACGCGTCGTCCAGCTCCAACATGCTCTGCGCCTGGCCCATATCCGGCTCCTGCACCAGCGTTTGCAGGCGGACGTTCTGCCTGAGCTGTGCGATATCCGCCGGCGTGGCCCGTGCGCAGACCAGGTCGAGAATCGCCACCTCGAGCACCTCCCGGGCAAAGCGCGCCTCCTCCACCAGCGCATAGTCGATCAGCGCAATGCGGCTGCCGCGCTGGGGCAGCACGTCCACCACGCGGCACTTGGCCAGATCCATGAGCGCCTCGCGCACCGGCGTGCGGCTCAGGCCCATCTGCGCGGACAATTCGTTCTCGCTGACCATCGCGCCCGGCTCCAGATCCATCGAGATGATGTTGGCCTTGAGGATGCGCAGCGCATAATCCCGCGCCGTTTCGGCATAGCGTCTCTCTTCGATGTGCATGCTGCTTCACCGTCCTTTTGTAAATTGATGGGAAACGGCCCGCTGCCGGTGCAGCGGGCCCATGGTGCATTACGCCAGATACTTTCTGAGCGTCGCGCGGACGGCGCCGGGGCCCGCCAGCTCCTCCACAAACATCTGCTCAATGAGGTCGGCCAGGCCGATCTTCACCAGGTCGCTGCCGAAGATGACCTCGTTGGCAAGGATCTCGCGCAGCTGGCCCTTGTAGGTCTCCGGCTTGCCCACCTCGATGCCCGCGAGCTTCGCCTGCAGGTCGTCCTTCATCGGGTCAGAGGAGATTTCAATCGCCTCGCCGTCATCGCCCACGCCCAGCAGGTAGCGCATCCAGCCGGCGATGGCCAGCGGGATGGAAACCAGCTCGTTCAGATCGCGTCCGCCGGCCACATAGCTCTTGATGGTCTCGCCGAAGCGGATGCCGACCTTCTGGGAGGTATCGGTCGCGATGCGGCGCGGATCGTCCGGCATGAACACATTGGGCAGGCGCTGCTCCACGACCTCGTCGATGAACGCCTTCGGGCTGAGGATCTTCGGATCCACGACGACCGGCAGGCCCTCGACGTAGCCAAGGCGCTTCACCAGCCTGACGAGATCCTCGTCCTTCATCTCCTCGCAGATCAGCGTGTAGCGCAGCAGGCAGCCGTACACAGCCAGCGCGGTGTGCAGCGGGTTCAGGCAGGTGGTGACCTTCATGCGCTCGGTGCAGTTGACCGTGTCGCGGTCGGTCATGTACACGCCGGCCTTCTCCAGCGCCGGGCGGCCGTTCGGGAAGCGATCCTCCACGACCAGATACTGCGGGCGCTCGGCGTTGACGAACGGCGCGATGAACGTGTTCCGGCTGGTGACGATCGGGGACATGTCCTCGATGCCGTCCGCCGTCAGGGAATCCTCGACGACCTTCGCCGGGCGCGGGGTGATCTTGTCGATCATGCTCCACGGGAAGGCCACCCTGCTCTCGTCCTCCAGGTACGCGATGAAGTCATCGCCCACGAAGCCGTTCTTCTTCCAGGCGTGCGCAATCTCCAGCACGGCGCTCTTCAACTTCTCGCCATTGTGGCTGCAGTTGTCCATGGACACCAGCGCGATCGGGTATGCGCCGGCGTTGAAGCGGCGAAGCATCATCGCGCAGACGATGCTCATCGCGTGACGGGCGGCGTCCGGGCCCTCGGCCATGTCCGCGACGACGACCGGCATCAGCTCGCCGGCCATGTTGCGCAGCGCATAGCCCTTCTCCGTGATGGTGAAGGAGACCATCTGCAGGGAGGGATTGACGAAAATCTCCGCAAAGCGCGCCATCTGGCCCGCATCCTTCGCGTCGGCGCGCAGGCCCTCGGCGACGGAGGCGATGATCTCGCGGCTGGTGGTCGCGTCCGGGTTGAGCGTGACGTTCATGGTCAGGCTGTCGAATGGATCGTAGATTCTGGTGATAATCTCGTAATCAAAGGTATCCGCCGCGACGATGCCGCGATCGGCCAGGCCTTCGTCAAGCAGCCTCTGCTGCAGGGCGGCGATGAAGCCGCGGAAGATATTGCCCGCGCCGAAATGCACCCAGATCGGATTCTTCTTCGTCGCGTCCACCATGGCCTGCACGTCATAGTGGGGCACGGTGACGCCCACCTTCTCCCACGCAGCGCGATCCGCGAGTGCGGCACGATTCATTTTCATGGTTCATCATCCCTTCGAATATACTAGTATATCACATGGCATCGATTATAGCATGAAAGACGTGCATTTGCTACCCCTTTTACGCCGTTGCTCGTAACAGTTTCACAAATACACGCCTTGTTGCCTGAGTTTGATTCCCGATCAGACAGCGCTCACGCCGTACACGAGGTTCGGCAGGAAGAGCACGGCGTCCGGGAAGAACACCATGACGACCACAACCAGAATGACCGCCAGATAGAACGGCCAGCCGTCCTTGACGACGTCCTGGATGGAGCAGCCCATGATGTCCGCTGTGGTGTACAGGCCCGTGCCGACCGGCGGCGTCATGACGCCGAAGGTGACGCAGGTCATCATGATCATGCCGAAGACGACCGGGTCGACGCCCACGCTCTCCATGACCGGCTTGAGGATCGGGGTCAGGATCAGCGCGATGACCGTCGTCTCCATGAAGCAGCCGCAGATGAGCAGGAACACGATCACCAGGAACAGCAGCGCCACGCGGTTGGAGGTGATGGACACCAGCGCGGTCGCCAGCGTGGTGGTCAGATCGTCGAAGACAACGCCGTAGCCGAACACGCCGGAGAAGCACAGGATGATCGCGATGACGGTCACGTCCTTGACGGAATCCTTGAGCGTCTGCATCATGATCGCCGGCGTCATTTCGCGGTAGATCACCATGCCGACGAACAGCGCATACGCGCAGGCGAACGCGCCGGACTCGGTCGGGCTCATGATGCCGAAGCGGATCAGCACGATCAGCATGACCGGGAAGAGCAGCGCCCAGATGGAATCGACGCAGACCTTGATGATCTCGCTCGCCGGAGCCATCTTCTCGCGCGCCGGCTTATAGCCATACTTGCGGGCGGACCAGCGCACGGCGATCATCAGCAGGATCATCATCAGCACACCCGGGAACCAGCCGGCCATGAACAGGCGGCCGATGGATACCTCGCCGGTGGTGCCGTAGATGATCAGGCCCATGGACGGCGGAATCGTCGCGACGATCAGGCCGGACAGGCCGTTGACCGCAGCGGACCAGCCGCGGGAATAGCCGTTCTTGAGCATTTCCGGGCCGAGGATGCGGCACTGCATGGCAGCGTCCGCGACGGCGGAGCCGGAAACGCCGCCCATCAGGGTGGACAGCACGCAGGACACCTGGCCGACGGAGCCGTACATGTGGCCGCACAGCACGTTCGCCAGGTTCATCAGGCGGCGGGTGATGCCGGTGGCGTTCATCAGGTTGCCCGCCAGAATGAACAGCGGGATCGCCAGCATGGTGAAGCTCTGCGTGGTGGAAATGCACTTCTGAACCATGATGCTCAGCGGCAGCTCACGGATCAGGAAGAAGGACCAACCGGAAATGCCGATCGCAAAGGCGACAGGCATGCCCAGCAGCAGGAAGACAAAGAAAATACCAATCGCCGCGATCATGCCTTTTCACCCCACTTTTCAACAGGCGTCTTGATGCTCTTGTACAGGTTCTGGCCGACGGAGATGATCATCAGCAGCGCGCCGACAGGAACAGACGCGGTCACATACGCATAGGAGATGTTCAGGGTGGTGATCAGGCGCTTGTAGCCGGTCATCACATACTGGAAGCCGAAGTACACCAGCACCGCCAGGAACACCAGCATGATGATCTTGAAGAGGATGTCGATCGCCTTCTGCACAGCCTTGGGGAAATGGGACACAAACATGTCCACGCCGATGAGGCCGGTGGAGTGCAGCGCGATGTCGCCGCCGATGAAGGACAGCCACGCGAACATGACCAGCGCGGCGTCCTGCGCCCAGTTCAGCGGCAGGCCGATGGTGCGCATCAGTGCCGAAATGAAGACCAGCACGGTGATGCCCGCCAGCAGGAACATGGCGATCCACTGCTCGATCTTGCAGAACTTTTCGTAAATCTTTTTCATGGGAACGATTCGCTCCTTCGTATCCTGTTGACCCGTGATTCATGAAGAAGGGCGAAGGCCCGGCAGAGCCTTCGCCCACGTTCTCCATGTACGACGGATGGCCGGATCAGAGACCCGCTTCCTCGTAGATCTTGGCGCGCAGCTCGGTCCAGCCCAGCTTCTCGTAAGCCGGAGCCACAGCGTCATTGAACAGCTGCTTGTCCACCTCGATGATGGTCATGCCGTTGTCCACCAGGGTCTTCTCCAGGTCAGCCTGCGCCGCCACGATGGTCATCGCGTTCTCATACGCGTTGTTGTAGCAGGCGTCCAGCACGATCTGCTGATACTCGGCCGGCAGCTTCTTGAACCAGGCCTCGCCGCAGATCAGGCAGTTGAACAGGTTGATGTGCTCGGTCTTGGTCACATACTTGCAGACCTCGTAGATGTGGGAGGACACGGCGGAGGTGTACTGCACCTCGCACGCGTCGATCGCCTTGGTCTGGATGGAGTTGTACACCTCGGACCACGCGACGTTGTACGGGGTGGCGCCCATCGCCTCGATGGAGGCGTTGTACGGCGCGGCGCCCGGCGTACGGGTGACCAAGCCCTTCAGATCGGCCGGAGTCTTCGCTTCCTTGTTCTGCATGAAGGAGCGGGCGCCGTCGTAGTAGTTGAAGCACAGCACGCGGATGCCGTGATCGTTCGCCAGCTGATCCGTCCAGCCCTTGAAGGTATCGGTGCCGATGACCTTCAAGCCGTCCTCGTAGTTGTCAACGAAGTAGGCCATGTTGAAGATGCCGATGTCGTTGACGTAGTTGGACATACGGCCCGCGTCGGTCAGCACCGCGACGCCGATGCCGGCGATCGCCTGGTCGATCATGTCTTCCTCGCCGCCCAGCTGAGAGGACGGATAGATGGTGACCTTCACTTCACCGTTGGTCTTCTCCATGATCTCATCGGCGGCCGCCTTCAGGCCCGCGTAGATCATGGACGTGTCGGTCTGGGTGGTGGAAATCTTCAGCTCGTAGGTCTTCGCAGACGCCACGGAGCACAGCGCAAAGCACAGAACCAGTGCAAGCGCCACGGCAAGGATCTTCTTCATTTTGGGTTCCTCCCCTTTTGTTTTTTATATCACCCGGTTGTTCTCCGGGGGACATACGTCTGTATCCTCTGAGGCCTTACGCCCTCGGCGGGAGACACTGCAGCAGCGTCAGCTCACCATCCTCCGCCTCGATTGTGATGCGCGGACAGTCCGCGCGCGCAGCCAGCACGTCGCCCTGCGCGACCGCCATGCAGCCGCCGGCGGCCCTCGCCCTGCCGCGGCCGGAGAGCACCATCAGAATGCTCATGCAGCCCTCGGGTTCCAGCGTCATTTCGCCGGAGACCGTCACGCGGCGCATGGAAAACAGCTCCGTTTGGCGCGTGTCGATCAGCGAATCGACGCAGCCGCCCGCTTCCTCCCGCAGGCGAACCGGCTCGCTGCGCCACCTCGCAAGCGTCTGCTCAAGAGACTCGCCGTCGTAATGGAAGCAGTCGAGCATCTTCTCGTAGCCCACGCCCTGATGGCACTGGTTTTCATGAATGCGCAGGCCCGCGGGCGTGACCAGCTCGGTGCGCATGGTGTAATCCGTCGGCTCCTGAATCTCCGCCAGGAAGCAGCCTTCGCCGATGGCGTGCGGCACACCGGCGGAAATGAAGTAGCATTCGCCCGCCTTCACGGGAATTCTGTGCAGGCACTCAAGCATCGCCGGAATGTCCTGACGCTCAAAGATGTCCTTCCACATGGCCCGCGTCACGCCGGGCTTGAAGCCCAGGTAGATGCACGGCTCCTTGTCCCTGTCGTTGCTGCCCAGGATGTACCAGGACTCGGTCTTGCCGTAGTCGCTGTGCAGAATCTCTTTGGCAAACCGCTTGTCGGGGTGCACCTGAATGGTCAGGCGCTCGCCCGCGTCGATCAGCTTGACCAGGAATCCGGCCTTTGCGCCGAACGCGCGCAGGTGCGCCTCCCCGAAGAACGCCAGCGGATCGCGCGCGATCACGTCCGTCAGGTATGGCTCGCCCTCCATGCTGATCACGCGGCTGAGCCCCTCGACGATCTCCTCCCGGCCCGGATTGCTGGCGCGCGTCGTGCTTGCCGCCCAGTCCTCCGGGAACATGCCGTTTTCTCCCTGGCGGCCATGCCAGCGGTCAAGTGCCGCGCCGCCGCCGTAGGTGCGCCACACGCGCGTCTCTCCTGTCTTGAGCAATACGTCTGTGATATTCATCGCCGTTATCCTGTATGTTCCGCTCTGTATATTCCCGTTATATTCTCGGCAAAAAGGGAATCTCCTGCCGGATTTTCGTGTTTTTTGACTGATATTCACAATTTCGCGTCCTGAATCTATGTATAGAATACAGCTTGTATGGTAGTTTATCAATCGTCATTCTGAACAGATTATTTCCACATATTTCATGCTCTTCATCCATAATTTCCCAGATCACAGCACATTTTCCCACATTTTCCCGCGCCGTCTGCCCGGGCCTTCTCCGGTTGTTCCGCCGCATGCGTCCTGGCCCGCGCGAAAAAGGAATTGCTTTTCCCCAGCGCAAAAGATATACTATACACATTGACCAATCTCTCAAGGAGCGCTGTGCCATGATTCATCTCTTTCCCAAGCGCAAAAAGCGCATGCTGATCCTCTGCGCCTGCTATCTCGCCCTGGTGGGCGTGTACCTCGCGCTCAACCGCACCGCTAACCCGGTTCCCGTGCTGCTGATTGCCGCCATCGGCCTGGCCATCGTGGTGATCTCCCAGTACCTGACGGCGTTCAACATGCACAGCCAGCTCCTGGCCAGGCTGTATAACCAGCTGGACGCGGAGGGCTTTCTGCGCGACTACGAGCCCAAGCTGCAGCTGCCCATCAAAAACCAGAACATCGCGCTCACCGTAAGGCTGCACGTCTCCAACGCCTACTGCGCGCAGGGCCGCTTTGACGAGGCCATCGCGCTGCTCTCCTCCTTCACCGCGAAGCCGTCCAAGGACGCGGAGGACGATCTGCTCTCCCGCTTTGCCATCGTCAGCAACCTGTGCTACTGCGCCGAGCAGAAGAACGACCTGCCCGCCGCGAAGCAGTACATGGACGAGCTGCTCAGCCTCAAGGCGAAGCTCGAGGCGATGCAGGCCGCCAAGCCGGATAAGAAGCGCATGGTCTTCAGCACCGAACTCAACGAGCAGTGCCTGTCCTTCCTGACCACCGGCAAGGCGGATATCGGGGTGCTGCAAAAGCTCGTGCAGAGCAACACCCAGCAGCTCCACAAGATCACGATCTCCCTGTGGATTGCGCGCGTGTATCTTTCTGAAAACAACCGCCGCGAGGGCGAAAAGCTCCTTGCGCAGATCGTCAAGCTCGCGCCGGATCTGTATCCCGGCAAGGTGGCCGTGCAGCTGCTTGCCGGCCTGCCCGGCAGCGCCGGGGACGATGCCTGCGGCTAAAAATCTGAGAATCAGCCGGCATCCGCCGGTTTTTTGATTTATTTACGCCCCGGTTTGTGGTAAAGTATAGACAGTATCCGCGGCTGTCCGCCGCCCGAAAGGAGTTTTTTCATGGCTGCTCTGATGCCTGCCGTGCCCGGCATGGTGCGCACGATGGCCGCTTCGCCGCGCGTGCACCTCGCCAATCCGAAAAAAAACGCGGAGGAAATCGCCGCGCTTCTGGATATCGCCGACGCAAGCGGCGTCCAGCTCTGCGTCTTTCCGGAGCTCTGCCTCACCGGCTATACCTGCGGCGACCTGTTTCTTCAGCCCGCGCTGCTTGACGCCGCGCTTGATGCGCTCAAGGCGCTGATGGACAAGCGGGCCAAGACCGCGTTCGTCGTCGGCCTGCCCCTGGAGATCGACGGCCAGCTGTACAACTGCGCCGCCGTCGTCGCAGGCGGCAGGCTGGGCCTCGTGCCCAAGGAATACCTGCCCAACCACGCGGAGTTCTACGAGGCCCGCTGGTTCGCCCCCGGCCATGCCGCGCCGGGCAGCGTATTCCTCTTTGGCCAGGATGCGCCCATCGGGCAGCAGCTGCTCTTTGATTGCGGCAGCTTCGCCTTCGGCGTGGAGATCTGCGAGGACCTGTGGGTGCCCGAGCAGCCCAGCGCACGGCTCGCCAAGGCGGGCGCGCTGCTCATCGCCAATCCCTCCGCCAGCAACGAGCTGACGGGCAAGCACCTCTACCGTCAGCAGCTACTGTGCCAGCAAAGCGCGCGCTGCCTGTGCGGCTACATCTACGCGGGCGCAGGCTACGGCGAATCCACCACCGACGCGGTCTACTCCGGCCATGCGGGCGTGTATGAAAACGGCGAGCTGATCGCCGAAAACGCGCGCTTCTCCCGTGAATCCTCCTATGTTCTGGCGGATGTGGACTGCGACGTGCTGCGCTACAAGCGCCGCCAGAGCCAGAGCTTCTTCGCCGGGGCCGCCGTCATCGACCGGATGCGCCTGACCGCGCCCGCCGCCCCGCAGGACGGCCGCCTGCTCAAGCCGCTCTCTCCGCTGCCGTTCGTGCCGCAGGGGGCGCAGCGCGACGCGCAGCTGGAGGAGGCCCTGATGATCATGACGCAGGGCCTGCTCTTCCGCATGGAGCACATTAGCACGCGCAAGGCCGTGCTGGGCGTCTCCGGCGGTCTGGATTCCACGCTCACCCTGCTCGCCCTGGCCTACGCCTACGACCGCGCCGGGTGGGACAGGCGTGACATCGTCGGCATCACCATGCCGGGCCTGGGCACCGGCAGCCGCACCAAGGGCAACGCATGGAGCCTGATGGAGCTGATCGGCTGCACCTGCCTGGAGATCCCGATCGGCCCCGCCGTCGCGCAGCACTTTGCCGACATCGGTCAGGATCCGGACGTGCACGACGTGTGCTATGAGAACAGCCAGGCGCGCGAGCGCACGCAGATCGTGATGGACTACGCCAACAAGGTGGGCGGTCTCGCGCTGGGCACCGGCGATCTGAGCGAGCTGGCGCTGGGCTGGTGCACCTACAACGGCGACCAGATGAGCATGTACAACATGAGCGGCTCCATCCCCAAGACGCTGATCCGCGACCTGGTCGACTGGATGGGCCGCCACTACGGCGGCGAGGTGCTCGCCGTTGCGCGCGACATTCTGGATACGCCGATCTCCCCGGAGCTCATCCCCGGCAAGGAGGGCGAGCTGACCCAGCGAACGGAGGACACGCTCGGCGCGTACGCCCTGCACGACTTCTTCCTCTGGCACATCATGCACAGCGGCGCGTCGCCCAAAAAGCTCTACGCGCTGGCCTGCCATGCGTTTGACGGCCAGTACGACAGGCATGCCATTCTCAGCGCGCTGACCACGTTCGTCCGCCGCTTCTTCACCCAGCAGTTCAAGCGTTCCGCCATGCCCGACGGCCCGAAGGCCACCCCCGTCGGCCTCTCCCCGCGCGGCGACTGGCGCATGCCGTCCGACGCGCAGATGCAGCTGTGGATGGACGAAATCGCCGCCATCACGCCCTGAACGGAGGAGCTTTCATGCGCATGCTTTTTTCCCTGCTCGCGCTGATGGCCGCGCTGATGCCCGCCGCCCGGGCGGAGGAGGGGCACACCTTCGTCATCGCGACCGATCTGCACTACATCTCCCCCGCGCTGACTGACCATGGCGCGTACTTCACCCGCATGCTCGAAAACGGCGACGGCAAGGTGACGGCGTACATTGACGAGCTGACGGACGCGTTCCTCCAGGAGGTCATCGCCCGCCGGCCGGACTGCCTCATTCTCTCCGGCGACCTGACCTTCAACGGCGCTCGCAAAAGCCATGAGGACCTCGCCGCCAAGCTGCATCAGGTGCGCGACGCCGGGATTCCCGTGTACGTCATTCCCGGCAATCACGACCTGCACAGCTACATGTCCGCGTCCTTTGAGGGCGATGCCTTCACGCGCGTGGCCAGCCTGACCTCCGACGAGTTCGCAGGAATCTACCACGACCTCGGCTTCGACGCAGCGCGCTCGCGCGATCCATACTCGCTAAGCTACATGGCCGAGCCGGTGCCCGGCGTGCGCCTGCTAATGCTTGACACGAACACGCGGCACATGGAGGGCGCGGTCGCGCAGAACACGTTTGCCTGGCTTGAAGCCGAGCTGCAAAGCGCGCAGCAGGACGGCGCAAAGGTCGTCGCCGTCAGCCATCAAAACCTGCTGGCGCACTCGAGCCTGCTCTCCGATGGCTTTGTCATCGCCAACGCCTCCCTGCTGCGCTCGCTGTACGAGCGATACGGCGTATCCGTGAACCTTAGCGGACACATCCACATGCAGCACACCGCCGCGAGCAAAAACGGTCTGCCGGAAATCGTCACGTCCTCGCTTGCCGTCTCGCCCTGCCAGTACGGCGTCATTGACATCGCCGGCGGCACGGCGCAGTACCGCACCGAGGCCGTGGACGTTGCCGCATGGGCCGGGGAAGCCGGGAAGACGGACGAAAATCTCCTGCACTTTGACCGGTACGCCGCAGACTTCTTCCGCGCGACGACCGCCCGTCGGGCCGCCGCGCAGCTGGGCGATACGTCCGATGCCGCCGCGATGACCGCCTTCATGGCGGAGCTCAATGCGGCGTATTTCAGCGGCAGGATGGATGCTTTCGTGCCTGACGCCGATCCCGCCGGGCGCTGGATACGCTCGGATGCGTTCTTCGGCGTCTATGTGCAGAGCATCCTGTCCGAGGAGCGCAGGGATCACACAAGGCTGAGCTTCCCGCTATAAGCACATCAACACATCCACAAGGCCGGTTCCTCGCTGGAACCGGCCTTGTGGTATTCATGGATTTTCCGTCCGCGCCCGCGCGAGGGACTCGCCCTCCACCAGCGTATAGCCAACCGTCACATGCCGCGCGGGGCCGCCATCGAGCATCTCGCACAGCAGATCGACGCTCTTTTTCGCGATTTCCTCCGTCGGCTGCCGGACGGTGGTGATCGACGGGATGACGTATCTGGCGATTTCCACGCCGTCGAAGCCGGAAACGGACACGTCCTGCGGCACGCGCAATCCCAGATCGCGCAGCGCGCGAATCACGCCGATCGCCATCATGTCGCTCATCGTGAGCATGGCGGTCACGTCCCTGTGCGTTTCAAAGAAGCGCAGCGCGCTCTCGTACGCGCCCACGAGCGAGAATCGGGAGAGCACGTATTCGTCCGGATCATACGCGATGCCGTGCGCCCTGAGGCTGTCCATCGCGCCGAGGTAGCGCTTGGCAAAGATGTCCTCGCCGTCGCGGCAGCCGCCGATGACCGCCACGCGCGTATGTCCCTGCTGAAGAATCCAGTCCATCATCGCGTGGGTCGCCGCCCGGTCGTCGATGCAGACGCTCGAGGCGTTCGCGTAGCCCATGTTCCCCGCGTCGACCGTCGCGAACACGACCGGCACGCCCACATCGCGCACCGCCTGGCTGCGCTCGTCCATGCGCGCGCCCAACAGGATGAAGCTGGCGGCGCGCTTCTCGGCATAGAGCTGGCGCATCGTGTCGAACTCGTCGTCCTCCTCGTCGATGTACTTGATCAAAAACGGCGTCTTGAGACCCTGCGCGCACTCGATCATCTGCTCCGCGATGTCGTTGAGGAACGCGTTTCTGCGTCCGCGTACGATGATCGCCGCGAAGGTGGGCTTGGTGTTTTTGAGGTTGCGGGCGTTGCGGTTCTGCACAAAGCCGTACTCCTCCACCACGTCCATGACCTTTTTCCGGGTCTCCTCGCTCACGTCCGGCCGCCCGTTGAGCACGCGGGACACCGTGCTCACCGCCACGCCGGCCTTGCGCGCCACATCGCGAATCGTATAAATATCCACGCGCCGTCCTCCATTTCTTTCGATATGCAAATCCTTCCGCAAAGCATCGCCCTGCCCCGGGCGAACGCATACCGCCATTATAAAATAACCGCCTGCAAAGCGCAAGCGGTTTTCTGATCAAGCGGCCTGCCGACGTCCTTGCGCCCTGTCAGTATTCACCGCTCCGGGAAGGGAGCGACTGCCTGAACACTCGGTATACTCCCCGCAGATACAAGGCGAGAATCAGGAGATATACGCCGTAGAGCAGCAGGATGGACACGTCCGCCCGATCCAGGGCAAACTCCAGAGCAATCAGCGGCACAGCCGCAAGCAGCGTGATCCGCAGCGCGTGCAGCCTGCCGGGCGCGTCCTTCGCCATCATCAGGAGCGTGATCAGCACCATCAGGATCGCCAGAATCTGCTGCACCTTGGTAAAGCCCCACACCATATGTCTGTCTCTTCGCAGACTCTCCATGAAAATCTGCGAGATGCCGTACAGAAGAACGAATGCCCGGAGCCGGTCATTGTCCGTCAGCTCAAGCCTGCGCCGCTGCGCCCAGCGCGGCAGCAGCACGATGCACAGGAAGATGACAAGCGCCATCACAGCCTCCAGCACGCTGACGTTCAGGCGCGTGGCATAGCCCACCTGCCTGGCCAGCATGCCTTCCATGCTCACGCTCGGGCCATAGCCGATCTGCGTAAAGAGCTCGGAAAGCCGTGCGCCCGCGACAAACAGAGGCAGAGCCGTCGGCGCAAGCGCCTTGCCCCCGGGGACAATCCTGCCCGCCAGCAGCGCGCCCAGAATCGCGCCTGTCATCGCCATTCCGCCATCCCACAGGCGCAGAACCGCCAGACGCGACAGCCACTTCGGATTGTAATATGCGGGCTCGATCACACAATACAGCATGCGCGAGAGGAGAATGCCCAGCGCAAGCGACCACGCCAGCCAGCAAACCGCAGCGCAGCGCGTCGTCCGCCGCCTGACCAGTCCGCAGGAAACCGCCCAGGCCAGCGCAGCGGAGGCCGCAAGGCCCGCGCCATAAGGCAGAAGGCTCCATGCAGGCGCCGGCAGATCCGATCCGGTATACAGCGCATCGCTTGCCTCCCAGAGGATCTGTCCATCCGGCACAGCCAGGCACAGCAAGCAGAGCAGCAGCGCGCACGCCGCCGCCGCACATCCCATCTTTTTCATTCTTTTTTCCCCGCCAGTCACTCGCGCTCAACAGCGCTGACAACATACAGAATATCGCTCTGCTCGCGTTCCGTGTTTCTCTTTTTGCCGCCTACATAGCTGTCATGAAAGATCATCACACTGGAATTGCCGCCGTCCAGGTTGTATGCCTGGCGCAGATTCAGCGAGGCCGCGACGTCGCAGAGCTCCTGCTGGGTCGCGCCCGGGCAATAGATGAACGCATAGGAAAGCGTATCCACCTGGCACACGGCGGAGCGGCCCGTCCGCTCCTTGGGATAGAAGTAATAATCCTTGCGCAGCTCGGCCTTCTTTCCATCAATGACAAGCCCCGGGCCAAAGGAGAAGGCGTTCACGATTTTTCCGCCCTGATCCTGAAAGGCCTGTATCTCCGCCGCCTTCTCCTTGCTGGTGAAGATGTGGAAATCGCCCCGGTCGTCGATCACAAGCACATCCTTCACCGGATCGGCCTGGTCGCGGAAGACCTTGCCCTGGCGGCAGATGAAGATGTCCTTCGTGCGCTGGATGTAGTATTCGCCGTTGAGCACAAGCACGGCGTTTTTCGCCTTGCCCATCTGGGAGGGCAGCGCCGCCACGCTCTCATTGGGGCGTCCAGCGACAGCCGTACGCAGCTGTGTCGGGCTCTTTACCTGAAAATAGGCCACATAATACTGCACGCCGTGGAGCGAGCCGCTTTCCAGGCGGACATCCAGGCTCTCATCGTGATAGGCGTCCTCGGAGAACCCCGCCGGATCGGCAGGATAGTTGGGAAAGTCGATGTCCAGCGGCAGATCGTATGCCGTTTCCTCAGCCAGCGCCGTGCACAGTGCAAGCAGCATGGTGCACAGCAGGAAGCAAATCCTCTTCTTCATGTCCTCTTTCCTCTCTCGTAATTCACAACAGCCGGCAAAGCCGCATCGCTTCAGGGGGCAGTATCCTCAAACGGGATGTACGTCGTTCCCTTGAACATCTCAAACACCACATCGTAATGCGGATGAGCACGCCAGCCGCCTTCTGTGCCCAGCGAGACGGCATTGATCTCGGTTTGCTCCAGCGCGTCTGCCAGGCGCTCCAGCTCCTGCCCGGTGACAGCGCTCTTTTCGCCGCAGTCGCGCAGCCACAATCTGCTCAGTCCGGGCATCCGATATAGCGGCTCCAGCGACTGGGCACGGTTTTGCGCGATGTTCAAATCCACAAGCGCCGGCAGCCCGGCAAGCGGCTCAAGGCTGGCGACGCGGTTATCAAACAGCTCCAGATACGTCAGATGCCCGAGCCCGGATAACGGGGACAGGTCTTCAATCCGGTTATCCGCCAGAATCAGCACCCGCAATTCATCCAGCTCAGCCAGGAACGAGATGTCGGTCAGGTCGTTGTGGCCCAGATCGAGCGCGCGCAGCGCCCGGCAATACCGCAGCGCCTCCAGCTCCTCAGAGGTGTGCCTGCGCACAACGCTGTCATGGAGCGTGGAAAAGGCGGTTTGATCCGTGCGCACCATATGGTCGCCGATATACATCGTCCAGCCGAACTCGATCTGCGGATAGCGCTCGCTCAGGCGCTTCGCCTGTTTTTTGAACATGTGCGTGGTATACATGTCCACCCGTCTGAGATTGGGCAGCGCGTCCAGGAAGCGCTCGAAGGCGTCATAGTTTTCCACCTTCAGCCTTCCCAGATCAATTTGCTCCGAGTCGGCCGACACGGTGAGCTTTCCGCCGTAATCCCGATAGGTGACCGTCGCGCCCTCGCCGAGCGCAGTCGCCGAAAGCAGCACAAGCAGGAGGACGAGCCCGATATGTCGCATAGTTCCTCTCCTCTCGTCTTCTCCGCCAGTCTCAGTTGGATCTGAGCGTACCGACGATCTCCTGCGGGTTCCCGATGCCCTGCGCGTCGCAGTACGCGTCCAGCTCCTTGACAATGCGCGGGCAGGCAAACGGATCGGTGAAGTTCGCGGTGCCCACCTGCACGGCCTTCGCGCCGCAGAGCATGAATGCCGCGGCGTCCTCGCCCGTCTCGATGCCGCCCAGGCCGATGATCGGGATGCGCACCTTTTGGGCGCACTGCCAGACCATGCGCAGCGCCACCGGGCGCACCGCCGGGCCGGACAGGCCGCCCGTATTGTTGGAGAGAATCATCCTGCGCCTGTGCACGTCCACCGCGATGCCGGTCAGCGTATTGATCAGCGAGATCGCGTCCGCGCCCGCCTCCTGCGCTGCCAGCGCGTTCTCGGTGATGTCGGAGACGTTGGGCGTGAGCTTGACGATCAGCGGCTGACGGCTGTGTGCCTTCACCGCCCTGGTGATCTCGTACACGCTCTCCGGCTTCACGCCGAAGGCCACGCCGCCGTCGTGCACGTTCGGGCAGGAGATGTTCATCTCCAGCATGTGCACGCCGGTGTTCGCGAACGCCTCCGCCGCCGCACAGTAGCTGTCGATGGAGGTGCCGAAGAAGTTCGCGATCACGTTCACGTCCTTCTCAAGCAGCCACGGCAGGTCGTGCTCGATGAAGCTCTCGATGCCGGGATTCTGCAGGCCCACGCAGTTGAGCATGCCGCCGGGCGTTTCCGTGAGGCGGGAGGGCGGGTTGCCCATGCGCCCGCCCAGGCACAGGCCCTTGACGGAGATGCCGCCCAAAGCGCTGATGTCGTACAGCTCGTCGTACTCGCGGCCAAAGCCGAAGGTGCCGCTCGCGGCGATGACCGGGTTTTTGAAGTGCACGCCGCACAGGTCAAGGGAAAGATCAGCCACCGAAGGCCACCTCCTTCGCGTCAAACACCGGGCCGTCCTTGCACACGCGCTTGTAGCACCAGCTGCCGTCCGGGCACGTGATCTTCACGTTGCAGCCCAGGCACGCGCCGATGCCGCAGCCCATGCGCTCCTCCAGGGAGAGCTGGCAGGGAATATCCCGCTCCACGGCGATCTTCTGCACCGCCGCCAGCATCGGCGTCGGGCCGCAGGCCATGATGAGATCGGGGCGCTTCTTCTCGATTTCCTCCAGCAGCGGCTTGGTGACCAGCGCCTTTTCGCCGATGCTGCCGTCGTCGCTGACGGCCACGACCCGGCACGGGGCCTGCGTCATGCCGTAGACATGGTTCCTGGTGCGGAAGCCGAAGAACGCGCAGGACGTCTCCGTCGCGAACGCGTCCATCGCACCGCAGATGGGCGCGACACCCACGCCGCCGCCGACGAAGTAAATCGTCTTCGCGTCCCCGCCGTCAAAGCCGGTGCCCAGCGGGCCGAGGCACTTCACGCTGTCGCCCGGCTTCATCGCGCAGAGAATCTGCGTGCCGCGCCCCTTGGGCTGGATCGCCAGCGTCAGCGTGCCGGCGTGCGCGTCCATCGCCATCAGGCTGATCGGGCGGCGCAGCACGTGCGCGTTGTCCGGCACGAGCATGTGGATGAACTGGCCGGGCTTTGCCTGCGCAGCGATGTCCGGCGCATAGAGAATGATGCGGATCAGGCCCTCGGCCAGCATGTCCGAGGACAGAACCTTTGCGTCGATATCTTTCATGATAGCTCCTCTTTGGGGCTGCCGCCCCAAACCCCGCCTGAGGGATTCATCCCTCAGACTCCCTTCTCCGCTTCGCGGCGGCATCAAGTTTTTTCGCCAGTCAGCCTTCTCCCTTTGGAAAGGCGCCCGCAGGGCGGATGAGGGTTACTTGATCTCCTTGCCCATTTCCTTCAGGCTGCTGCACAGATCCTCGCGCATGCGCAGCGCCTCGTCGCGGGCCGCCACGTCAAACGGCACGCCCTCGCGCTTCTTCCAGGCGCAGAGGATGGAGCGGGAGGCGTTGACGATCGCGCCGTTGCCGTTGGCGTCAAAGCAGCCGGCGATGTCCTTGCCGGTCGCGCCCTGGGCGCCGTAACCCGGCACGAGGAAGAAGGTGTGCGGCATGCGCGCGCGCAGCGCCGTGCCCTGCTGCGGATAGGTCGCGCCGACGACTGCGCCGATGACGGAGTAGCCCGTCTCGCCGCGGGTTCCCTCGCCCCATTCCTCGACCAGATCGGCCACGGCCTCGTACAGCGTGCGGCCATCCTCATACCGCATGTCCTGCAGCTGGCCGGAGGACGGGTTGCTGGTTTTCACCAGCGCGAACACGCCGGTGCCGTTGGCTGCGCAGGCCTCGGTGAACGGCTTGATGCCGTCGACGCCCAGGTACGGGTTGATGGTCGCGATGTCGGCGGAGAACGCCTTCTCCTCGCCGTAGGGCATCGGGGTCTTGCCGACATAGGCGTTGGCGTAGCAGGCCGCGGTCGCGCCGATGTCGTTGCGCTTGACGTCGGCCATGACGATCATGCCCTTTTCCTTGGCGTAGGCCATGGTCTTCTCGAAAGCCGCCATGCCCGCCGTGCCGTACATCTCATAGTACGCCACCTGCACCTTGACGGCCGGCACGATGTCGCAGAGCGCGTCCACCAGGCGGACATTGTACTGATAGACGGCCTCGGCCGCATCCTCAAAGGAGCGGATGCCCTCCGGCAGGATCGCCTGCACGAACTTCTCCGGCAGGTACTCGATGCGGGTGTCCAGACCGGCGACGGTCGGGTTCTTGAGCTCGCTGATGCGCTTGGCCAGCTGATCCATGATATGATTCATCGTGTTGTCCTCCTGTCATTCTCTATCGATCACGCGGCCGCCGACGATCGTCGCGCAGACCGCGCCGTAGTAGGTTCTGCCGTCAAACGGCGTATTGTGTCCGCGGGAGACAAATTGGCTCGCGTCCACGGTCACTTCCCTGTCCGGATCGAGCACGACGATGTCCGCCGGCGCGCCCACACTCAGCTCGCCGCCTGGCACGCCCAGCAGCCTCGCCGGATTCGTGCTCATCTTCTCGATGAGCTGGCTGAGCGTCATGTAGCCGTCGCGCACCAGCTTCGTATGGCTCACGCAGAACGCCGTCTCAAAGCCGCTGATGCCGCTGGCCGCGATGTGGAATTCCACGCGCTTCTCATCCATATGGTGCGGCGCATGGTCGGTGGCAATCGCGTCGAGCGTGCCGTCCACAAGGCCCTGGATGCAGGCCAGCCGGTCCTCTTCCTCGCGCAGCGGCGGATTGACGCGGCAGTTGCTGTCGTAGCCGATAACCCAATCGTCCGTCGCGCCGATGTAGTGCGGCGTAGTCTCCGCCGTCACGCGCACGCCGCGCGCCTTCGCCTCGCGCACCAGCTGCACGCCGCCCTTTGTGGAGAGATGGCACAGGTGGATGCGCTTGCCCTCGGCCTCCGCCACCAGGATATCGCGCGCGATCATCACTTCCTCCGCCGCGCGGGTGATGCCCGGCAGGCCGAGCTTGGTGGAGATGAAGCCCTCGTTCATCACGCCGTCGCCCACGAGGCTCTTGTCCTCGCTGTGGCTCATGATGAACACGCCGAAGTGATCGGCGTACTGCATGGCCAGGCGCAGCAGGTTGGAATTGGTAACCGGCCTGCCGTCGTCGGAGATCGCGATGATGCCAGCCTGCTTCATGCGGCCGATCTCGGCCATCTCCTTGCCCTCCAGGCCCTTCGAAACCGCGCCGACCGGGTAGACGTGCACGCCGCTGCCCTGCGTCTGCGCTTTTTCAAGGATGTAGCGCGTCACCGCCGCGCAGTCGTTGACCGGGTGGGTGTTGGGCATGCAGCACACGCCCGTAAAGCCGCCGCGCGCCGCCGCGCGGGTGCCGGAGACGATGTCCTCCTTGTATTCCTGGCCCGGGTCGCGCAGATGGCAGTGCATATCGATGAAGCCCGGCGCGACGACCCTGCCCGCCGCGTCCAGCACCTGAACGCCCTCGGCCTGCAGGCCTTCGCCCACCTGAGCGATTTTTCCGTCCCGGACAAGCACGTCCAGCACCGCGTCCACGCCGTTTTTCGGATCGATCACGCGGCCGCCGCGAATGAGAATCGAATTGTCCATCGTTACGCCTCCCTTCGGGTGAGCATATACAGCAGCGCCATGCGAACCGCCACGCCGCTCTCCACCTGCTGGCTGATGACCGACTGGCTGCTGTCCGCCGCGCTGGATGCGATTTCCACGCCGCGGTTCATTGGGCCGGGATGCATCACCAGCGCGTGCTTCTTCGCCAGCGCGACGCGCTCCGGGGTGATCTCCCAGTTGTCGCAGTACTCGGCGACGGACGGGAACAGGCCCTTCTGCTGGCGCTCGCGCTGGATGCGCAGGCCCATCACGACGTCCGCGCCCTCGCAGGCGTCCTCGATGGTCGGCGCGAAGTAGCAGCCCAGCGCCTCAATCCTCGGCGGGATGAGCGTGGGCGGCGCACAGAGCACGACGTTTGCGCCCATGGTGGTCAGGCCGTAGATGTTGCTGCGCGCCACGCGGGAGTGCATCACGTCGCCGCAGATGGCCACCTTGATGCCGTCCAGCCCGCCCAGATGCTCGCGCATGGTCATCATGTCCAGCAGCGCCTGCGTCGGGTGCTCGTTCATGCCGTCGCCCGCGTTGATGACGCTGGCGCGGACATGACGGGCCAGCAGCGCCGGCGCGCCGGACATCGGATGGCGGATGATGATCACGTCCGTGCCCATCTGATCCAGCGTCACGCCGGTGTCAATCAGCGTCTCGCCCTTGGCCACGGAGGACGCGCCGGCGGAGATGTTCGCCGCCGCGGCGGACATGTACTTGCTCGCCAGCTCAAAGGACATGCGGGTGCGCGTGGAGTTCTCGTAGAACAGCGTCACGATGGACTTGCCCTGCAGGTGTGCGGTCTTCTTGTTGCTGGAGCGCACAACCTGGCGCATCGTCATCGCGGCGTCCAGGATGCCCGTGATCTCCTCGCGGCTCACGCCGTCAAGGCCGAGCAGGTCTTTTCTCTTCATGTTCAGCCTCCGTCAGTCGTTCTTGATTTCGTAGAGCACGATGCTCAGCGCCCCGTCGATCTCCGGCACATTCACGCCGACCATCTCGCTCTTGCTGGTGGGCAGGTTCTTGCCGACGTAATCCGCGCGGATGGGCAGCTCGCGGTGGCCGCGGTCAACCATCACCGCCAGCTGGATCAGCGCCGGGCGGCCCATGTCGCAGATCGCGTCCATCGCGGCGCGCGCCGTGCGGCCGGTGTAGAGCACGTCGTCCACCATGATGATCCTGGCGTTCTGCACCTGGAAGGGCAGGTCGGTGGTGTTGACCACCGGGTGCTCGGTGAGGCTGGACAGATCATCCCGGTAGAACGTGATATCCAGCACGCCCATGGGCAGCCTGACGCCCTCCACCTCCTCGATCATCTCCTGCAGCATCCGCGCCAGCACCACGCCTCTGCGCTGAATGCCCACGAGCGTCAGTCCCTCGACGCCGCGGTTGTTCTCGATGATCTCGTGCGCCACGCGGCGAAGCGCGCGCCTGACGCCCTGTTCATCCATGATGTCCGCCTTGAATTCAAGCCTGGCCGCCATTTCCGTCTCTCCTTTTCCTCTTTGCGCACAAAAATACCCTGTCCCGGGATCGGGACAGGGCAAATAAAGTCCAATAAGACCCAAATGTGTATTTGCCGCCTTGCCGACCTCACGGGATCGAATTAAAGGCTCCTGAGATTGAAATCATTATACCATCATTCGCGCGGAAAGGAAAGAGTCGGCCGCATTTTCGTTGACAATTTTCTCCGCCCGAATTATAGTATAGTGAAACAAATACGGGAGGAATACCATGAACCACGCAGAAAAAGCCCGCGATCTCTTTCTTTCCGGCTGCTCCTGCTCCCAGGCGGTCTTCGGCGCGTTTGCCGGGGAGCTGGGCCTCGATCAGGAGACGGCGCTGCGCCTCGCCTCATCCTTTGGCGGCGGCATGGGCGGCATGCGCGAAACCTGCGGCGCGGTCACCGGCATGCTGATGGTCGCCGGCCTCAAATGGGGCTACATTGAGACCGGCAATCTGGACAAAAAGACCGCGCATTATGCCCGCGTGCGCAGCCTGATCGAGCAGTTCAGGGTGGAGCATACGACCATCGTCTGCCGCGACCTGCTCGCGCACCTGGGCGAGCTGAAGAAGAATCCCTCCGCGCGCACGCCGGAATACTACAAGGCCCGTCCCTGCGCCCTGTATGTCGAAACGGCGGCAAGGCTGCTGGATGAGCTGGACGCAAAAGAAGGCCAATCACTGCAATCCCCCGCAGGATAACGCCTGCGGGGGTCTTTTATGCCTCCAGATACACCTTGAGCGCCGTCATGCTTTCTTCTGCGTCCCTCAGCCCGATGCCGTGCACGCGGGCAAGCTCCTCGGGATTCTTCTCCAGCCGGCGGATGTTCAGCGGTGCCTTGGGCCGGATGACGAAAACTCTTCCTTCCTCCTCCAGCCTTCTGACCTCCTCGGCCTGCGCGTTGTAGCGCTCGTGGCGCTCCATGAGCGTCCTGCAGAGGTGGGGGTATTTCCTGTAAAACGCCCGGATCAGCGCGGGGTTCATCGGGCCCTTGCGGTAGGAGGCCGGCTGCGTCAGCACGACGATCACCCTGTCAAAGCCCATGGTAAGCGCTCGGCGCACGGGGATGCTGTCGGCAACGCCGCCGTCCAGGTACTTCTTTCCCCCGATCTCCACCATCCGCGAGCAGAAGGGCATGGACGCGCTCGCGCGCATCATCTCGATGTCCGCAAGCAGATGATGCATCTGCATGTACTCCGCCTCGCCCGTCTCCACGTTGGTGACAACCACCCAGTATTCGCCGCCGTGCTTTTCAAACGCCGCCTCGTCAAAGACGTCGTACTTTGTGGGAATCGTGTGATAGGCAAACTCTCTGTTGATGATATCGCCCGTCGTGATCAGCGAGCGCAGGCTCACGTTGCGCGGATCGCCCATGAAGCGCTGGTTGTAGCGCAGGGCTCTGCCGCGCTGCCCCGAAAAGAGGTTGCAGCCAAAGCACGCGCCAGCGGACACGCCGAGGATGCCGTCCACCTGAACGTCGTGGTCAAGAAAGCTGTCCAGCACGCCCGCCGTGTACATGCCGCGCATCGCGCCGCCCTCGAGAACAAGACCTGTTTTCATCATCCGTCACCCCTGAAAAAGCCCGTATTTGTCTACGCTGCCCGTATAGAAAAAGCGCCAGGCCAGGCCCGACGCTCCAAATGCTCAAGTCGTAGAATGCTCGGGGCAGAAATTCCCACGGCACACACGATACAATGCTTATTGCTGCTGCCTTCCGGCCCTGACAAGGTTCACACCCTCGCATTGCATGAGCTCCATCCGTCATCACACTCTACGGGACATATTGTACACGATTGACGGAAAAAATGCAACCCCCAAATCCTGTCAAACGCGAGTCATCCGGTCGATCAGCCGCTCCATGACCTTGGCGCTCAGGTGCAGCATGTCCTCCCGGTTCACCGTGCGGTCGCGCAGGGACAGCGTCACCGGCGCGGACGCGTTAAGCGTGAGGCGCTTGTCAAAGCCCTGCATCGCCTTGAACAGCTTCTCGCCGTCCACCTGCGCATCGGCGCTGAAGCGCATATCCATGCGGCCATCCGCCTGCATGACGCGGTCGATGCCCAGGCTCATGCACAGCGCCTTGAGGTACGCGACCGCGACGAGGTTGGCCACGCACTGCGGCTCGTCGCCGAAGCGGTCGATGAGCTCGTCCTCGATATCGTCGCGCTGCTCCGCCGTGCGGATGGACGCGATGCGCTTGTAGACCTCCAGCCGCTGCCGGTCGCCGGTGACGTACTCCGCCGGGAGGTACGCGTTGACGTGCACGTCCATGCGCGTCTCGATGTCCTTGTTTTTCACCGGCTCCTGGCCCTGCGCCTCCAGCACCGCCTCCTCCAGCAGCTTGCAGTACAGGTCGTAGCCGATGTTGGCCAGATGGCCGCTCTGCTGCGGGCCGAGCAGGTTGCCCGCGCCGCGCAGCTCCAGATCGCGCATGGCGATGCGGAAGCCCGAGCCGAACTCCGTAAACTCGCGGATGGCGTCCAGGCGCTTCTGCGCCGTCTCGGAGAGCACCTTGCCCGGGCGGACAGTGAAGTAAGCGTACGCCAGACGGTTGCTGCGGCCCACGCGGCCGCGCGTCTGATAGAGCTGGGAGAGGCCGAAGTGGTCGGCGTCGTAGATGATCAGCGTATTCGCCAGCGGGATATCCAGGCCGGACTCGATGATCGTCGTGCACAGCAGCACGTCGTACTTCTGCTGGCTGAAGTCGAGCATCACGTCCTCAAGCACGTTCTCCTTCATCTGGCCGTGCGCGATGGCGATGCGCGCCTCCGGCACCAGCCGCTGCAGCTGGCGATGGCACTGATCGATCGAGCCGACGCGGTTGTACAGGAAGAAGACCTGTCCGCCGCGGCCGATCTCCCGCAGGATCGCGTCGCGGATGACGCTGTCCTGATACTCCATGACGTAGGTCTGCACGGGATAGCGCGCCTGCGGCGGGGTTTCCAGCAGGCTCATGTCGCGGATGCCGACCATGGACATGTGCAGCGTGCGCGGAATCGGCGTGGCCGACATCGTCAGCACATCGACCGTCTTCTTCATGTTCTTGATGGTCTCCTTGTGGCCCACGCCGAAGCGCTGCTCCTCGTCGACGATGAGCAGGCCCAGATCCTTGAACTTCACGTCCTTGCCCAGCAATTTGTGCGTGCCGACCACGATGTCGATCTCACCGTCCTTCAGCCTGCGCAGCGTCTCCTTCTGCTCCTTGGGCGTGGAGAAGCGGCTGAGCACGTCGGCCACAACCGGAAAGCCCTCGAAGCGGCGCAGCAGCGTGTTGTAGTGCTGCTGGGCGAGGATGGTCGTCGGCGCGAGGATGGCGACCTGCTTGCCGTCCATCACGGCCTTGAACGCGGCGCGCAGCGCGACCTCGGTCTTGCCGTAGCCCACGTCGCCGCACAGCAGGCGATCCATCGGCTCCTCGCGCTCCATGTCGTGCTTGATCTCCTCGGTCGCCTGCAGCTGATCCGGCGTCTCCTCGTAGGGGAAGTTCTCCTCAAACTCCTGCTGCCAGAGCGTGTCCTTGCCAAAGGCGTGGCCCTTGTTCTTCTGCCGCTCGGCGTAAAGCTGCACCAGATCAAACGCCAGCTCCTTGAGGCTCTCGCGAACCTTGCTCTTCTGCTTGTCCCAGTCCTTGCCGCCCAGGCGCGAGAGCTTGGGCGCCGCGCCCTCGCCGCCGCCAATGTACTTCTGGATGCGGTCGAGGTGATCCGCCGGGACGTACAGCTTGTCGCTGCCCAGGTACTGCACCACCAGATAATCGCGGCTCGCGCCCTCGCTGGTCAGCCGCTTGGTGCCCTGATAGATGCCGATGCCGTGCGTCTCGTGCACGACGTAGTCGCCGACGTTGAGGTCTGTGAAGGAGGCAATCCTGCTGCCCTTCTTCTCCTTCGTCTTTTTGGCCTTGCCCTTCGCGCCATATACGTCGCCCTCGACGAGCACGGCCAGCCTGATCTCCGGATACTGGAAGCCGCCGGAGAGCATCAGCGGATAGATGATGCACTCGCCGGGGAGCGGGGCCTTCGCGCCCAGCTCGTCAAACCGGGCGTTCACGCCCTCGTCCTCAAAGGACTGGCGCATGCGCTCGCCGCGCGCGCTGCCGCCGGAGAGGATGACCACGCGCCAGCCGCCAGCCAGCCAGCGGCTCACGTCGTCGCACATGTCCTTCGTGCGCCCGCCGTAGCTGCCCGCGCCCATGCCGCCCATCTGCGCAAGCAGCGTGGGCCGCAGCTCCGCGAGCGGGCGCAGGATCGTCGTCATGGCGAGCATCGTGTGCGCGCGAAGGCTTGATAGCGCCTCCTCGCGCGGGAGCATCAGCCCCTCCTGCTCGGGCACGGCCTCGCCGCGCTCCAGCGCGCTGGAAAGCGCCTGCTCAAACTCGCCGCGGCGGCTGTCCATGCGCGCAAACAGCGCCTCCGGCTCGTCCAGCACGACGATCGGGCGCGTCATGTAGTCGCAAAGGGTCTCCGTATGGTCGTACAGCAGGTGAATGACCTTTTCCAGCAGTCGGTTGCTCACGCCGCACTCGAGCTGATCCAGCGCATGGGTCAGGTTTTCCTGGAAGCGCTCCATCGTGCGGCTCTCGCGCGTAAACGCCGCGGGCACGGCGACCTCGCCGTCCTCCAGCGGCAGGTCGGCCAGCGTCGGCTCCTTCTCCGCGTCCCGGGCCGCATTCATCGCGCGCGTCTGGCGCTTCATCGCAGCGCGCAGCAGATCGCAGAACGCCTGCATGTCGTCCTCCGGCGCGGGCGCCTCGCTCGCGGGAGGAATCGCCACCTCGGAAAGGTTCTGCTGGGAGCGCTGGTTCATCACGTCGAACTGGCGGATGGAGTCGATCTCCTCGTCGAAGAACTCCACGCGCACAGCGCTCAGGCTGTCCGCCGGGTAGATATCCACGATGCCGCCGCGCACGGAGAACTGCCCTCTGCCCTCGACCATGTATTCGCGCGTATAGCCGCCGGCAAGCAGCCGCTCGATGAGCTCGTCCGTGGGCAGCGTCTGGCCCACCTCGAGGCGGATGGTGTGGCGGCTGAACACGCTGCGCGGCATCACGCGGTGCAGCAGCGCGTCCGCCGGGCAGACCACCGCGCGCGTCTGGCCGGTGATCAGCCTGTGCAGCGTCTCGATGCGGCGGCACGCCACCTCGCGGCTGGCCGCCACCTCCTGATAAAACGTGATCTCCCGCGCCGGGAACAGGCT
>JAGBDL010000188.1 GCA_017937505.1 Clostridia bacterium | reverse complement strand
GCACGCCCGGTGCCGCCGCGCACACGCTCGCCATCCGCGCGCTGACGTCGCCCGGCAGGCAGCCGTCCATGTGCCGCGTAACCAGCACGCGCTCCACCGTGCGCGGCCCCAGCGCATCCGGCGTCACGCTGCGGTTGCCCAGGCCCGTGACCAGCACCGTGCGCGCGTGTCCGGGCAGCATCTGCCGGATGGCCTGTGCCAGCTCGCGGCTGAGCGCCTCGCGCATGCCCAGCTCGATGGTCATCGTCTGCGGACAGCTGAGCGTCACATAGGTGCCCTGCGGCCTTCCGAGTTCCCGGGCCGTCTGCTCATCCTCAATCCTGACCACCGTGCGCTCGATGCCGCTCTCAAGCCGCACGTCGCTGACCGGCACGCTGCCGCGCGCCTCCATCGCCAGGTCCGTCCACTTTGCTCTCATGCTTCCCTCCGCGGATTTTCCTGGTTCTACTCTCTCCCCAAAGGCCGCCAAAAATACCCGGATTCCAACTGCCGGGCGATATTCATGCGCGCACAGGCCTCGCCTTGCAAAGCCCTGCGAAAGAATTTCATTTTTTTGAAAAAAAGGCTTGCATTCTGTCGAGTCCTGTGCTATACTATTTTCCGTTGAGAGGCGAGAGCCTCAAAACAAAGGATTCGCACCATTAGCTCAGTTGGTAGAGCACCTGACTCTTAATCAGGGTGTCCCGGGTTCGAGCCCCTGATGGTGCACCAGAAGCCGGAATCTTCGGATTCCGGTTTTTCTTTTTTCTCTCCTGATTGTTCAGATGTATCCGGTGAACCGGCGCGCTTCTTAACGCTTTCTTGATCACAATCCGCGTGTTTTCATGCTATGATGGACAAAATGAGGTGATGATGTGACCAAATCCAAGCGATCTCTCCGGCCAGGCGTGCTGCTTTCCCGGCTGCGCAAGGCGCTTCCCCCCGTTTCCCTGCTGATGCTGACCGTCGCCGGCATCGTCAACGCGTTCGGCGTGGTGCTGTTTCTCTCGCCCGTCGCGCTGTATGACAGCGGCATATCCGGCACGTCGATGCTGTTTGCCCAAATTGCGCGCGGCGTCATTCCCTTTTCCCTCTTTCTAATCGTGCTCAACGTGCCGCTCTTTCTCTACGGCCTGCGGCGCGAGGGCACGTCGTTCACCGTCCGCTCGATCTACACCGTCGTGATCTACTCGCTGGCCGCCGCGTTCTTCGGCCGCTTCGTCACGCCGGGCGCGTCGCCCATCGCCGGCAGCGACCTGCTGCTGTGCGCCATCTTCGGCGGCCTGATCTCGGGCGTCGGCTCGGGCACCACCATCCGCTACGGCGGCGCGCTCGACGGCATCGAGGTGCTGGCCGTGATCTTCTCCCGCAGGCTGGGCATGACCGTCGGCACGTTTGTGATGACCTACAACGCCATCCTCTATGTCGTCGCCGGGGTCATCATGGGCAGCTGGGTGCTCCCGCTGTACTCCATCGTAACCTACGCCATCGGCATCAAGGCGGTCGACTTCATCGTCGAGGGCCTGGACAAGACCAAGGCCGCGATGATCATCACCGATCATCCGCAGGACATCTGCCGCGAGCTGTCCGCGGCGTTCGGCACGGGCATCACACTGATTGACGCCCACGGCTACTATTCCGGCGACGCCAAGACGCTGATCTATTTCGTCGTCAACCGCTTCCAGATCGCCAGGATGCGCACGATCGTCCACGACATCGACGCGCAGGCGTTCATCTCGATCACCGAGGTCTCCGACCTGTTCGGCAAAAACGCGAAATAACGCAGGCCGGCGGGCCGTGCCCGCTCCCACTTCCGAACAGCTTTGCACAACCAGGCGTTTTCGTGCTCGCTGCGCGATTTTGATTTGATTTCCTGTGATACAGGCAGGCCCGCTGCACGGCGGGCTTTTTGCATGCCCGAAAGCCGCAAAAAATGTCTGCATAATCTTCTGTTCGTTCTGCAATCCTAGCGCCGGAGGTGATTGTATGAGTCCCAAGGAACTGCTCTACATCGACGACGCCCTCGGCCATGAGAAATTCCTCATCAGCCAGTGTCAGCAGGCCGTCAAGGCGCTGTCCGATCCGGCACTCAAAAACAGCGTGCAGCGCATGCTCGCGGCGCATCAGGATCTGTTCAACCAGTTTTATCAGTTGGTATAAGGGAGGCCGCATATGAACGATCAGTCCATCATGGAGAATCTTCTCCTGACCACCAAGGGCGTGTGCGATCTGTACATGCACGGCACGGTGGAATCCAGCACGCAGAACGTCCACAAGGCGTTTGACGCCGCCCTCTCCGACAGCCTGTGCATGCAGGACGACATCTACAAGCAGATGACCGCCAAGGGCTGGTATCCGTCCCAGGAGGCCGACGCGCAGCAGATCGAGCAGGTTCGCCAGAAGTACGCGCAGATGAATTGACGCGATGCTCCGATCAAATCGGGCCATAAGCGCGAAGCGAAGAAGGGAGTCTGAGGGATCGAAGCCCACCGCGCCCAGTGGGCGATAAAGGTGGGCGGAGCATCGGGAATCGCAAGGAGCGCCCAAAGGGCGCGACTATGCGAGTTCCCCGGACTGCGTCCCTCAGGCAGGTTTGGGCGGCAGCCCAACGTATCCAATCCCATCAGAAAAACGTAGTTTCAGAGCAGGCTGCGCAGCAGCCTACGATTGAAACGGTGCTGATTCGCCAAGTATGAATCAAAAGAAAACCGTATAACAAAAATCCGAAGGAGCGTCGCCGTTCCTTCGGATTTCTGTGTATCTTAGAGCTTTGCGGCCTCCGCCCTGAGCTGCTCCACCCTGTCGGTGCGCTCCCACGGCAGGTCGATGTCCGTGCGGCCGAAGTGGCCGAACGCCGCCGTCTGGCGGTAGATCGGGCGGCGCAGATCGAGCATGCTGATGATGCTCGCCGGGCGCAGGTCGAAGCAGCGGCTGACCAGCTCCGCCAGCTTCTCGTCCGGCATCACACCCGTGCCCTGCGTGTCAATCAGCAGGGAGACCGGCCTGGCCACGCCGATGGCATACGCCAGCTCGATCTC
>JAGBDL010000187.1 GCA_017937505.1 Clostridia bacterium | reverse complement strand
GCCCCGGCTCAGGTACGACGCGGCGAAGCTCGCCGCCCGGCTGCCGGAGCCCTTTGATCCCGAGCGTGATTACCTCATCGCCGCCGGCCGGATGATCACCGACAGCGCCGGCATGGCCCGGCTGATCCGCCTGCTCGCCTCCGGGGACGGCATGGGCGTGCTCGCGCCCGAATCCCTTCAGATGATGCTTAGCTGCCAGGACGGCGCGCCGGGCATCGCGCGTGCCGGGCGCGGGCTGAATACCGCGTTTTTGCCGGACGTGTTCCCCGGCTTTTCCCCGGTCGGCCATCAGGGCGTGGCCTACGGCATGTGCGCGGAGCTGTTCGCCGATCCCGCGTCCGGCTGCGGCGTGGGCCTGATGACCAGCGGCGTGCGCCTCGTGCGTCAGCCCCCGCTCATGCGCGCGGGCTTCGACCTGCTGGCGCTCGGCTTTGCCGCGCTGCGCCAAAGTGATTGACTTTCACACTGGCGCCACAATTTTTCTATAATCTTTCCCCAATAGCATCATGATCCCTACACAGCCCCTGCGTATAATAGGGACCATCGAAAGAACCAATCCATACCATCCCTGAAAGGAGATTTGATCATTATGCGTACTACCCGTTCTTTCCGCAGATTTCTCGCGCTGACGGCGGCGCTGGCGCTTGCCGTTACGGCCTCTGTGACCACCTTCGCGGTGGCAGAAAACAAGGATAAGCACTTCTCCATCGTGGAAGCGGCGTCCAATGCCGATTCCCTCTCCGTTGCCGAGATCGCCAAGAAGTGCCGCACCTCCGTCGTCGCCATCGAGACGGAATCCACCGTCGTCTACAACGACTACCAGTCCGGCTACTACAATCCGTTCGGCGGCCTGTTCCCGGGCTATGGCTACGGCTATGACTACGGCCGGGGCAACGGCCGCGGCAACCAGCGTGAATACAAGCAGACCGGCGCAGGCTCCGGCATCATCCTCTCCGAGGACGGCTACATCCTGACCAACAACCATGTCATCTCCGGCGCGGACAAGATCACCGTCTACGTCATGCCGGAGGAAGAGGGCGCCGAGGAGAAGACCTATGAGGCCACGCTGATCGGCTCCTCCGAGAGCCATGACGTCGCGGTGCTCAAGATTGATGCGGAGGGCCTGAACGCCGCCACCTTCGGCGACAGCGATCAGCTGGAGATCGGCGAGCTGGCCGTGGCCATCGGCAACCCGATGGGCAACGTGCACGGCTCCGTCACCGCCGGCATCATCTCCGCCAAGGAGCAGGAGCTGACCATTGACGACGTGACCATCAACGCCATCCAGACCGATGCGGCCATCAACCCCGGCAACTCCGGCGGCGCGCTGTTTGACTCCTACGGCAACGTGATCGGCCTGGTTTACGCCAAGTCCTCCTCCGTCTCCATCGAAGGCATGGGCTATGCGATCCCGATCAACGACATCAAGGAGCTCGTCACCACCATGATCAACGATCCGGAATCTGTGGAAGCGCAGACCAAGGGCAGCCAGATCATGCTGGGCATCACCATCATCGAGGTCACCGAGGACATGAGCAAGCAGTACTCCATGCCGGTGGGCGTGTACATCCGCGAGGTCAGCGAGTTCAGCGCTGCTGAGCGCGCCGGCCTGTCCAAGGGCGACATCATCACCGAGTTCGCGGGCGAAAAGGTGACCACCGCCGACGATCTGAACGCGATCAAGTCGAAGCAGACCCCGGGCGACACCGTGAAGGTCAAGGTGGACCGCAACGGCCGTGAGCTGACGCTGGACATCGTCATCCCGCAGCCGACCGAGGTCGATACCCTCGACAAGTAACCGGCATCGCTTCTCCCTCGTTTTCCCGACCGGCTCTCCTCCGAGAGCCGGTTTTTTTGCACCTTTCCCCCGCCTTGCCTAAAACGCCCGCCTGTGCTATCATGAAGCCATGAACCCGCATGTCCGTTTCACATTTCAGGAGGTATCCCCATGAAGCGCCTGGCCCTTTTTCTTCTTCTCCTTCTCCTGCTGCCGTGCCTGGCAGCGGGCGAGGTGATCCTCTTTGAGGACGAAAACGGCAAGGTCATCATGAATGATGACGGCGAAATCGGCTTTGTGCCGCCGGACGGCACCTATGCGTCGCCGGCGCCGGAGCGGGAGACGCCGCGCCCCTCGCAAACCGCCTCGCCCATCCCGTCCACCCCGTCGCCCACGTCGGCCGCCTCGGCATACGCGCCCGTCACGCCCCTGCCGGCGGATGCGTCCGAGCCCTTCGTCTACACGCGAAAGCTCGAGTACGGCGACAGCGGCGCGCTGGTGGAGCAGCTGCAGGGCCGCCTGCTGGAGCTGGGCTTTTACAATGCGAAGGTCTCCGGCGGCTACTACAAGGTCACGCGCAGCGCCGTGCGCGATTTTCAGAGCCACAACGGCCTGACCGCCGACGGCGTGGCCGGCCGCCAGACGCAGGAGCTGCTCTTTTCCGATGACGCTGTGCCCGCCAGCGCGACACCGCGTCCCTCGCCCACGCCCACGCCGACCCGCTACACCCTGATGGTCGACGTGACGAACCAGATCGTGCGGGCCTACACCTACGATGAAAACGGGCAGTACACCGTGCTCGTGCGCGAGATGATCTGCTCCACCGGCACGAAAAAGAACCCCACGCCGCTGGGCACGACCATCATGCCCAGCAAGCGCGCCCGCTGGGGCTATTTCCCCACCTGGGATTCCCACGCGCAGTATCTCACCCGCATTGACAGCGCCAACGCGTTCCACTCCGTGCTCTATTCCGCCGCAGATGAAAACACGCTCTCCGTCAAGTCCTTCAACGCCCTGGGCACGCCGGCCTCTCACGGCTGCGTGCGCCTGTACGTTTCCGACGCGAAGTGGATCTACGACAACTGCGCCGCGGGCACGATCATCACCGTCTACGAGGGCGAATACGATCCCGAATACACCATGACCCTGAAACGCGAGCTCAACACCGAAACCCTGCGCGAGCGCGACCTGCCCGCGCCCACGCCCACGCCGGTGTACAGCCGGGAAAACTGGCCGACCGCCTACCGCACGCTCTCGCGCGGACGCGAGGGCGAGGACGTGTACATGCTGCAGATGCGCCTCAAAGAGCTGGGCTATTACAGCGGCACCGTCACCGGCGGCTACTACGGCGGCACGATCAAGGCCGTGGAGGCCTTTCAGCGCGACCACGGCCTGACCGTGGACGGCGCGGCCGGCAAGCAGACGCAGTCCCTGCTCTTCTCCTCCGCCGCCGATCCCGCGCCCGGCCCGGACGCGGCGGACACGCCCCTGCCCACGGCAGAGGTGACGCCCTCCCCTTCCCCCACGCGGCAACCCACGCCGCAGCCTACGCCCACGCCCGCGCCCTCCGCGCCCATGGTCGTGCCGGAGTATGTGCCCCGCGCGCCGGTCGAGGATTCGGTCGGATAAAGCGGGCCGTGCCTGCCCCCGCTTTTGAGCAGCACTCCTTCCACCATCCTTCGGATGGTCCCCCTCCCTCAAGAGGGAGGCATGGGGACCGTTCAGGCTCCCTCCTGAGGGAGCTGGCTGCCGCAGGCAGACTGAGGGAGTGCTGCCGGTCATCCCAAAGCCCGAACAGGGCTTTTTCTTTGCCCTCCATTCCATCCGCGCCGCTCGGTTGCAAAGAAAAGCCGGATCGTGTATAATAAAGTGATTTGATATGTTCATTCTCCCATCCCGCTTTTGTCAAACAGGAAAGGATTCCGCAGTCATGACACGAAAACGCTGGGCCATTCTGACGCTGGCGATGCTGGCCGGCAGCCTGCTGCTGATCATCGGCTCCGTCGTGCTGATCGACCCGTTCGAGATCTACCATCAGGCCACCGCCTTCATTCCCCCGATCGAAAACGGCACGCAGAATTACTCCAATGCGGGCATTGCCAAGTCCTATTCCTATGACAGCGTCATCATCGGCTCCTCGATGACGGAAAACTTCCGGCCCAGCCAGCTCGACGAGCTGCTCGGCGGCAGCTTCGTCAAGCTGCCCATCAACGCCGGTTCCCCCTACAACAACAGGCAGATGATGGATCTGGCCTTTGGCACGCACGAGATCAAAACCGTGCTGTACGGCCTGGATATCGAATCCTTCACCTACTTTTACAAAACGCCCAAGTGCGAAATGCCCGATTACCTGTACGACGACGATCTGCTGAACGATACGCAGTACTGGTTCAACCACAGCGTGCTCACCCAATACATCCCCAAGTGCCTGAAGACCCTCGGACAGAGGGATGACACGCTTCGCGATACCATGTATACCTGGGGACATCTGTATCCGTACGGCAAGGACGCCGTGCTGCGCGGCGTCACCATTTCCTCCGGCGAAGTGGCGCATACCCCGCTTGAGGCGGATCCGACACTCTCCCAGCAGACCAGGCTCAACGTTGAATACAACATTCTCCCCTATATCGAGGCGCATCCGGACACCGAATTCATCTTCTTTTTCCCCCCGTACGCGCTCGTGCGCTGGTACAACTTCTATGAGAGCGGCATGCTGAACTACCATCACACGCAGAAGGAAGCCATCATCAAGGCCCTGCTTCCCTATGAAAATGTGCGGATCTACGATTTTCAGGCCGAGACCGGCTGGATCACCAACCTGGATCACTACATCGACGACGGCCACTACGGCCCGTGGATCAACGACGCCATGATCGAGGCCATCAGCAAGGACCAGAACCGCATCACCAGCGTCGCGCAGGCGCAGGCAAATGACGCCGTCATCCGCGCTTATGTGGACATGCTGCGCCAGTGCGGCGCCTGGCCGGACGCCTTTGATCCCCTGCCCTGAGCAGGCTGTGCCCGCCGCACGCCGGTTGGCGCGCCTCCCCATCGGAAAACAAACCGGCATGATGCCGGTTGCATCACCGACAAAGTGCTGTAAATCCCGATGCTTTGCGTCCGAGGCCGATGCCTTGCGGTAGGATTTACATAACAAAGGAGACTCCTGTATGCTGTTTAATTCCTACGTCTTCATGCTCGCCTTCCTGCCGCTGACGCTGCTCATCTACTTCCTGCTGGGCAGGCTGCCGGAGCGCATCCCGCTCAATAAAGTCTTTCTGGTGCTGGCCTCGTTCGTGTTCTACGGCTACAACAATCCCAGCTATGTGCCCATCATCGTGTGCAGCATCCTGGTCAACTACGCGCTCAGCCAGCTGATGCTCTCCTGCGAAAAAAAGGCCGTCCGCCTGCCGCTGATGCTGCTGGGCCTTGCCCTCAACCTCGGCGTGCTGTTCTATTTCAAGTATCACGACTTCTTCGTGGACAACCTCAACCGCGCGTTCGGCACGCGCTTTTCGCTGTATCACCTCGCGCTGCCGCTGGGCATCTCGTTTTTCACCTTCCAGCAGCTCTCCTATGTGATCGACAGCTACCGCCGCACGGTGCCGCGCTATCATCTTCTCGACTATGCGCTGTTCGTCACCTTCTTCCCGCAGCTGGTCGCCGGCCCGATCGTGCTGCACAGCGAGATCGTACCGCAGTTTGCGGATGCGAAGAACCGCCGCTTCAACTTTGACAACTTCGCGCCGGGCCTGTACGCCTTCGCGCTGGGCCTGTTCAAGAAGGTCATCATCGCCGATACGTTCGGCGTCGCCGTGACGGAGGGCTTCGCGAACGCGCTCAGCCTCAACACCGCCGAGGCCTGGTTCGTTGCCATCGGCTACACCCTCCAGCTCTACTTCGACTTCTCCGGCTACTGCGACGTGGCCACCGGCGTGGGCCTGATGTTCAACATCCGGATCCCGATCAACTTCAACTCCCCCTACAAGTCCCTGAACATCCGCGAGTTCTGGCAGCGCTGGCACATCACGCTCTCCCGCTTCCTGACGAACTACATCTATTTCCCGCTGGGCGGCAGCCGCAGGGGCATGGCGCGCACCTGCGTCAACCTGATGATCGTCTTCCTCGCCAGCGGCCTGTGGCACGGCGCGGGCTGGCTGTTCCTGCTCTGGGGCCTGATGCACGGCGCAGCCAGCGTGCTCTACCGCCTCTTCCGCAGACAGTACGACGCCCTGCACCCGGCGCTTCAGTGGCTGCTGACGTTTATCTTCGTGGTCATCGCCTGGGTCTTCTTCCGCGCCACGAGCATGTCCGACGCGATGGCGATCGTCCGGTCCATGTTCATGATGAACTTTGGCCCCATCCGCGATTCCATCACCGCAGCCTTCGCGCTGCCCGGCGGCATCCGCCCCGGCTACAACGCCGTCTTCATGATGCTCTGGTACGCGCTGTCGCTCTTTGCCTGCCTGGGCCTGCGCAATACCTACGAAAAGACGATGGACTTTCACCCGACGCTGCTCAACGCCCTGTCCACCGTGCTGCTGATCCTCTACGTCACGCTGTCCCTCTCCAACGTCAGCGTCTTCCTGTACTTTAATTTCTGATGGCTATGAAAAGAAAAACCTGGGCTTGCCTGTGCCTTGCGGCGCTGACGGGCGCCATCGCCTTTCTCAGCGCGCTGGTCATCGCGATCGACCCGTTCCAGGTCTATCGCCTCGCCACGCGCTATCTGCCGCCCATCGACAACACCACGCAGGTGTACGCCAACGCGGGCATCGTGCGCAGCTACGATTACGACAGCGCGATCGTCGGCACCTCCGTGACGGAGAACTTCCGCCCGTCGCAGATGGACAAGGTGCTCGGCGGCCGCTTCATCAAGCTGTGCACCTCCGCCGGCACCGCGTACAACCACGCGCTGCTGCTGGATCTCGCGTTTGAAACGCACGACGTGAAGCGCGTCGTCTACGGCCTGGACGTGTACTCGCTGATCGCCGGCCTTGAGGAGACCGGCAGCGCCGTGCCGATGTACCTGTACGACCATAATCCCTTCAACGACGTGCAGTACTGGCTCAACCGCTCCGTGCTCGGCGCCTTCCTGCCGCGCTGCCTGCGCGCCTGGGGCCAGACGCAGGACGACTCCATCCGCGACAGCATGTACTGCTGGGCCGGGCGCGACGATTACGGCCTGATCGCGCTGTACAACGCGCAGTTCACCCCGCCCGAGGAGGTCTACGCGGCCGACAGATTTATGCAGGCCGCGCGCGACAACCTGAACACGCACATCCTGCCCTTCATCGCCGCGCATCCCGAAACGCAGTTTGACTTCTTCTTCCCGCCCTATTCGGCCGCGGAATGGTCCAGCATGCAGGGCAAGGGCACGCTGGAGAGCATGCTCGCCCTGCGCGGCCTGTGCTACGACGCGCTCAGTGCTTACGAAAACGTGACCCTTCACGACTTCGCCGCGCGCGGGGACTGGGTGCTCGACCTGAACAACTACAAAGACACGCTGCACTACGGCCAGTGGATCAACGACGCGATCGTCGAGGATATTGCCGAAAAGACCTGCGCCGTCACGGACCGCGCGCAGATTGACGCCGCCACGGCGCAGATTCGCGCCTGGGCGAACGAGCTCATGGCCGCCGGCCGCTGGATCTATCAGGGCGACTGACCCTCTTTCAACAGCGCGAAGCGAAGAAGGGGTCTGGGGATGAAATCCCTAGGCGGGGTTTGGGGCCTGCGGCCCCAACGTTCCCCAATAGCGAAAGAAAACGTAGTTTCAGAGCAGGCTGCGCAGCAGCCTACGATTGAAACGGGTTTGTTCCCCGCAACAGGAATCCAAATGCAAGCTCCTATCGTCTTCCCTCCCGCACCGTCCCATCATCCCAAGGAGGAACCATGAACCCCCAATCCCGCCGATCGCGCAGGCCGTCCGCCTCGCCGCTTCAAAACCCGCTCATCCGCGTGCTGCTCGCCGCGCTGGCCGTCCTGCTGATCGTCGTGCTGTGCGTCGCCGCGACCTCCCTGATGCCGCAGATCGATCCCTCGACGCTCGAGCCTACCGCCGAGCCCGGCACGCCCACGCCCGAGCCCACCCCGACGCCCGAGCCGACCATCACGCCCACGCCCGCGGTCTACGCGCCCTTCGGCGCGCAGTACGGCTACGGCGGCGAGGAGCTGATTCCCGAGACGCCCACGCCTGAGCCGACCCCTTCGCCCACGCCCTCGCCCGTGCCCGCGCCAACCGCAGAGCCGACCGCCACGCCGGTGAGCTACACGACGCTCAAAAAGGGCGCAAGCGGCCCGTCCGTGGTCAGGATGCAGGAAGCACTCATCGCGCTGGGGTATCTCTCCGGCGCGGCCGACGGCGATTTCGGCAGCGGCACGCAAAGCGCCGTCGTTCAGTTCCAGGCGGTCAACGGCCTGAGCGCGGACGGCATCGCCGGCAGCCAGACGCTGACGCTGCTCTACAGCGGCAGCGCGCTCTCCGCCAGCGAGGCGCCGGAAATGGATTACCTGATTCTCGTCAACCGCGAGAACAAGCTCGACAAGAACTATGTGCCGACAGACCTCGTGCCCATCGCCGACGTGATCCCGGAGAGCGTGCTCAAGGTCAAGTACAAGGGCACGATGGCCAACCGCACGGCGGCCGAGGCGCTGGGCCGGATGCTCGAGGACGCCATCGAGGACGGCGTGGGCAACTGGCAGGTCTCCTCGGCCTACCGCAAGTACAGCGATCAGCAGGCGCTGGTCGATCAGTCCGTCGCCAAGTACAGGAAGAACAATCCCTCCTGGAGCACGGAGCGCTGTCTTTCGGCGACGTACCAGACCGTCGCGCCCGCCGGAACCAGCGAGCACATGACGGGCCTGGCGTTTGACATCACCGTGCCCGGCGTCTCCTTCTCCGGCACGGCGCAGCAGAAGTGGCTGCACGAGCACTGCTACGAATACGGCTTCATCGTCCGCTTCACCGAGGAAAAGCAGGACAAGACCGGCTTCCTCGCCGAAAGCTGGCACTTCCGCTACGTCGGCGTAGAGGCCGCGCAGGTGATGACCTACAACAACTGGTGCCTGGAGGAATACGTGGAGAAGATGGGAATCCAGTGACGGGGAAACGTTGGGGCCAGCCCCAGACCCCACCCGAGGGACATCGTCCCTCAAACTCCCTTCTTCGCTTCGCGGCAGATCAAAGCATTTTTCCATTCCCACGACGCAAAAAGCACCCAGAAGGGTGCTTTTTACGTTGGAATCATATGCCCAGCGCCTGCCGCAGAAACACCTTGAGCCGCGCCGTATACGGCTTTTCCATCTGCTCCGGCGTCCTGCGCCGCGCATCCAGGAAGGAGACGCCCTCCAGGTCCAGCGAGAGGCTGTCCAGCGGCCAGCCCTCCCGCCGCGCGGCGCACGGCGAGTCGGTCAGATAGAACGCCCGTGCGCGCGCCTCCTCGCGCGTCGCCTGAAAGCCGTACACCTGTCCGCCGCGCTGCACGGCGCAGCCGTCCAGGTAATACGCCATCACTCTGCCGCCCAGGCTGCGTGCAAGCGCTGCATAGTATGCGATCATCTGCTCGTCGTCAAGCCGCGTTCCGTTCGGCGTGCGCACATGCAGGCCCGGCTGACGCGGATCGTCGAGCGGCAGGCCGTCCAAATACAGGCCCGAATCCGCGCAGATCACCACATCCGCATACTGCCCATAGAACGCCGCCTTGAGCCTCGCGTTTTCCTCCGGGGTACCGCCCGTCTCCTGCGGCTCGTCCGCGATGTCCAAATCGCGCGGCGTGACGAAGGCTGCGTTCGCGTCCGCGAGCAGCGTCTCAAAGTAACGCACCTTGGACGGATTGGTCGTCCCGATCAGAATCCGCATCTCAGGTTTTCTCTTTCATCAGAACCGCATAGAGCTCCGGCGTGATGGCCGGATACGTCAGGTTCTCCGGCAGGCCGTCAAACAGGCGCACCTCCGCCATCTCGCTTTCGGGCAGCGGCCCCAGCTCGTGAATCTCCGCGTGGAACACCTGACCCGTCGCGCCCTCGCCGGTGACCTCGTCGCCCGCCCAGTAATCGCACAGCGCCCGGATATCGTAGCGCACCGCGCCGGATTCCTCATAGAGCTCGCGCCTGGCCGCCTCCATCGGCGTCTCGCCCGGCTCCACATGGCCGCCCTGCGTCTCCCAGGTCGTGCGCTGCCTGTGCCGGCTGAGCATAAGCTTTCCGCCGTATGTGGAGAGCGTGACGACGTACTTGTACGTCTTGAGCGCTCCCACCTCATAAACCCTGCTGATCATCTGCATTCCCTCGGCTTCTTCGGTTTCATGCCTGCCATTATAGCACAGCATCAGAAAAAAGCCCAGACCCTCGCCTGAGCTTTCTCCTGTTCATCCGGAGGTACCGCCCCTCTGGGCGCCGTCAGCCGTTGCTGCTCAGCGTGGAATCGTAGAGGATGCTTTCAATCGTGCCGGTCTGCGCGTTCACCTCCACCTGATACACGCCGTCGCCTTCAGCAAACGGCGCGCTGGGGCCGCCCTGCCACAGCCAAAGCCAGATCTGAATCACCGGCGTATCCCCCGCCATCGCATACGGGGACGGCGCCACGTCGTCAACCCATTCCATGCTGTCCTTCTGCGCCGGACTCAGGCCGTAGACCTCAGCCGCAGCGTCCTTCGCCAGCTGCGCCGCCTGCTCAGGCGTGATCGTTGCCAGCGCCTTCGCCTGCTCGCTGCCCGGGGCCGCATGCCAGCTCACATCCGCATCGTACGCCTCGTCCTGCTCCTCTTCCATCCTCATACACTCAAATACCTCGCCTGTATTGGCGTAAAGTGATACCGAATATTCTGTTCCGCGCTCGTCTCCCTGCGTGAAGCGAACCTGATAGCACTTGGCGCCCTTGCCATCCTTCTCCGCTTTCTCAACGCCGCGATAGTACAGGTGTGCGCCCCAATCCTCGAGAACCTTCAGGTCGTCCATGCCGAACTTCTCCGTCGCAGCCCTGCGCGCGATGGCAATCGCCTCCTCCGGGGTGACGTTCACGGCCGTCTGCTCCGCGTCGAGCACAATGTCAATCCATTCCTCGCCCGCCGCCTTGCGCTCGATCGCCGCGGCCAGCAGCTTGGTATCCCACACCGGCGACTGCGTGCCTTCGCCAATCGTCTCCCCGTCGTGCGACCAGCTGACCGTCGCCTGATTGCCCTTGCCGAGCGTCACGGTGTATACGCCGAGCTTCTCCTCAACCCCTGCGCCCGTATCGGCCGCAGGCGTGAAGACCACCGTTCGACTATCCTCGTTCACCTCGCAGTCAAAGAACGCCTCCATCGCCGGCGTAAAGCCGTATTGGCCGGCAAGTGCCTGACGCGCCGCCGTCTTGGCATCCACCTGATCCGAGAAAATCAGTCCTGCGGCCAGCGCAGCCGCCGCGCCCAGCAGCAGCACCGCCGCCAGCGCCAAAGCCATCGTCTTTTTCATTGTCCATGTCCTCCCGTCTGTCCGTGTGTCCAGCGTGCGAAGCGTCTGTCTGACGCGCGCCTCCAGCGCGCCTTCCCGGGGCTGATAGACCTTCTGCCAATCCTCGCGTTTCACTCCAATTCCTCCCCCATCAACGCGCGCAGCCTCGTCCGCGCCCGCGAAAGTCCCGCGCATACCGCGCTCTTCGTTGTGCCCATGATCCGCGCCACCTCGCGCACATCGTATCCTTCCATGTAATGCAGTACAGTCATCGTCCGCTGACGCTGCGGCAGCTGTGCAAGCGCCTCCCGCAGCGCGGCAATGCGCTCGTCCTCCGGCTCGCTCGCCGCCTCCGGCAATGCGTCCACCGGCACGCTGCGCTTCTGCCTGCGTTGAATGTTCACGCACTCGCGAATCAGAATCCGCGTGATCCACGTGCGGAACAGGCGTTCATCGCGCAGCGTATGCCGCTTTTCCCATGCCCGGGCGATCGCCTCGGCGACTGCGTCCAGCCGGTCGCCTTCGCAGCGCAGATAGCTCGCCGCGATGCGATACAAGCTACCCTGCAGGTCGGTCACCTGCCGGGCGAACGTGTCCTGATCCATGGGCCAGCCTCCCTCTGTTGTTTCTTGTAAAGCGCTTTTACACCCATTAGACGGGTTCATGCCCCCAAAGATTCGGCCAATATGGAAATTTCTTCCTTCAATTTCAAAAACCCCGGCGTATGCCGAGGTTTGGGAGCGCGCATCATGACATCCGCACGCTCTTCGATTTCGCCGATTCCTCCCTCAGAACTCAAGGTGCGGGGACGTGCAGTCGACCGGCGCCATCCCGCACTCGCCGCTATCCGTCAGCACGTGCAGGTATTTCGTGCCCACGCCGAGGACGGTCACCTGCGTGCCGCTCTGCACCTTGCCCACGCAGCTCCCCGTGTGGAAGTCGCGCAGGAGCACCGAGCCGCTGCTGCTGCTCAGCGTCACCCTGGGCCGCGCATCCTGCACGGCCGCGTTCCCGACGGCCAGATACTTCGCCATCATATACCCTTCTATTTCGCAGACGCCGTTGCCCGTTCCGACCCGCACGCGATACCAGCCATTCTTCGGCCCGGACAGAATCTGCACCTGTGTGCCGTTATAATACTTGCCGTAGGAGATCGCGCTGCTGCTCGCCTCCGCGCGCAGATGAAGCCTGTCCGTTGGCTTCGCATTGCACACCGTCGCCCATTCCGCCGAAGCGTGCGCGCACAGCAGCAGCATCCAAAGCGCCAGCAAACCGATTATACGTCTTTTCATCGCCATGTCCTCCCATCACATTCTTCCGTTTTATGTATCCTGCTCTGTTGATAAGACGAATGGCGGTTGGAAATTGTTGCATGGCTTTTCACTTTTTTTGAATCCGGCAACGTCCTACTCTCCCGGGCGTTCAGCGTGGGCTTCTCTGCGTCCACAGGACGCCGCCCACGCCTCACCTAGCCAAGTACAATGTTGTACGTTAGCCGGGATAGCCGGATAATAAAACCTGGTCGATTGGATGAGAAAAAGCCCCAGCAAATGCTGAGGCTTTTTCATATGGGATCCGGCAACGTCCTACTCTCCCGGGCCGTCTCCAGCCAAGTACCATCGGCGCTGAAAGGCTTAACTTCTGTGTTCGGTATGGGAACAGGTGGGACCCTTTCGCCATTGTCACCGGAATTCTGTCAAGGGCTTGTGC
>JAGBDL010000186.1 GCA_017937505.1 Clostridia bacterium | reverse complement strand
GGGGAGGGGAATGGGAGGTCCAGGAGGGTCTGGGGAGGGCATCGAAACCCTCCCCGACCCTTCTGGCCCCAGCGGAGCGCGTTCTCCTAAGCTGCGAATTATTGCTTAACATGCTTCTTTGCTTCGTTAACAATAGCTCCCGAAAGCTCACGTCGAAAGCACCTGGAACACCGGGCTGTGCTCCGTGACGAACGGGCCGTCCTGAATGAAGAAGAGCATGCCCGTCGCCGGGGTCTTGAGCACCTCGCGCACGGAGCCGTCCAGCGGATTGATGATGAACGCCAGCTGCTCGCCGCGGCGCACATGCGCGCCCGCGTGCTTCACCCGGCGCAGAAGGCCCGAGGATTTGGAGGTGACGGTCAGCATGTCGTCGTTGGTGATGACCTGCGACGTCTGCCCCGGCGTCTGCTCGCTGCGGATGACGCCGCGCCCGTTGAGGAAGCGGATGATGGCGCGCAGCGTCTGATCCGCCGCGGCCTCGTCGATCTCCTGCGTCTTGCCGGCATAGAGCGAATACGCCTGCGTGTCCGCCTGCTGCCAGCAGTAGTTGAGCGTCGTCTGGTCGGAGATGCGCGGCGTGCGCACATAGACGTAGGGCAGGCCGAATTCGCAGCCCAGCTCCGGGTTCTGGCGTCCGGTCTCCATCATGCGCACATGCGGCACGAACGATCCCTTCTGATAGAAGCTCGTCAGCTGCACGCCGTATTTGTACGCCTTCAGCTTTTCAAACAGCGCGCCCGCGATCTGCTCGGTTGTCGAGCCGTTCAGGTCGCCCGGGAAGCAGCGGTTGATGTCCGTGTTCTCCGGCGCCCAGAGGCGGCTGCCCGCATTCATGGACAGGCCGACCGCCGTAGGCACGACCATCACGCTCTTGCCGGGCATGATGCCGCCGTCGCGCTCCACCTCGCGCAGAAACGCCACCAGGCGCGCGCAGACGTAGAGCTGCTGCACCTCGTCGCCGCGCAGCGCGCCCAGCACAACGCAGCTCTTCTCGCCCTTGCCGAAACGGTAGCCCATGATGTTCATGTCGTCGCGGAAGTACGACGGCACGGTGAAGAGGATATCCTTTTTCATGCGCGTTCCTTTCTGCACAGGCGTGCGATGAGCGTTCCCGGATAGACGGCGGAATAGCGGCGCTGGGAGAAGACCAGACCGCTCTCGGACGCGGTCACGGTCTCCACCGGATCGCCGCTGAGCGCGTCGATGATCGTGCCCAGCACGTCGCCCGCGTTGACATGCGTGCCGATGCATTCCACCGGCACATACATGCCCGGGCGCGTGCAGGTGATGCGGCAGGCGTCCGTCTTCTCGCGCATGCAGGGAATCTGATCCGCCCGGGGCGCGCAGACCGTCTCGCCCGTCCACAGGCCCATTGCCTTCATCTTGCAGAAGATGCCCTCGACTGCCTGATCGGCCACGCGCTGCGCGTTCAGGCGGCGCTCATCCACCATGAGCACCACGGCGCAGACGCCCGACTGGGTCAGCGCGCCGGTGAGCGTCGCGTTGTAGGCCGCCCTGTCCGGCACCACCCACATCAGCTCCGGGCACAGCGCCGCGGCGCCGGGGATCATCGCGTCCGCCATCTGTTCGTGCAGGCGCACGGCGTACAGCTCGCTGGTCACCTGGGAGCTGGAATGGATGTCCAGCACCAGGTCTGCGCCCTTCATGTCCTCGGTGATCCGGTAGCAGATGCTTTCCAGCGCCGTGCCGTCCGGCGAGCCGGGGAACGCGCGGTTCATGTCCAGCCGGTTGCCGGAGGGCACCGTGCGCTCGCCCAGATCCAGGCCCAGCGGGTTGAGCATCGGATAGATATCCACGATGCCGTGCAGGTGCTGCGGCTCCCTCTGAATGCGCTGCGCCACGTCGTAGACGATCAGCTGGCCCATCCGCTCGTCGCCGTGAATGCCCGTGGCGATGCAAAGACGCCCCTCCGCCCCGTCATCGGAGCGGTACCGGCAGCGGGAAACCGTCCAGTTTTCGCCGATCGGCATCAGAATCGACGCCACAGACGTGACTTCTTTGAAAACCGCCAAGAAAACCCCTCGCTTTCAAAAAGGGGAGATGCATTCTCCCCTGTTTTTTCATACAAATCCTATCATAATTCCGGGGAATTTGCAAGCAAAAACGCATGAGTGATTGCGATTCAGCCCAAAAATGCAGGATGAAGAGTTTTTGCTTTTCCAAATCGGCAGGATGTGTTACACTATGAATGCCAAAGGCGGCAGGATTTTCCTGCGCGCCGCCCTCAGGCAGGCAATTACGGCAAGCCGGATTCCAAAGAAGGAGAAGTTCAGCATGAAGATCGGCCTGTTTTCCGATACGTTCTATCCCGAGATCAACGGCGTGGCGACGTCCGTCCTCACGCTCCACCGCGAGCTGACACGCCGCGGACATGAGGTACATGTGTTCGCGCCCAAGTGCCGCGGCTGGGAAAGCTACCAGCAGGACACCGTCCACTACATCGCCTCCGCGCCGCTGCTCGTGCTCAAGGACCGCAATGTCGCGTTCCCCGGGCCGCTGACCAACTGGGAGGCGACCAGGCTCGACTTTGACGTCGTGCACACCAACAGTGAATTTGTGATGGGCCACTTTGGCCGCCTCGTTGCGCGGGCGAACGACAGCGTGCTCATCCACACCTATCACACCATCTGGGAGGAATATACCTATTATGTGACCCACGGCGTGGCGGACGAGGCGGCGCGCAAGGTCGCGCGCAAGTATTCCCAGTGGTGGTGCAACCGCTTTGACCGCATCATCGCGCCGACGGGCAAGACCCTCGGTCTGCTCTACGACTACGGCGTGCGCACCCCGATGGACATCATTCCCAGCGGCATGGACATCGCGCGCTTTGCGCCGGAGCGCCACGACGCGCTGGAGCGCACTGCAAAGCGCAATGAATGCGGCGTGCAGCCGGGCGAGCGCGTGCTGCTGAACATCGGCCGCATTTCCAAGGAGAAGAACCTGGAGCAGGTGATGCGTGTGTTCCCCGGGCTGCTTGCCAGCCATCCGGACGTGCGTCTGGTCATCGTGGGCGAGGGCCCGATGCGCGAGCACCTGGCAAAGATGGCGGAGGAGCTGGGCGTGGCGGAGCACGTCACGTTCACCGGCCCCAAGCCGTGGGAGAAGATCGACCAGTACTACGCCATCGGCGACGTGTTTGTCAGCGCCTCCCACTCGGAGACGCAGGGCCTGACCTATGTGGAGGCGATGGCCTCCGGCCTGTGCGTGTGCGCGGTGAACGATCCCTGCCTGAGCGGCGTGATTCAGGACGGCGTCTCCGGCATCCTCACCGAGGATGACGACGAGGCGCTGCTTGCCGGCCTGCTGCGCGCCTTTTCGGACGAGGGCCGGGAGATCGCCGGGCATGCCGCGAAGTATGCCGAGCCGTTTGGCACCGAGGCCTTTGCCGCCAGGGTGGAAAAGTGCTACGAGACGGCGATTGCGGAAGCAAAGAAATAAGAGAATCGAAACACCCTCCTGGCGCTGAACGGCATGAACCGATCCGTGCAGGGAGGGCGTATTTTGTGCTTGAAAGGTTTGTTAAGAGCGGCATTACCGGAATCGCAATCGTCGCCTTCGGCTCCGCTGCGATTCATGCTTTCTTTTGAGCATAGCAAGAGCCCTCCGCTGCGGAAGAAGATTTCCACAGCGAAGGGCTTTTTGACAGGTTTTCGCAGAAATTGTGGATAACGCAGGGGGAAGAGATAAGATGATTTCACCGCCAAGCCACACGCGCATCCTGAATAATGGAGTGATGAGGCTGCGTTATCACTGCGTGATCAGAGCCGGTTTGAGGGCGGGATTATTCCAGATATTCCTGCGTTTTTCGAATCTTCGGAATTATTCCCACTCGGCAAGGTCGTTTAATTACTAAGCATATTCGCTTAGTATTTTGTCTTTCTGATCCGTTTTTATCCTCCTCGTGGAGGACGTTTTTGATTATAGCACAGTTTTCAGTATCGTGCCAGTATCACAAGCATACTTCGACCTGACACAGGCATATTGCATTTCGTTCTCGGCATCTTGAAATAAACTCTTTGTGTCTGCTGTTCAGTCCAGAGGGAGATGTGGCCGTTAATTCTCAGATTGAATCAGTCAATGTTTGGAGATTCCCTTCTGTAACGGCATGACCGGGGTATTTTGTGTCTTTGCATAATCTATGCTGGTGAGAATAAAAGTCAATTTGGCCGGTAGTGATGGCCTGAGTCAACGGTAGTTGACAGCATCGATTTATATTATCGGTTTGACTCCATATGCAGAATTCTTGGGTGAGTCTCGAGAATTTCTCAGAATTCAAAGACGGCGGATTCGTCAGGCAATCCGATACTATTCCATTGATCGATCTCATCTGTCATCTTTTTGAATTCGTCCATTTCGTCTTCATAGATCCAGCCTTCAGCATGCAAAACGCTTCTGTCGCGCTGAACACCAAGAACACACTGGTCGCTGGCAGTAAGGAAGACAACGTCATACCACCCACGAGTCCTATCGGATGTCCAGGTACTATACAGTTCTCCATCAAAATTCACTCCATATACAGAGTTCCAACCTATGGCGATATTCTCTATACCACGCCACTCCTGAGCCCTGTCCTGCCCTAACACACAATCGCCGGAGAACAAAACGGTGCCGTCACATCGCAAGCCTACCGTACTGCAGCCCTGCGCATCGATGATGCTCACCTTATTCCAAAGCTCGATATCCGTCTGAGGCGAGACGTGTATTGTATCATATTCCGTCCAGTCAATGTCGCTTTCACTGCTCATCACACCGCCGGCTACCAGAACAGCTCCGTCCGCACGCAGCCCGACTGTATGATAGCCTCCCGCACGGATTTCGACAATGTTGTCCCAGACTTTCACGGAATCCTGCTGGAAAACCGTGCTGCCTGTCATGACGACCGTCCCATCCGCCTTGAGCCCGACGGTATGCTCCTCTCCTGCGCTGATGGCAACGATATTGCTCCAGTTCTCGACATTGCACTGCCCGTACTCGTTGCAGCCTGTGGCCACCACAGTGCCGTCCGATTTGAGCCCAACCGCAAAACCGCATCCCATGCTGATGGCAACGATATCCCGCCAGTTTTTCATCTCCGGAAGATGATCCTTACCGGCAATGCAAATCGTGCCTTCTGCAGTCAGCCCTGCAGCAGAGCCTCCGTCCAGTCCAACGGATCCCTGTTTCAAAAACTTATAGCGAAAGGCATACAGATCCTTGAGCTTCTCTTCTGTGACCGGGCCGATGTTCATTCGTTCATCGCCAATTTGATACTTATCCAGCGAGTACGGATCGATGAATCCCCGGACAGGCTTGCCGTCAACGACCGTTTCAATATAAGCCCATCCTTTGAATCCGCTCCATGCATCCATCCAGGCCTCTCCGTGGTTGTCCGCATGCCAGGCCAGAAGAGTTGCCGGATACCTGGCTTCAAGCATTGCGATACAGTCTGAATTCTTCGTCGGCGCATCCATCAGATAGGTATTGCTCCACATGAAAACAGGAATGCTTTCGAAATGAATCTCATTGCAATCTGGTACATTCTTCAGCTTTTCGGAGTCAATATATCCAACACGGGGGGTCTTTTCATCATTTTTCCAGTACTCAATCATCATCCATTTCCCGATTCTGCCCGCGCAAAGAACGTCTCCGTCTGTGCTCACGCTCGCCTTTCCGTCGGCGCAGCGATAGTAGTTTTCTCCCGGCCCGGAATACACCTCCAGATACTGACCTGGGAGAAACTGTGTCTTCCTGAAATCAAGCACATCGACGTCCCCATCTGACAATTCATATTTGTCGAATTCGCCGGGCGCTGATGTGAAATCAAATGCCGCAGCAGCCATAGCGGCCTGTGCAGCCAGCACCCACAGCAGCACGGCGAATATCATGATCGTCTTTTTCATCTGTTTTCCTCCTCTTTCAGTTCATTCTCACGGCATGAAGAATCCCGGCTTATCTTTATTTGACGATTGCCTGAGGACAGTGTTCTCCGAAATACGATGGTGTTGTTCTCCCTTCGGAATCCATGAGAAAAATATATCCGTCAGGCGCTGCATTACTTGTGCCAGCAAATGCACCCAGCCCAATTTTGGCCTGTTCATAGAGGGAAACGCCTTCCCATAGATCACAATCCATAAAGGCATATTCACCGATATCCATGACACTTGCCGGGAGAGAAGCATCTTCAAGATGCGTACAGCCTGCAAAAGCGCGCTCACCAATGTACTGCAGATTTTCAGGCCATGCAACCTCACTGAATTCCAGAATATTCTCGCAGCATCCCGCCTCAATCCCCACGACGGGTCTCCCGTCCACCGTATTGGGAAAGGCCAGGGACTGTACGCTGTATTCCTCTACGCTGTCAGGGTTGATGCTCACCCCGGTAATCGCAACACCACCCGGGATCCGGTCGCTGTCTCTATAACAGAACACAGCTTCCAGCAAACCGTACCTGGCTGTGTCCGACCACGTGCCGCGCGTCCAGTCAGACGAGGTGATTCTTCCTTCAACAGCTGCATTCTTCTCGGAAGCTTCAACAGATTCGTCATCCCGGTTTTCCATCACAATGAAATATCCCGTCTCTGTCGCTGTCGCAGCCCGGATGAGATCCGGAGCCTGCTGATAACAGGACAGCTGCTCTTCGCCATGATTGATTTGCATGATTTCTCCGTCAATCCAGTATTCAGACTCAAACGGTCCGGCCGTTCCAAAGGAATCGTTGCTTCCGGTCTCAATCACCTTACCATCATCTGTGAACTCATAGATTGTCTTGTACCGATAGGCGTCCCATTCTCCGACAAGGCCCGTTCCTTCATCCCCCGGAGCACGCACGAGAAGCGCCTCATAGTTGTTTCCGGTCCTGTCCAGCAGCACGATCATATCGTCCGAGATGAACCTGTAAACCATCGAAGGATTCGCCCATCCGAAGAATGTACTTGTAATTACATCTCCGTCAATATCGTACTCCTCAAGCACGACGCCTGTTGTGTGGCTATCAATGCGGTAGATGTACTGCATTCTCTGTTCATCAATGTCAATCCTGATCCCGGTCGGGGTACTGAAAGACGCCCATTTCTTTCCAATCAGATCGGTAATACCCGGCTGGTCAGGAATATCGCTGATGTCGTCAATCACCACATAATTCTCATTCCACTTCCTGACATACTGATGCGCCGCACTGTCCCGATAGACATATACGCTAATATTGTACCCTTTTGCGATATTATCCACCGTTTCTGCGCTTCTGGGGATCACAATCTCCGAAATCCGATTGCAGCCCAGAAGCGACAGATCACCAATACGCTCAATCCCCTCCGAAAGAATCAGCTTCTTGAGGCTTGTGCAGGATTCAAAGACCGCATCGCCCAACTCCTTCACATTTCCGGGCACAACCACATGCGTCAGCGATGAGCAGCCATCGAATGCCCAATCGTCGATCCTCTGAAGAGACTCGGGAAATTCAATCTCTTCCAATGCGCAGCAATCTCTGAAGACGCCCTCCTGGAGTACCGTCAGCGCCCGGGGCAGCTTCACATGCCTCAGGTGAATGCAGCCCGAAAATGCCGCATTACCGATGCATTGGAGAGAATCAGGCAATACGATCTCCTCCAATGCGCAGCAGTCTCTGAAGGCATCATCCCGGATCTCCACGACTGTCTCGGGCAGATCAACATGCGTCACATTGGGGTGGTTGATAAATGCACTGCTCGCAATCTGCTTTGTTCCCTTCGAGATTGAATAACGGGTCCTGCCGGATTTCAATGCATACAGCGCCGTCATGCTGTCAACGTCATACAGCACGTCATCCGTCAGCCGATATCTGGCGCACTTCTTTGGCAGCCGGATGCTTTTGAGTCCGCTGCCTGAAAATGCAGTTTCTTCAAGCAGCAGTTGCTCGTTGTTGGGCAGCCGAATCTCTGCAAGGCTGCTGCAGTTCTCAAAAACGCCATATTCGATCCGCACAATTCCGTCATGCAGTTCCACTTCATTCAGAGCGATACAGCCTGAAAGCATGCCGGATTCGATTTCTGTGATTTTTTCCGGAAACCGAATCGTCTGCAGTTTCTCGCAGTACTGGAAGGCACCAAATTCAATGGAAGTCAGGCTGTCGGGCAGATGGATAGATTCCAGAGGCGTGTTGCTGAATGCAAAGTGCCCGATTTTCTCAACGCCTTCTTCCAGAGTAACCTGACAGATTTCTGAGTGTTCGAAAGCAAATGGGCCAATTTCCTGAACGCTGCCGGGCACAACGACATCATACACAGTAGAAGCCCACTCAAATGCCCTTTCGCCAATCTCTGTTACGGTCTTGCCATCGATTTCCGAGGGGATTACCACAGGCTGCGGGACATAACTTCTGGAGGACTTGAGCAGAAAATCGATGATTTTGACCGTTCCATCCTCTTTGATCTCATATCTGTAGCTGGAATCCATATACTGTTCGGAAGCAAACGCCAGGCTAGGCATCAGGAACAGAAATGCTGCAGCCAGGATTCGGATGATTTTCTTCATATGTATACCTCTTTTCAAAGCGTTGTCTGTGAAATCCTTTCAATCAAAATGCATATGTGGATATTCTTCCTGCGGCGTATACCACTCAATCCCATATGCCTCTTTCAGGATGCTCTTTTTAATTTTCCAGAATTGATGACAGGCGCCAAATCCTCGCGTGTTCAATCGAGCCTCTCGCCTCACATATATGCTGTCATCATAATCCGGCAGTGTTGTCATCGCAGAAAGAAGCTCTCTCCCGGCCATCATTTCAGGCAACGCTTTGACGATCTCAGTCAATCTGTCCAAGCTTCATGCCTCCTTTCATATGATCAATGTGCGTCCGTCCCTGTTCCTTCCTTCTGGTTGTCCTGATGCCCTTGATATTGGCACGATCTGAGCTGGAAACGCTATGCGCAATCGTCTCAATATGAGCTGCAAGGTCGATTTTTGCCTGTATATTTGCGCCGGAAAGTACCTTCTCCATGTTTCTCTGAGCCTCTTTGACCGAATTCACGTTCGACAATTCCATGCCCTTGAAGCGCCCTTCAATCAGCTCAAAACAAACGTATTTCCCTTGATCCAGAAGCCAAACAGCAGAAACGTCATCTGGATTATAGGCAACCGTCGCCGTTCCACCTTTCAAAAACCTCTCTGCATAGTCATCGTGTCTATACCTGAGCTTGTTTACTTTCAGGCCATTTCTGCCGAATCTGCCCAAAGTTCGCGGCATAAGCGTCAGCATCAAATCATCATAGCTGCATGAAATCAGATTTGTGCCTGCTTGTCTCAGTCCATAATTCCAGATTTCACTTGCACAGGGCTGTACCTTTTTAGCAATCATTTGTCCGCTATACGGAAAATCTTCAATGACCCGTCTGCTGTTGTAGTAAATGATGCAGTGAAGGACTATTCTTTCAAAGTCCTGCATGGTTAAACAGGCGTCTTTCCTGTAATCATGAGTGCCGCGCTCCTGAAAATCCGGCTCAATTACGCCTTTTCCCTTTAAATGTGCCTTGAAACTGGTCTGAATCAGATCAAAGAACTTCTCAACGGCTCCTTTCAGCTCCGGTCTATACGGCGGGAGGTTGATCAACTTCACGCCCAGCTCGGATATTTGCTCAAAACTCTCAGATTTATACTCTGTTCCCATATCCGTAACCAGAACAGCCGGGATTTGGCTGCAATTCCAGTCCTCTTGCTGGAGGCGTATGCCGAATTTCCTGCACCATTCAACCTTGTCAGCAATGACATTTGCCATTAGATTGCGTAAACTGTACATGCCGCCCTCCCAAGACAGGGAATAGCCGCAGCACAAGCCGCTGTATGCATCTACGCAGGCCGTCAAAATCGGTCTTCCGACCAGATTTCCCGCCTCATTAACAAGATAGATATAACAGATCGTCGCATCCAGCATTCCAACGCCGATAGATGGTGCAAATTCTTGTATTCCATCGCCCAGCAACGGCCTATGATTGCGCTGATAGCTCTTCAATCCGTCTCTGGATATATAGTAGGTCTGCAAGCTCTTGTGCTTTTTATGAAAATACTTGAATTGATGGATGGACGGATAGCCGGAAATGAGGTTACCAGCAGCATCACAGTATCTTTCTTTGAGCATTTGGGTATATGCCATGGTCAAACTGTTCTTTCGCCGGGTGAAATAGAACTTATTGAGCGCCCAGCGCATGTTCTTTTCATCCTTAGAGAGCGCCTTTTCGGGCGTTTTTTGCTTCGGCGCAAGGGCAGAAACGCGCTGATAAACCAAATACTGATGCAGATACCGTCGCAAAGTCGCCTTGCTGATGCCTTTTTCCTCAGAAGTCCTTGCAATCATTGTGCATCTTTGCCGTTCATCTCCGATAAAGGGCAGTATTCCGGCTATCAGCGTATACCTTACATGGGCAATGCGCCGCTGGTCGGGGGATAGTTCCTCAAATTCAGGCGGAAAAGAGGGGATTTCCTCTTCTTTACAGGGCTGATACTCTCTTATTTCCTCTTGATTTATCCACAGAGGAACGGATTTTTGTGGATAAGTGACGATCAACGTTTGATTTTCACGAATATCAAGCACTCTGACGATGGATTCTTTGCATCTGAGCACGTCATTCTTCTGCATCAATCACGATCCCCCAATCTGAAACGCCGTGTCTGCTCCAATATTCCCGTGAAGCATCCAACAAACGGACAGTCAAAGGCTTTGAAAGAAACCTTCGCTGCACGCATTCCCGCACCATCATGTCATTGTCGGTTTTGATGCAGACAAAATCAGACATGTAGTCACCTTCAGGCAGTCCATCTAGCGGAACATTGCACCGAATCTCCTTGATATCGGCGTTTTCCTGAAGCTTGTCGGCGTAGGCGTACTGAATTGGATCGTAAGTCCGGCATACCTCCTTGCATTTTGCGAGTGTTCGCTTGTCGCATCGTCCTTTGAATCCCCTTTTGCGCATGAAGCACCTCTCTTTCCGGCTTTTTGCAACAAAACTTTTCCCGAAAACGCCCCCAAATCTGAAAATCAGCCCTTCAAGCGGCCTTTTGTGCTTCCCAAATTTGAAAAATGGGAAAATCGACCCCTTGATTTTACTGAGTTTTTCAAGATTTTTTCCCAAATCCGCTTTCCCAGAAATGAATTTCCTAAAAACTCTATGTGCTGGTGCAAAGTCGTTGTTCGTGTTTGGAGTAACCTTTTTGTTCGTCTCTCCATTACGTAAACCCCCAAACTTTGCGGGTTTTGAAGACTGTTTTCGTAGATAAAATCACAGTTTTATTGACAAAAAAGCCTGATATTGCAAGGTTTTTCGCTCTATTGGCAAAAAAGAAAGCCTCGAAGAATTGCTTCTTCAAGGCTTGTACTTTTTTAGGCTGGAGGAACAACCAAATTGCTCCAAACAGGAACAAGAGGGTCGCTCCGTTACATTCGGAATTATTCCCACTCGGCAAATTCAGATATAGTAGGGTGTATTTGAGGTGATTTCGCAGGAAAAACTTTCGCAAATATGTTAATATTCCACCTGCTATTTTCGGCTGTAAAGTTTATTAGTATCAAAATAGTATCACAAAAG
>JAGBDL010000185.1 GCA_017937505.1 Clostridia bacterium | reverse complement strand
TGCGCGAGCAATGCTTCCTGACCGCTGCGGTTCAAAATATGAAAAGGCTGGCCAAGGCCTTTTGCTTCAACCTTCGGATTCTTTGCATGCTAAAAGCCCATGTTTTGACTTGCAAAACATGGGCTTTGTCGACGGTCTGAGGCTCCCAAAGGCGGGAGCCTCTTTTGCGTCATTTCTTTCTGTCTGAAGCGGCAGTGGCAGAACCGCAATGGTCGCCTTCGGCTCCGCTGCGGTTCTTGCTCAGGCGCTTCGCGCAGGGAGAACGATGGGGGCCTCGCCCCCAAACCTCTTCTTCGCTTCGCATGCCCGAAAGCCATCTGAGCGCATCAGTCCGTCAGCTGCGCGTACACTGCGCCGGTGATACGGCACAGCTCGTCCGGCGGGAGCTCCGCCTGCGCGCCGACTCTGCCGGCGGAGACGCAGATCGTGTCAAAGAGCTGGGCGGTTTCGTCGATGAACGTGGGAAACAGCTTCTTCATGCCGACGGGGCTGCACCCGCCGTGGACATAGCCGGTGGTCGGCAGAAGGAGCTTCTGCGGAATCATCTCCACGGACTTTTCGCCGCAGGCCTGCGCGGCGCGCTTGAGGCTGAGCGTCGCGTTCACCGGAATGACAAAGACGAAGAACTGCCGGCTTTTGCCCTGCGTCACGAGCGTCTTGAAGACGGCCTGCGGGTCCTGCCCGAGCTGACGGGCGACGGATACGCCGTCGATGCCCTGCCCGGGATCGTAAACGTGCACGGTATGGGGAACGCCCTCCCGTTCAAGGATGCGCATTGCGTTGGTTTTGGCGGCTTCGGCCATGGGAATCCCTTCCTTTCAAGATACACAGCATTGTAGCACAGAAGCGGTGAAAAAGAAAGAACAGCCTGCATCTTGTGGAAACTGCATTGAATCACAGGCAAAATCATGGTATACTGTTCTCAGATACGAAGCGAAAGCAGCTTTTTTACCGGAAGGAAGGGACGAAACGATGATTCATCACAATCCGCTCATCAGCGACAAGCCCGGCAAGAAGTTCATCACCATGGGCGAGATCATGCTGCGCCTGACCCCGCCGAACTACGAAAAGCTGCGCATGGCGTCGAGCTTTGAGGCCAGCTACGGCGGCTCCGAGGCGAACATCGCGCTGGCGCTGGCGAACCTGGGCGTCGATTCCACGTTCTTCTCCGTCGTGCCCAACAACTCCATCGGCAAGAGCGCCATCCGCATGCTGCGCTCCAACGACGTGCACTGCACCCCGGTGATTCTCTCCACCCCGGAGGAAACCCCGAGCCATCGCCTGGGTACCTATTATCTGGAGACCGGCTACGGCATTCGCCCCAGCAAGGTCATCTATGACCGCAAGCACAGCGCGCTCACCGAGTACGACTTCTCCGGCGTGGATCTGCACGCGCTGCTGGAGGGCTTTGACTGGCTGCATCTGTCCGGCATCACCCCGGCCATCGGCGGCAACTGCCCGGAGCTGATTCTGAACATGCTCAGAACCGCGAAGGAGCTGGGCCTGACCGTCTCCTTTGACGGCAACTTCCGTTCCAAGCTCTGGACCTGGGAGGAGGCGCGCGACTACTGCACCCAGTGCCTGCCCTATGTGGACGTGCTGCTGGGCATCGAGCCGTATCACCTGTGGAAGGACGAGACGGATCACAGCAAGGGCGACTGGAAGGACGGCGTGCCGCTGCAGCCGAGCTATGAGCAGCAGGACGAGATCTTCCAGCGGTTCGTGGAGCGCTATCCCAATCTGCAGTGCATCGCGCGCCATGTGCGCTACACGCACTCCGGCTCGGAGAACAGCCTCAAGGCGTTCATGTGGTACGAGGGGCACACGTTTGAAAGCCGCATGTTCACCTTCAACATCCTGGATCGCGTGGGCGGCGGCGACGCGTTCGCCAGCGGCCTGATCTACGCGATGTTCCACGACTACAAGCCCATGGACATGGTCAACTTCGCGGTCGCCTCGAGCGTCATCAAGCACACCATCCACGGCGATGCCAACATCACGGACGACGTGCAGAGCATCAAGAACCTGATGAACATGAATTACGATATCAAGCGCTGAGCATGTCCGCCTGCTGCGGACGGGGACGAAGGGGGCTGTCACCGCGCAGCCCTCTTTCATCCTCATGGAGGAAAGCTATGGAAAGACCCCTGATTGAGGTGTGCGTGGACTCGATGGAGTCCGCGCGGGAGGCCGTGCGCGGCGGCGCGGACAGGCTGGAGCTGTGCGCCAATCTCATTATCGGCGGCACCACGCCCTCACCGGCGCTCATCCGCGAGACGGCGAAGCTGGGCATGCCGGTGAACGTGCTGATCCGTCCGCGCTTTGGCGACTTCCTGTTCACGCAGGACGAAAAACAGGAGCAGCTGGAGCAGATCGCGCAACTGAGGACGCTGGGCGCCAGCGGCGCGGTGGTCGGCGCGCTCCGTGCGGACGGCACGCTCGACGCCGAATTCCTGACGGCGTGCCGGGAGGCGGCCAAGGGCCTGACGCTCACGCTGCACCGGGCGTTTGACGTGTGCAGGGACGCGCAGGAGGCGCTTGAGCAGGCGGCAGCGCTGGGCTTTGACACGATCCTCACCTCCGGCCAGTGCGCGACGGCACAGGAGGGCGCGGCGCTGATTAAGCAGCTGGTTCTCCAGGCGGACGGGCGCGTCACGATCATGCCGGGCAGCGGCGTGAACGCGGACAACATCGCGCGGCTGCATGCCCAGACCGGCGCGCGGGCCTTCCATCTTTCGGCCAAGCGGACGGTTCAAAGCGGCATGGCGTTCAGGCGCGCGGGCGTGCCCATGGGCCTGCCGATGATGAGCGAGTTTGAGCGCTTCGTGACGGATGCGCAGGCGGTCGCCGCGGCGAAGCGGGCGCTTGCGGCGGATGTTTGAACAAAATGCGAAAGAAACCCGACAAAAGTCTGGAATCGGTTTGACATTTGTCCGACATTTTGCTATACTGTGTGCAATCAGAAAAATGTGCGCCTGCGCATGGACGAGTCATTGTGCAGCGACGTATGAGAGGGGATCATGACCATGGGACTGTTTGATAAGCTCTTTGGCAAGAAGCTTGACGAGATCGGCGCGCCGGTGGCAGGCGAGGCCGTCGCTTCCAGCGAGGTGAACGACCCGACCTTCGCCGAGGAGATGCTCGGCAAGGGCATGGCGATCAAGCCCTCTGCGGGCCGCGTGGTTGCGCCGTGCGACGCGACTGTCGACATGATGTTTGAGACCGGCCATGCCGTCAGCCTGACCACCGAGGGCGGCGTGGAGATGCTCATCCATGTGGGCATCGACACCGTGAACCTGCAGGGCAAGCACTACACCGTGCACTGCAAGGCGGGCGACAAGGTGAAGAAGGGCCAGCTGCTCATCGAGTTTGACAAGGACGCGATCGCGGCGGAGGGCTATGACACCATCACGCCGGTCGTCGTGTGCAACAGCGACGACTTTGCCGAATTTGAAACCGTGGTCGGCAAGACCGTCGCGGAGGGCGACACGGTCATCCGGCTCGGCAAGAAGTAAGGACCGAAGAGACGGAACGGGTGGATTGAGAGCCGTCGTGGGCCGATGGCTTTTGATAGAAGAAGAGATTCAGGAGGGTTTTCACTTATGATGCGTAAACTGCAGAAACTGGGCAGCGCGCTGATGCTGCCGGTTGCCTGTCTGCCGATCTGCGGCATTCTGATGGGCGTCGGTTATGCGCTGGCTCCCGCCGTCATGGGCGCGGCCGGTGCGACCGAGGGCTTTGCGTATGTGCTCGGCTTCTTCCTCGTGAAGGCCGGCGCGGCGCTGATTGACAATATGGCGCTTCTGTTCGCCATCGGCGTGGCCGTCGGCCTGGCCGAGGAGAACAACGGTACCGCCGGCCTGGCCGGTCTGGTTTCCTGGCTGATGATGACCACGCTGCTGTCCACCGGCTCCGTGAGCACCATCGCCCCGGGTATGATCGCTGATCCGGTCAACGCCGTTGCGTTTGCCAAGATCGCCAACCCGTTCACCGGCATCCTCGCCGGTATCATCGGCGCCACCTGCTACAACAAGTTCAAGGGCACCAAGCTGCCGGACGTGCTGGCCTTCTTCTCCGGCAAGCGCTCCGTCGCCATCGTGACCGGCGTGGTCTCCATCGTCGTTTCCGCGATCCTGCTGTTCGTCTGGCCGGTGATCTTCGGCGTGCTGGTTGCCATCGGCAACGGCATCAAGGGCATGGGCGCGCTGGGCGCTGGCATCTACGCCTTCCTCAACCGCCTGCTGATCCCGACCGGCCTGCATCACGCGCTGAACAACGTGTTCTGGTTTGACACCATCGGCCTGGGCGATCTGACCGCGTACTGGGGCGCGCTCGTTCAGGGCGACACCATGGCCAACGGCACCGTGATCGACTGGTCCGTCGGCATGTACATGGCCGGCTTCTTCCCGTGCATGATGTTCGGTATCGCCGGCGCTGCCGTCGCGATGATCCAGACCGCCAAGCCCGCCAAGCGCAAGGCCGCCATCGGCCTGGTTGGCGCCGCTGCCGTCTGCGCGATGCTGTGCGGCGTGACCGAGCCGTTCGAGTTCGCGTTCATGTTCCTCGCGTTCCCGCTGTACGTGGTGTACGCCGCGCTCTACGGCATCTTCACCACCATCACTGTCGCGCTGGGCTTCCGCGCCGGCTTCTGCTTCTCCGCGGGCCTGACCGACCTCATCTTCTCCGCCTCCCTGCCGGCTGCGCATAGCACCTGGCTGATCCTGCCGCTGGGCGTCGCCGCCTTCGTGGTGTTCTACCTCGTGTTCAAGTTCGCCATCACCAAGTGGGATCTGAAGACCCCGGGCCGTGAGGACGATCAGGATGCGGAGACCAAGATCGAGCTGAAGAATGACGACTACACCGCCATGGCGGCCATCATCCTCGAGGGCTGCGGCGGCAAGGAGAACATGGCTTCTATCGATCACTGCATCACCCGTCTGCGTCTGGAGGTCAAGGATCGCCTGCTGGTGAACGAGGCCAAGATCAAGTCCTCCGGCTGCGCCGGCGTCATCCGCCCGGGCAAGACCAGCGTGCAGGTCATCATTGGACCGAAGGTGCAGTTCGTCTACGACGAGTTCAAGAAGCTCGCGAAGTAATCTGCTTTGACCGATCCCTGTGCCGTGGCCCACACGGCATGGGGATTTTTCACATGGCAGGAATTGCGCTGAGCAGCGTACAGTGAGCACCGGGAACATGATTTTGTCAACTGATTTCAAAGAAAAAGCGGCCGCTGGCCGCGGAGGATAGAATATGAAAATGAGCTATCCCGTGCGCGTGGCGATCTGCGGCCTGGGCAGCCGCGGCAAGGATACCTACGCGCCGATGAGCGAGGTGCTCTCCGGCCAGATGGTAATCGCCGCCGTGGCCGAGCCGATTGAGGAAAAGCGCGAAACCGTGCGCAGACGCTACAACGTTCCGGCGGACATGTGCTTTGAGACGGGCGAGGAGATGTTTGCCCGCGAGCGGCTGGCGGACGTGGCGTTCATCTGCACGCAGGACGCGATGCATGTGCGTCATGCGGTGGCGGCGATGAAAAAGGGCTACCACCTGCTGCTGGAAAAGCCGATCGCCACATCGCAGGCCGACGTGGAGCTGATCGAACGGACAGCGCGGGAGACGGGCCGCAGCGTGGTCGTCTGCCATGTGCTGCGCTATGCGCCGTTCTTTACGCAGATCTTTGAGGCCATCGAGCGCGGCGACGTGGGCGACGTCATGTGCATTCAGGCGCTGGAGAACGTGGGCTACTGGCATCAGGCGCACAGCTTCGTGCGCGGCAACTGGCGCAGCGAAGAGGAATCGACGTTCATGCTGCTGGCCAAGTGCTGCCATGACCTGGATTACCTCGTCTGGCTGACGGGCCAGCGGTGCGCGCGGGTGTCCTCCTTCGGCAGCCTGCGCCACTTCCGGCCAGAGTGCGCGCCCGAGGGCGCGGCGGTGCGCTGCACGGCGGGCTGCAGGGCGAAGGCGGACTGCCCCTACGACGCGGAGAAGATCTACCTGACCAATGAGCAGACGGGTATTCTCCATGGCAATACGGACTGGCCGTGCAACATCCTCGCGCAGGAGCCGACGGAGGAGAAGATCCGCGCGGCGATCGAAACCGGCCCGTACGGCCGCTGCGTCTATGCCTGCGACAACGACGTGGTGGACAGCCAGATCGTGAACATGGAGATGGAGAACGGCGTGCTCTGCCAGCTGATGATGTCGGCCTTCTGCGAGCACGGCGGGCGGACGATCCGCGTGCTGGGCACACGCGGCTGCATCGAGGGCGACATGGAGAGCAACATCCTGCGCGTCCGTCCGTTCGGCAAGCCGGAGAAGACGATCGACGTGGCGGCGCTCTCGCGCGACCTGGCGGGCCACGGCGGCGGCGACGGACGGATGATCGCGGAGCTGATGCGCATGCACGGCGAAACGGGCAAGCCCACGCCGCGCATGACGACGCTGGAGGCCTCAAATGAGAGCCATTACATCGCCTTCGCGGCGGAGCGTTCGCGCAAAAACGGCGGCATGGCGGTGGAGCTCAAGGACGTGCGCGGCATTTTGTGAAAAAACGCCTTTGCAATGCACGAACAGATGAAGTAGAATAAGGACACAACGAGTGGCATGTGTGCGTAATTCCGGTTGCGCAGCGCCGCTCGTTTTTATTTTATGCAAAGCAGAGGAAAGAACCATGAATCAGACCAATCAGTTCCTGGGGACAGAACGCGTGGGCAGGCTGATGAAGCAGTACGCGGTGCCCTGTATCATCTCGCTGCTGGTCGGCGCGCTGTACAACATCGTCGATCAGATCTTTATTGCCAATGCGAGCTATCTGGGCTCCTACGGCAACGCGGCAAACACGGTCGTTTTCCCGCTGACCGTCGTCGCGCTGGCGATCGCCGTGATGATCGGCGACGGCTGCTGCGCGTTTGTGAGCATCAGCCTCGGCCGCAGCCAGCCGGAGTCGGCCAAGAAGAGCGTGGGCAATTCCGTGGTGATGGCGCTCGTGAGCAGCGTCGTCCTGACGGCAGTCTACCTGCTCTTTTCTGAGACGATCATCGCGATGTTCGGCGGCACGGTGAACGAGGAGACGTTCGCGTGTGCCAGGGAATACTTCTTCTTCATCACGCTGGGCCTTCCGTTCTACATGTTCGGCCAGGCGATGAACCCGATCATCCGCGCAGACGGCGATCCGAAGTTTGCCATGGCGGCGGTGAACAACATGCTGCGCCGGTATGGCGCGGTGGATCCGATCTTCTCTCAGGCGCAGTTTGCGCAGATTCCGATGGCGGTCGTCGGCATCGTGATGAAGTTCTTCGAGATCGTCATCTATCCTGACGTTTGTCATCGCGGTGATCCTCATCCGCAGGACATACGGGGAGCTGCGGGCGTGATGCTGTTTTCAAATCAGCTATGAGCTAAGCCCCGTCAGGTAACGCTTCGCTCCCTGACTGCTTTTTCTGAATAGGGGGACGTTGGGCTGCCGCCCAAACCTGCTTGGGGATTTCATCCCCAAACCCCTTCATCGCTTCGCGCATATAAGAGCAGCTTTTGGAATGAAAACAGGATAAAAACAGCAGGAGCGGCGTCCCGTCCGGGCGTCGCTCCTGCGCGTCTTTTCAGTGGTTCTGCGCGGCGATGTGCAGCGTGAAGGTGAAGGCGCTGCCCTCGCCCAGCACGCTGTCCACCTTCATCTCCTCGCCCAGCTGCTTCATGATCTCGTAGGCGATGGCCAGACCCAGGCCCGTGCCCTTGCCGCCGTGGGACTTGTCCGCCTTGTAGAAGCGGTCAAACACATGCGGCAGATCCTCCTGACTGATGCCGATGCCCGTGTCGCGCACGGTCACGCGGATGACGCCGCCGTCCACGACGGCGCTGAGGGTGACGGTGCCGCCCTCGTTGGAATACTTGAACGCGTTGTCCAGCAGCGCGATGAGCACCTGCTGGGTGCGGTCCGGATTGCCCAGCACATCGGGCAGCGCGTCCGGCACGTCATAGATAAACGTCTGCTGATAGTCCTCGGCGTAGGCGGAGTACGTCTCGCGGATGAGGCCCAGCAGCGGGCCGGGGGAGAAGACCGATTTGGTCAGCGAGGCCTTGCCGCTTTGCAGGCGGGAGAGCTCGAGCATGTCGCTGACCAGGCGCGTGAGGCGCATCGTCTCGCGCAGCACGACGTCGTAGGTCTGCTGGCGCTGCTCCTCGGTTTTGATGAGACCGTCGCGCAGCGGCTCGATCAGCGCGCGCATGGCGGTCAGCGGGGTGCGCAGCTCGTGGGAGACGTTGGCCACATAGTCGCGGCGGGTCTGCTCCAGGCGCTCGGCACTGGTCACGTCCGAGAGGATGCCGACGCAACCGGTCAGCTGGCCGTCCGTGCGCGTGAGCGGCGAGACGGAGACATGCAGCGCCGTCTGGCCCTGCCAGAGGGTGCGGCGGGCGGATTCGCCGGTGGCGAGCGCCTCGTCAAAGACGGCCAGCACATCCCCCGCGGCGGCGCGCAGGTCGGTCGTGCCCTCCGGCAGCCCCAGCAGGCCGCACACGGCCGGGTTGATGACGGTGGTCGCGCCCTGCTCGTCCAGCGCGATGACGCCCTCGGCGAGGCCGTTGATGAGGCTCTGCAGGCGGTTGCGCTCCAGCTCCAGGGAGGAAATGGTGCTGCCCAGCTCCGAGCTCAGGAAGTTGAGCGCGCCGCCCAGCTCGCCGAACTCGTCCTTGCGCTGGTCGTCCGCGCGGACGGTGAGGTCGCCGCCGGCCATGGTGAGCGCGACGGCGCGCATCTGCGCGACGGGACGGGAGATGCGCGAGGCGAAGAAGAGCGCCATGGGCAGCAGCAGCAGCGCGATGAGCAGCACGGAGAAGGTGATGGTGTCCGACAGCGCCTGCATGCCGCTCATGATCTCGGTCATCGACTGGGCCATGAATACCGCGCCGACAACCTCGCCGAAGAACGTGATGGGCACGGCGACGGCGACGATGCTGCCGGACAGATCCTCCTCCGTGGCGAGTGCGCTCTGCTCGCCCTGGCCGGCGATGTCGCTGAGCACGTCGGAGGTGCGGTTGGTTCGCTGCGAGCCGGAGGTCCGCTTCTCATTGGTGGACAGGTCCTTCTGATCGCCGATATGCGTGGCGATCTCGCCGTCCAGCACGGCGGGCAGCATGGCGCCCGACAGGCTGGCAGGCAGGCGGCCGACGCGGCGGCCGTCAGACTGCTGGGTGCGGATGAGGGTGTCGCCATCGCTGTCCACAACCCAGACGGTCGCCTCCCACTGCGCGGTGCTGCGGCCGATGAGCGGGACGAGATACGCGGTAGAGATCTCTCCGCGCAGCGTGCTTTCGATGTAGCCGGCAATGATTTGACCCTTGGGAATCAGGTCGTCGATCTTGTTGCGCGCGAACAGCTGCGGGGAGATGGCGGTGTAGATGGCGACGATCAGCATGGCAAAGAGCGCGACGGTGCCGTAGACCAGCACGAGCGTCTTTCTGAAAAAGCCGCCGCGTCTCATGCTTCCGCCTCGAACTTGTAGCCCACGCCGTAGACGGTGATGATGTCCCAGGTCTTGCCCATCTCCTCGCAGGCGAGCTTCTGGCGCAGCCGCTTGATGTGGGTATCGACGGTGCGGGTGTCACCGAAGAAATCGTAGCCCCAGATGCGCGAGAGAATCTGCTCGCGGTCGAACACCCGGCCCGGATGCGAGGCGAGCAGGTACAGAAGCTCCACCTCGCGCGGGGTGCAGGCGATGCTCTGGCCGCTGAGGCGGACGCTGTAGCGCTCGGGCTGGATTTCCAGCGTGCCATAGCGCAGCGTAGTGAGCTGCTTCTCCTGCGGCGCGCTCGTGCCGGCGTTCGTGCGGCGCAGCACGGCCTTGATGCGGGAGACGACCTCGCGCGGGGAGAAGGGCTTGACGATGTAGTCGTCCGCGCCCATCTCCAGGCCCAGAATGCGGTCGATCTCCTCGCCGCGGGCGGTGAGCATGATGATGGGCAGCTGGCTCTCCCGGCGCACGCTCTGGCAGACCTCCATGCCCGTCATGCCGGGCATCATCTGATCCAGCAGCATGAGGTCGTAATGCTCCTTGCGGGTCATCTCTAGCGCGGTCTTGCCGTCGTAGGCGGAGTCGTGCTCGAAGTCCTCATTGTCCAGATACAGGGAAAGCGACTGATGGACGATCGGGTCGTCGTCGCAGATGAGAATCTTGGGATGCTTGTTCATGGCGGATCACCTCTATCATCCATTGTAGCCGACGGGTGTGACGGCATTGTGAAGGCAGGATGAGGATTTTTTAAATCAGCGGGAACAGGGAGAGGCGGATCGGCGAGGCGGCGTAGGGCACGAGGGTCAGGTCAACGCGCTCGCCCTGCTCGCTGACGGTGATGGGCGGCTGATCGCAGCTTCCGCCGCGCATGCCCCAGGCCGGGACGGTCATGCCCCTGGCATGCAGCACGACACCGTCCTCGGTCTCCTCGACCGAAAGCTCGCCTTCGCGGCACAGCGCGACGCCGAAGCCCTCGCGGGCGGAGAGGCTGACGAGGCCGTCCGCGCCCTCGGTCCGGTCGTGGGCCGGGACATACGCAAAGCGCAGCGGGCCGCGCGCGACGCTCACCGCCTGATGGAAGCCGGGCACAAGCTCTGCGGTCATCGGCAGGGTGAGCAGCAGCTCGTCGCCGTCGCGCCACTGGCGGTTGATGGTGAGGATGGTGCCGGCCTGCGCCGGGATGATCTCGCCCTCGATCGCGGCGGTCGCGCCCTTGGCCCAGGACGGGATGCGCAGGTGCAGCGGGAACGCGGCGCTCTGGCTCAGGCCGACCGTGATGCGGACGCTGCCGCTTGCGGGATAGCGGCTCTCGACGTTCAGGCGAACCGCGGCGCCCGCGAGGCGGTAGCGCACCTGGCAGGGCGCGTAGCTGGCGGCGTAGAGGCCGTCGTCGCGGGAGAGCAGCCACTGGCTGGCGGCGTAGCGCGGCCACGCGGCGAGCAGCGCGCAGAGCGTTTTGCTGTCCTCCAGGGAGAAGAGATTGGCCGTGTCGCCCGAGAGCGGGAAGCGCGCGCTGCGGGAAACGCGCACCTGGTTGGCCTGCTGGATGGGCTGCACGCTGTGCAGATCCGGCGCAAACGCGGCGGCGACGCCATTGTACATGAGCGTGTCGAGCTGATCGGCAGCGTGCTCGCCGGCGGGGCAGGAGAGCAGCAGCTCCAGCGACGCGGCCAGCTCGCACAGGGAAACGGACGTCACGCCGCGGCTGGGATGCGCGCCCGCCAGCAGCGGATCGCCGGTGACGCCGCCGCAGACCGCGCCGTGCGACTTGTTCATGCGGGCCAGACCCTTTTCCGGCGCGGCCAGGTGCTTGCCCGAGCCGGTGAGCACCGCGCACAGGGCGCTGGCGCGCAGGCCCTCGCAGAGGTTGGCGGCGTCGGCGGTGCGCAGCAGATGATGCGCG
>JAGBDL010000184.1 GCA_017937505.1 Clostridia bacterium | reverse complement strand
GGTGCTGCGCAGCGACGGCGCGACGCTCTACATCACCCGCGACCTCGCCGCGGCGTTCTACCGCCACAACACCTATCACTTCGACAAGTGCCTCTACGTCGTCGCCTACCAGCAGAACCTGCACTTCAGGCAGCTCTTCAAGATCCTGGAGCTGATGGGCCACGACTGGTACAAGGGCATGGAGCACGTCTCCTTCGGCATGGTCTCCTACGAGGGCCGCGCGCTCTCCACCCGCGAGGGCTACGTCGTGTACCTGGAGGACCTGCTGAACAAGGCGATCGAGAAGGCGCGCGAGATCATCGAGGAGAAGAGCCCGAACCTGCCCAACAAGGACGAGGTGGCGCGCCAGGTCGGCGTGGGCGCCGTCGTCTACTTCGACCTGCACAACGAGCGCATCAAGGACATCGACTTCCGCTGGGAGCGCGCGCTCAGCTTTGAGGGCGAGACCGGCCCGTATGTGCAGTACACGCACGCGCGCTGCTGCTCCGTGCTGCGCAAGGCGCAGGCCTATGCGGACGTGGAGCCGGATTACGGCGTGCTCTGCGACGACGAGGCGCTGGACGTGCTGATGCTCATCTCCCGCTTCCCGGAGGTCGTGCGCAAGGCGATGGAGCAGAACGAGCCGTCCCTGATCACCCGCCACACCACCTCGCTGGCGCAGGCGTACAACAAGTATTATTTCGAGCACCGCATCATGGAGGAAAATGACCCGGCCGGCAGCGCCGCCCGCGTCAGGCTCACCGACGCCGTGCGCGACGTGATCAAAACCGGCCTGTACCTCATCGGCGTGGAAGCGCCGGAGCGGATGTGACGCGGCGGAAGGAAGAACCTGATGCTTGAAACCGCGCGAAGCGAACATGGGGTCAAGGGGCGAAGTCCCTTGGCAGGTTTCAGGGCGGCAGCCCTGACGTCCCCTGCAATATAGAAAGGGAGATTCTCCGATGGACATTCACGAGCTGCGTGAGCTGATGCTGGACATCGAGTGCATGACCGTGCTGCGCCATGTGATGGACAGGCCGGCGATGGCTGCGCTGTACCGCCTGGTGTGCGACTGCGCGGGCGACGGCTGCTCCGAGGAGGAGCTGACCTACGCCTACTGCGAGGTCTACAACGCCTGGCTGGTGGCGGCCGCGCAGGGCAAGGGCGGCTTTGCCCGCGCCGCGCTGGAGGCGGTGCTCTTTGAGGAAAGCCCGGTCGCCGCGATGTGCGCCCGTGTGGACGCGAAGAGCCTGCCGTACAGCGTGATGAACGCACTGGGCCACGACCTGGAGGTGCTCGGCCGGCTGACGGCCATCGATCCCGCGATGTTCATGCTGCTGTGCGAGCGCGCGGGCCTGTCCGGCAAGCTGGCGGCGCGTCTGCCGATGTGGGAGCCGGCGCTGGGCATGCAGCAGTTCGATCCGCGCGTGGACGCGGACATGCTCACCCGCGAGGGCGCGCGGCGCGTGGCGGCGTTCTTCCGCAAGCACGGCACCGGCCTGTTCGCCTCCTGCCCGGGCTCGACCTGGGTGGGCGTGAGCGAGAAGTATCCGCTGGGCCTGCGCGGCATCACGAAGCCGGATCCCATCCGCCTGGAGGACATGGTGCTCTACGAGAAGGAGCGCGGCACGCTGGTGGAAAACACCCGGCGTTTGCTCGCGGGCCATCAGGCCTGCAACATCCTGCTCTACGGCGACAAGGGCACCGGCAAGAGCGCCACGGTCAAGGCGCTGCTCTCGAGCATGTGGCTCGACGGCCTGCGCATCGTCGAGGTGCCGCTGGCGCACCTGACCAACCTGCCCACGATCTTCTCCATCCTGCGCGAGCAGCCGGGCAAGTTCATCGTGTTCGTGGACGACCTGGCCTTCAGCGATTCCTGTCCGGAGTACACCGCGCTCAAGACGGTGCTTGAGGGCGGCCTGGAGGCGCGCCCGGAGAACGTCGTGGTCTACGCGACGAGCAACCGCCGCAACATCGTGCGCCAGCGCTTCTCCGAGCGGCAGGACGACGTGAACGAGCGCGACACGCTGGAGGAGAAGTTCTCCCTGGCGGATCGCTTCGACCTGCGGCTCACCTTCAAGGCGCCGACGCAGGATGAGTATTTCACCATCTGCCGGGCGCTGCTGGACGCGCGCGGGCTTTCCTACGACTGGGAGACGCTCATGCCGCGCGCCCGCGCCTGGACGGTCAGCCACAACGGCTGCTCCCCGCGCATCGCGCACCAGTTCGTCGATCTCATCGAGGGCGAGATGGCGCAGGAGAAGGCATAATCCGTGCAAAAGCAACGCCGCAGGGGAGGAAGCCCTGCGGCGTTTTTGAAAAGTGGAGATTTAGAGAATAGAATCATCCGGAATACTCCGGTATGTGGAGGGTATTTGTGAAAACGAGCGCCAAAAAGAAGAAAAAATGGGTATTCAGCGCCATGAGCCTGCTGGTTGGCACCATCTGCGCGCTGGTGCTGGGCGCGGTGTTCTACGGCGCGATGGCCTATCAGCTTGCGGGCGGCGAGGCGGCGGCGCAGACCGGCGCGGCGCAGACGACCGGCGCGCTGGCGCTTGGCGATGCGCAGCTGGTGTCCGAGCAGACGCTTCAGGAGCGCCATGGCGGGCGGGACTGCACGGTGCTCGTGCGCCGGTATGCGCTGGAGGACGGCACGCAGGCCGAGGCCATCACCGCGCAGCCTGCGGCGTACATCGAGCGGCTGTCCGAGGAGAAATGGACGGCGCAGCTGATCACGGGCTTTGTGCTCGCCGGGATGGACGCGGTGTACGCCGTGCGCGGGGAGGAAGCCATGCTCTGCGCCCGGGCGGGGGACACGGTCTATGCGCTGCTTGCGCGGGCGGATGAGCAGACGCTCTACGCGCTGGGCGCGGCGGCCGGGGTGGAATGAGGTGGGGCCGACCCTTTCCCTCGGGAGGAGGCTGGCACGGCGTCAGCTGTGACGGAGAAAGCCAACAACCGGAAGCGCCGACGATGACGCTTCCGGTTGTCTGCGTTCATACGGATTCCAGAACAGCCTCGACGATGTGCTCCGCGGCGCCGTCCGCAGGCAGCATGCCCGACGCAACGGTTTTGCCGTCCATGGTCAGCGTCAGGCGTCCCTTTTCGCCGCCCGCGCGGTTGACGATGTGAATGTGGTAGGTGCTGCCGCGGAACCGGCGCGTCACGCGCACATCGGTCATTCCGGCTGGCAGGCAGGGATCGATGCGCAGGCCGTCGTAGTCCGGCTTGATGCCCAGGATGCCCTGGCTGGCCGCGTAGAACGACCAGGCGGCCGTGCCGGTCAGCCAGGAGTTCTTCGCCTGCCCGGAGCGCGGCGCGTACGGGCCGGCCACCATTTGGCTGTACACATACGGCTCCGTATGGTGCAGCTGCTGATCGGTGATATACGCCGGGCAGGTTCGCCGGTAGATGTCGTATGCGCGATCGCCGTGACCCAGCGCGGCCTCGGCCAGCGTGATCCAGGGGTTGTTGTGGCAGAAGATGCCGCCATTCTCCTTGTATCCCGGCGGATAGGAGCTGATCTCGCCCAGCTCCACGTGGTAGCGCGTATAGGGCGGCGTGAGAATCGCCACGCCGTGCTCGCTGAGCAGACGCTCGCGCACGGAGTCAAGCGCGCGCTGCGCGTAGCCCTGTTCCACGCCGACGCCGGCCATCACCAGGAAGCCCTGCGGCTCGATGAAGATCTGCCCCTCGTCGCACTCGTGCGAGCCGACCTTGTGGCCAAACGCGTCATAGGCGCGCAGGAACCACGCGCCGTCCCAGCCGTGCGCAAGCACCGCCTGCTCCATGGCCGCCTTGCTGGCGGCGACGGCGTCGGCCTCCTCCTGCCAGCCGTACAGGCGGCACAGCGCCTCGTAATCCGGACAGACGCCCACAAACATGCCCGCGATGAACAGCGATTCCGCCACGCCGGACTCGAAGTTGGCCGTGGTCTGGAAGCTCTCGCCCGGAGTCTCGGAGAAGCAGTTGAGGTTCAGGCAGTCGTTCCAGTCGGCGCGGCCGATGAGCGGCAGGCCGTGCGGGCCCAGGTGCTCGAGCGTATAGTGGAAGCTGCGCCGCAGATGCTCCATCAGCGGCTGGGCCAGCGCTTCGTCGTTGTCAAAGGGCACCGGCTCGGAGAGGATGGACACGTCGCCCGTCTCCTTGATGTATGCCGCCGCGCCGAAGATCAGCCACAGCGGGTCGTCGTTGAAGCCGGAGCCGACGTCGAAATTGCCGCGCTTGGTCAGCGGCTGATACTGGTGGTATGCGCTGCCGTCCGGGAACTGCGTCGCCGCGATGTCCAGCAGGCGCTCCCGCGCGCGGGCGGGAATCAGGTGCACAAAGCCCAGCAGATCCTGCGTGGAATCGCGGAAGCCCATGCCGCGGCCGATGCCGGACTCGTAGTAGCTCGCCGAGCGCGACATGTTGAAGGTGACCATGCACTGATACTGGTTCCAGACGTTGACCATACGGTCAAAGCGCGGCTCGCCGCTGCGCACCTGGCAGGTGGACAGCAGGGCGTCCCAGTATTCGCGCAGCTGCGCCAGGGCGCGGTCGAACTGCGCCTCGCTGGCAAACTGATTCAGCAGCGCGTATGCGGGGGCCTTGTTGATCACGCCGGGCGCGATGAACTTCTCGTCCTGGGGATTTTCGCAGTAGCCCAGCACGAAGATGAAGCTCACGCGTTCGCCCGGCGCGAGCGTGCCGTGCAGGTGATGGCTGCCGATGGGCGCCCAGCCGCTGGCGACCGAGCTGCGGCTGCGCCCCTCAAACACGGCGGCCGGATGGTCAAGGCCGTTGTATGCGCCCAGGAAGCTGTCGCGGTCGGTGTCAAAGCCGTCGACCGGCGCGTTGACGGCGTAGACGGCGTAGTGATTGCGGCGCTCGCGGTACTCGGTCTTGTGATAAATGGCGCTGCCCTCGATCTCCACCTCGCCGGTGGAGAAGTTGCGCTGGAAGTTGGTCGCGTCGTCCTGCGCGTTCCACAGGCAGAACTCCACGAAGCTGAACAGGGAGATCTCTTTTGCCGCGCCTGTGCGGTTGGTGAGCTCCACGCGCGTCACCAGCGCATTGACGCCGCGCGGCACCATCGCGGTCTGGCAGACGTGCAGGCCGTTCTTTTCGCCGGTGATCACCGTGTAGCCCAGGCCGTGGCGGCACTCGTAGGCGTCCAGCGGGGTCTTGACCGGCATCCAGCTCGGGGTGAAGACCGTGTCGCCGTCCTTGATGTAGAAATACTGTCCGCCAGCGTCGGTGGGCACGTTGTTGTAGCGGTAGCGGGTGATGCGCAGCATGCGCGCATCCTTATAGAAGCTGTAGCCGCCGCCCGTATTGGACATCAGCGTAAAGAACGCCTCGCTGCCCAGGTAGTTGATCCAGGGCGAGGGCGTGTCCGGCCGGGTGATCACGTATTCCCGGGCCGCGTCGTCAAAATGGCCATACTCCATGGCGCGTTCGCCTCCTTCTTCAGGCAAAGCAGTCGGATTTGCGCGGATTGCGTCGAAAACGTTTTAGACTGCATCCGTGCGGCAGTCCGGTTTTCCAACAATATACCGCATTTCTTTTGTAAGCGCAAGGGCTTTTCTGAGATTCGACGGTTTTAACGAAAACGTATTCGATTTGATTGATCAATCTGGCATATTTTACGGAGGATTTTTTGTGTGATTATGACCTGAAAGACCGAGGAGCGGGAAAAATGTGATTGATTTGTAAAAGTAGGTCTTGCATTTTTGAACGGATCGTCGTATAATGAGAGCACGAAAACGATTTAGTTCCTTTGAAAGCGTGGTGAACCCCTGTGGCCGTGACCATCAAGGAGCTGTCTGCGGCCTGCGGGCTGTCCGTTTCCACCGTGAGCAAGGCGCTCAACGACTACCCCGACGTTTCCGGCGAGACGCGCGCGCTTGTGCGCGCCACCGCCGAGAGGCTGGGCTATCGCCCCAGCGCCCTGGCGCGCGGGCTGAAGATTGGACGCACCTTCAACCTCGGCGTCCTCTTTGACACCGACGACGGCGGCCTGACCCACAACTACTTCTCGCCCGTGCTCGAGGCCTTCAAATCCGAGGCCGAGCGCCGCGGCTACGATATCGCCTTCATCACCCACCACCTGGGCAGCAGCCCGATGACGTACCTGGAGCACTGCCTTTACCGCAATGTGGACGGCGTGTGCATCGTCTGCTCCAAGTTTGAGGAGCCCGAGGTGGTCGAGCTGGTTTCCGGCCCGCTGCCGGTGGTGACGATCGACCACGTCTTCCACGGGCACAGCTGCGTGGAATCCGAAAACCGCCAGGGCATGACCGCGCTGACGCAGCACATCCTCTCCATGGGGCACAGGCGCGTCGCCTACATCCAGGGCAACAGCGCCTCCGTGACCGCCGTGCGCCTGACCAGCTTCCTGCGCACGATGCACGAGGCGGGCATCGAGGTGCCGGAGGAATACCTCGTGCAAAGCATCTACCACAATCCCGCCGCCGCCCGCGCAGCCACCGAGCAGCTGCTCGCTCTGCCCGAGCGCCCGACCTGCATCATCATGTCCGACGACTACGCCGCGCTGGGGGGCATGGAGGCTATCCGCGCGCATGGCCTGCGCATCCCGGAGGACATCTCCGTGGCCGGCTACGACGGCGTGCCGCTGCTGCAGATGTGCCGCCCCCGGCTGACCACCGTCGCCCAGGACACCGCCGCCATCGGCGCGGCCGCTGCGCGCAAGCTCGTGCACCTCATCGAGCAGCCCCGCACCACCTTCCAGGAGACCGTCTCCGTCCCGTGCCGGCTGATTCCGGGCGAGACGGTCGGCCCCGCGCCCGAGGGCGCATGACACGCAGATTCTCCTTCCGCGACCCAAACGGGAAGGATGAACAATAAAAAGGAGGTAACACTCATGAAAAAAATCGTTGCCCTGATCATGGCCATCATGATGGTGTGCGCTCTGGTGCCCGCGATGGCGGAAACCTACACCACCGATTTTGATGTCCCCGCCACCGGCGAAAAGTTCGTCATCTACGCCTGGAACGATGAGTTCAAAGGCATGCTCCAAAACTATTACATTCCGGCCGTCGGCGGCACCGTTGCGGAGGATGGCACCATGACCCTGCCCAACGGCGATCAGATCGAGTTCGTCGTCAACCCCAACGACAACGGCGTCTATCAGCAGAAGCTGGACGCGGCGCTCTCTGCCGGCGAGCACATCGACATGTTCCTCATTGAGGCGGACTACGCGCTCAAGTATGTCGATTCCGGCTACACCCTCCCGCTCGAGGAGATCGGCATCACGGCGGATCAGCTGGCCAAGCAGTATCCCTACACCGTGACCGTCGCCACCGACAGCAACGGCCAGATCAAGGGCTCCTCCTGGCAGGCGGCCCCCGGCCTGTTCCTCTACCGCCGCAGTCTCGCTGAAAAGTACCTCGGCGTGAAGAGCCCGGAGGAGATGCAGGAGAAGGTCAAGGATTGGGACACCTTCCTTGCGACCGCGCGTGAGGTGAACGAGAAGTCCGCCGGCGCGACCAAGCTGATCCCGTCCAACGGCGACGTGTGGCAGGTTGTCCGCACGGTGCGCTCCACCCCGTGGGTTGACGAGGCGATGAACCTCGTGATCGACGACCAGGTCAAGTGGTACTTCGACTTTGCCAAGACCCTGCGCGACGAGAACCTCACCGCCATGGCGACCCCGTGGACCGAGGCCTGGAACGCCGGCGTCGGCAACGACTCCATCATGGGCTACTTCTTCTCCACCTGGGGCATCCAGTGGACGATGGTCGGCAACTCCGGCGGCTCCAAGCCCGGCGAGGGCACCTATGGCGACTGGGCTGCCGTCAACGGCCCGCAGCCGTACTACTGGGGCGGCACCTGGCTGACCGCCGCGACCACCTGCTCCAACAAGGCGCTGGCCAAGGACATCATCGAGTACTTCACCATCGAGACCGGCTCCATGCAGGACTACTGCCTCAAGTCCAAGGACTATGTCAACAACACGGAAGCGATTCAGGCGATCATTGACGCTGGCTTCTCTTTCGACTTCCTCGGCGGCCAGGATCACTACAGCCTGTTCCAGGCCGTGACCCCGCTGATCGACATCTCTGCGATGAGCGCATACGACCAGAACATCAACATTTGCATGGATGCTGAGGTCAATGCCTACGCCTCCGGCGAAAAGGATTACGAGACCGCGATCCAGGACTTCAAGGATGCTGTCGTGGATATGTATCCGGAGCTGACCGCCGAGTAATCAGACGATTCACTCGCCTGTGCCCGCCCGCTGCGGGCCAGTCCAACAGGATTGACGAGGGAGGCTCCTTGAGAATTCAGGGAGCCTCCCCTTGATTATACCCGGCAGGAAGAATTCTGCCGCACTGCTTGAGGGAGCGTGAATCGCATGACAAACAGAGCGCCGAAAAAGCGGCATGCCAAGGGCGTGGATACATCCCGCTACGGCTACTTCTTTATCGCCCCGTTCTTCCTGATCTATCTGGTTTTCCAGGCCTATCCGCTGCTGAACACCATCTATCTGGCGTTCCAGAAATACATGATCACCGGCACCAACAAGGTCGTCGGCCCGACGTTCGTGGGCCTGGCGAACTTCAAAAATGTGCTGGTCAAGGGCAGCACGCTGCAGGCGTTTGAAAACACTGCGGTGATGTGGCTCATCAACTTCATTCCGCAAATCCTGCTGGCGCTGCTGCTGGCCAAGTGGTTCACCGACACGCGGCTGAAGATCCGCGGTCAGGGCGCTTTCAAGGTCATGATCTATATGCCCAACATCATCACGGCCGCCAGCATTTCCGTATTGTTCTATTCGCTGTTTGCCTATCCGCAGGGCCCGATCAACTCGCTGCTGGCGCAGCTGGGTGTGATCGACAAAGCGCTCTATGCCGACTCCGGCACCGCCGCGCTGACGGCCATTTACTTCCTGGAGAAGGGCTGGCACACGCGGCTGATCATCGCATTCATCAACTTCTGGATGTGGTACGGACACACGATGATCGTGCTCATCGCCGGCATGCTGGGCATCTCGCCCAGCCTGTTTGAGGCGGCGGAGGTGGACGGCGCCAGCCCGAACCAGATCTTTACCAAAATCACGCTGCCGCTGCTCAAGCCCATTCTGCTCTACACGCTCATCACCAGCCTCATCGGCGGCATGCAGATGTACGACATCCCGCAGATGATGCAGATGCAGGGCTCCCCGGCCAAGACGATGACCATGACCGTGACCATGTACATCATGGAGCTGGTCTATACAGGCACGAAGGACTACGGCCGTGGCGCGGCGGTGTCTGTCCTGCTGTTCCTGGTGACGGCGGTGCTGAGCATTATCCTGTTTTATATCATGCGCGATAAAGACGCAACCCGTGAGCGCAAGGCCCTGAAGAAGGCGCGCAAGGAGGCGAGAGCATGAGCAGAAACTACAGCTACAGCCGTAGCCTTGCGATGGAGCGCGGCGTCATCTACATTGTCTGCATCGTGCTGTGCCTGATGAGCATCATGCCTTTCGCCGTCATGTTCGTCAATGCGACGCGCGACAACTACGCCATCCAGCAGGGCATGAGTCTCATCCCCGGTGACCGTCTGCTGGTCAACCTCAAGACGCTCAACGAGCGCCAGAATTTCAACGTCCTGCAGGGCATGTGGAACTCCCTGTTCATTGCCACCTGGACGACGGTGCTGGCCCTGTACTTTTCCACGCTGACGGCTTATGGCCTGGTGGTCTACCGCTTCCGCGGGCGCCAGTTGGCCTTCACATTCATCATGGTCGTGCTGATGATTCCGACGCAGGTGTCCATGGTCGGCTTTTTTACCTTCATGTTCAAGCTGAACCTGGTCAACACCTATATCCCGCTGATCGTCCCGGCCATCGCCTCGCCATCGCTGGTATTCTTCATGCGCCAGTACATGATTGCCGGCCTGCCTCTGGAGATTCTGGAGGCAGCGCGCATCGACGGCTGCAGCGAGCTGCGCACGTTCAATACCATTGCGATGCCGATGATGAAGCCGGCTCTGGCAACGCAGGCGATCTTCACCTTCGTGGCCAGCTGGAACAAGCTGTTTGAGCCGACGATGCTCATCAACTCGCAGAACAAATACACCATGCCGATGCTTGTTTCCCTGCTCAAGAGCGACCGTTTCCGCACGGATTACGGCACAGTGTATCTGGCGCTGTCCCTGACGGTGCTGCCGCTGTTCGTGGTCTACTTCGCGCTGAGCAAATACATCATCGCGGGCGTCGCGCTCGGCGGCGTCAAGGAATAAGACAGGACGGAGCTGGGGAGACAGAGGACGGTTCCGCGAAGACGAATCATTCCCGGCCGGGTATACGCGTTTGCCGCGTGTACCCGGCCGCGCTGCGTCAGTCGAAGAAGCGGCGCACATAGCCCGCCATCCAGGCGACCAGCGGCCCCAGGAACAGCGTGATGCCGATGGTCACCAGGCCCACCACGGAGCCCAGCAGATAGCCACCCAGCATCATGACGAAATCCCACGCCATGCGCACCAGCCGGAACGGCCAGTTCATGCGCGCGGAAATGATCTGCGGAATCGCGTCGTACGGCGCGACGCCCATGTCCACGCACATGTACGTTGACGCGGCCACCAGGAAAAGCAGCAGCGTCGGCACGAAGATGATCAGGCGCGCCGTCAGCGTCAGGCCGGCCAGCGCCGGGATCCGGTCGATCACCGCCATGCAGAACTGCGCCACATAGCCCACCAGCACCATGTTCGCCAGCGTGCCCAGGCCGATGCGGCCCACGTCGTAGCGGATGACGATGAGGATCAGCACGCAGTTGACCAGCAGCTGCAGCGTGCCGAAGGGGATGCCCAGCACGCGGGAGAGGCCCATGTTCATCACCGTGCAGGGGTCCGCGCCGAAGCCCAGCAGGTTGAACATCGCCACGCCGAAGCCCATCAGCGTCACGGCGACAAACAGCGCCGGAACCCTGCGTTCCATTCTCGGGCGCTTCATGCCCGCGACAAATGCGCATAGCTTTTCTTTCATCAGATGCTTTCCTCCCATGCGGCGCCTGAGCCGCAGGCTTATTCAGGACAGCATTATATCGGAGAACCGGGAAAACATCAAGGCGTTTGCGCGGCTTTACGCCTTTTTTCCGCAAGTTTCACCGTTACCCCCTTTAAGAAACAGGTGCTTGTGTGCTATACTGTCCCTAACCCAAATGAACTGTGCGAAAGCACGACCAAAGGAGGACTCTTTTGATGAAGAAGCTTCTCACCCTGGCGCTGGCCCTGATGCTGTGCGTCATGTCCGTCGCCGCGATGGCCGACGCCGTCAAGATGGACAAGCTGACCTTCCAGTTTGTCCCGTCCAAGGATGCCGACGTCATCATCACCGGCACCAAGAACCTGCCGGAGCTCGTCAAGGCCGAGATGGCCAAGCTGGGCTACGACATCGGCGAGGTCGAAATCTCCGTCGGCACCAGCTATGAGGCCACCGGCGAAGCGATGTGCGCCGGCTCCATCGACGTGGGCTGGCTGCCGGGCGGCACCTACGCCATCTACAGCCAGGCGCAGGAGGTCGACGTCATCCTGACCGCGACCCGCGCCGGCCTGTCCAACGACAGCACCGACCCGACGACCTGGAACGGCGACGCCAACAAGACCCTGCCGACCGACGAGCAGGTGACCTTCTACCGCTCCCTGATCTACGCCACCCCGTCCGAGTACGGCAAGCAGCTGGCCGCCAAGGTCAACGCCGGCGAGAAGCTGACGTGGGAGGACCTTGACAAGGCGACCTGGGCCGTGGGCAACACCTCTTCCTCCGCGGGCTACATCTACCCGACCATGTGGCTGATGGAGAACTACGACGGCAAGAAGGTCTCCGACCTGTCCAATGTCGTGCAGCTGGGCTATGCGGACGCGTTCGCGCAGGCCGCCGCCGAGCAGGTGGACATCATCGTGTGCTACGCGGACGGCCGCCGCGACTATGAGGCCGCCTGGAACACCGCCACCGACAGCGCCGACGCCACCGGCAAGGCCGGCATGGGCCGCACCGATTCCATCTGGAACGAGATGAACGTCATCGGCGTGACCGCCGGCATCTACAACGATACCGTCGCCGTCACCACCGCGAAGCCGGAAATCTACAACCCGGAGTTCATCTCCGCGCTGCAGACCGCGCTGATCAACATCATCAACACCGATGAGGGCAAGGCCATCTTCAGCGTGTACAGCCACACCGGCTATGCCATCGCGACCGATTCCGATTACGATGCTGCGCGCATGGCGCTCACCGCTGTGCAGTAAGCCACGCATCCCTGCGGCTTCCTTCGGGAAGCCGCTTTTTTGCCATATAGGTAATTGCGTGAAAAATCGTGCAGCGAGCACCGAGCAGCTTCACTTTGCAAAGCAGTTCGGAAGTGGGAGCGGGCACGGCCCGCTTTTTCATGAATTTTTCCTGCAATGCACACAGAATGCGCGCGCCGCTGTTGCAGGGGACAAGGCGGGCGTGATATAATTCTATATATGAAATTGCGCTTCGGGCAGAAAGGGTCATTCACTTGATCGAATTTAAAAACGTAAGCAAAACCTATCCCAACGGCGTGAAGGGACTCAAGAACGTCAATCTGACGATCGATCAGGGCGAATTTGTGGCGATCATCGGTCTGTCCGGCGCCGGCAAATCCACCCTCATCCGCACCATCAACCGCATGATCGACATCACCGAGGGCCAGCTGATCGTGGACGGCGTGGACGTGATGACGCTGCACGGCAAGAGCATGCGCCGCTTCCGCCGCAAGATCGGCATGATCTTCCAGTCCTTCAACCTGGTCACCCGCTCCACCGCGCTCAAGAACGTGCTCACCTCCATGGTGCCGGACATGAGCTTTGTCCGCGTGCTGCTGGGCCTGTTCACCCGCGAGCAGAAGATGAAGGCGCTCGAGGCGCTGGACAAGGTCGGCATCCTGGACAAGGCGTACACCCGCTGCGACCAGCTCTCCGGCGGCCAGCAGCAGCGCGTCGCGCTGGCGCGCACGCTCAACCAGTCCCCGTCCATCATCCTGGCGGACGAGCCGGTCGCCGCGCTTGACCCGGTGACGGCGCATCAGGTCATGAGCGACTTCAAGCGCATCAACGAGGAGCTGAACATCTCCGTGCTCATCAACATCCACCACGTCGACCTCGCGCTCAAGTACGCCACCCGCGTCATCGGCATCCGCGCGGGCGAGATCGTCTACGATGGCCCCAGCAGCCAGGTGACGCAGGAGGTTCTGGACTCCATCTACAACGGCGCGTCCGTTCCGCAGGCGGGTGAATAAGATGGCGAAAAAGAAAGAAGCGGCGTACCGCGTCCCGCTGTTTGACCGGATCTTCAAGCCGGAAACCATCACGCTGCCAAACGGCCATACCGTGTCCCGCCCGCGCTCGCGCACGCCGCTGATCGCGGCGATCCTCATCGCGGTGGTCTGGGCGTCCATCCAGCTCACGGGCTTTGACATCGGCATCATCATTAGGCGCGGCCATCAGTTCACCTACATCCTGGCGCGCATCTTCCATCCGAACTTCTCGTACTTCAGCAAGGTCGTCGGCCCGCTGCTGGACACCATCAAGATGTCCATCCTCGGCTCCGTGCTCGGCGCGACGCTCGCGCTGCCCTTTGCCGTGGTGGCCTCCACCAACATCAACAAGAGCGCCCTGGCCGTCTCCCTGTGCCGCTTCCTGCTCAACATCATCCGCACGCTGCCCACGCTGGTCATCGCCAAGTTTGCGGCGCTGATCTTCGGCCTGGGCACCTTCGCCGGCACGGTCGCCATCACGGTGTTCACCTTCGGCGTCGTCTCCAAGATGATGTACGAGGCCATCGAGACGATCGACATGGGCGCGTTCGAGGCGATGGAATCCGCCGGCGGCGACAAGTTCCAGTCCTTCCGCACGGCCTGCTTCCCGCAGATTCTGCCCACCTACCTGAGCTACTGCCTTTACAGCCTGGAGATGAACATCCGCGCGGCGGCCATCCTGGGCTATGTCGGCGCGGGCGGCCTGGGCCTGCTCATCAACGAGCGCATCGGCTGGCGCGATTATGAGGGCCTGGGCATGGTGCTTCTGGCACTGTTCGTGGTCGTGTTCATCATCGAAAACACCAGCCAGTACCTGCGCAGGAAGCTCAGCTGAGGAGGATCGGACATATGGCAAAACAGAACAAGCTGCTGACCGACCGTCCCCTGACGATCGAGGAAGCCTACGAGGCGCGGCCGCGCCTGTGGTGGGTCTATACGCTCATTGTGCTCATCGTTGCCAGCCTGCTCACCTGGAGCGGCACGGCCGTGCGCTTTGGCGGCTTTGCCACCAAGGGCATCGAGGTCGCCAAGGGCGTGGGCAACGGTCTGCTTCACCCGGACACCAACCTGCTGTTTAACCTCACGACCGAGGGCGTGCCCTATCAGCTGTTTCAGACGGTGGCCATCGCGGTGCTCGGCACGCTGATCGGCGGCCTGCTGGCTGTGCCCTTCAGCTTCCTGGCCAGCGACAAGATCGTGCCCAAGTGGGTCGCGTTCATCACCAGCGCGGTCATCCTGATCATTCGCACCATCCCCAGCCTGGTCTGGGCGCTGGTCTGGATCCGCGTGACCGGCCCGAACGCGTTCTGCGGCGTGGTCACGCAGTCCGTGTGCTCCATCGGCATGATCTCCAAGATGTACATCACGGCCATCGAGGACATCGACGTGCGCATTCTGGAGAGCCTGGACGCCTCCGGCTGCACCGCCTTCCAGAAGATCCGCTACGGCATCCTGCCGCAGATCATCCCCAACTTCATCTCCACCGTCATCTACCGCTTTGACATCAACGTCAAGGACGCGACGACGCTGGGCATTGTCGGCGCGGGCGGCATCGGCGCGGCGCTGATTCAGTGCATCAACTCCAGCCGCTGGAGCATGGTGGGCGCGTACCTGTGCGGCATGGTCGTGCTGATGCTGTTCATCGAGTTCTTCTCCACCAGGATCCGCAGTAAGCTGACCCGCGGACAATAACCCCATCCCCCCGAGCGGCTCGCGACGCCGCTCTTTTTTCAAGGAGCTTCTCTATGGATAAGACGCTCAGCATCCGCTTCACCTCGGACACGCATGGCTATCTCTTTCCCACAAACTACGCCGACCGACAGGAACGGGCGATGGGCCTGATGGCGCTGGCGGCGGAGTTCCCGCACGACGGCAACACGCTCATCATCGACGGCGGCGACACCATCCAGGGCTCGCCGCTGACCAACTTCTTCCACCGCCTGCCGTCCGAGGAGCGGCAGCATTGCCTGAAAAGCAGCGCGCATGGCCGCCATCCCATCGCCGCGATGATGAACCTGGCGGGCTATCAGTTCGTGACGCTGGGCAATCACGATTTCAACTACGGCGTCGACGCGCTTGCCGACTACCTGAACGATCTGAACGCGCAGTGCCTGTGCTGCAACATCCGCGACCGGGACGGCCTGCTGCCCGTCGCGCCGTACGCGATCCATCAGCTGGACAACGGCCTGCGCGTCGGCCTCGTCGGTGCATGCACGCCCTATGTCGCGCGCTGGGAGAACCCGAAGACGGTCGCGCAGCTGGTCATCGAGGAGCCGCTGCCCGCCTGCGCCCGCGCGCTGGACGCGATCCGGGGGCAGTGCGACGTGACCGTTCTGATCTATCACGGCGGCTTTGAGTGCGACCTGAAAACCGGCGAGCTTCTCACCGACAGCCGCGAGAACGAGGCCTGCCGCATCTGCCGCGAGCTCGATTTCGATCTCCTGCTCACCGGCCATCAGCACATGCGCGTGGACGGCGTGCGCTTCGGCCACAGCTACGCCGTGCAGCCGGGCTATCGCGCGCCGCACGCCTGCGCCGTGACCATCACGGTGCACGGGGACGGCAGCAAATCGTTTGCCAGCGAAATCCTGCCCGCATCCGCCGATCCGCTGCCCGAGGCTGCCGCGCTGCTTGCGCCGCTGGAGCAGCGGGTGCAGGCCTGGCTGGATACGCCGGCCGGGCATCTCGATATCCCGCTTGACGGCGGCGACCATCTGGCGCAGGCGGTGCACGGCAGCC
>JAGBDL010000183.1 GCA_017937505.1 Clostridia bacterium | reverse complement strand
TCGTGATGATGAGCAGCAGCTTTGCGTCCGTCAGGCGGCTTCCGCGCGTGAGCGGCGTATGGTTGGTTTTATTCCGCATGGGTGCCGGCCTCCTTCTTTTCTTCGGTCCTGTGCCGCTTTTTGAGCGCCTCGAGCTTTTCGCGGACGGTCGGCGCGCTCAGCACGACGAGGATGATGACCACGACGGCCTTGTAGGCGGGCAGGGCGCTGGAAACGACGTTGAATTTAAAGAGCGTGGTGGTGAGGAACTGGATGACATATGCGCCGAGGACGGAGGCCCAGATGTTGAACTTGCCGCCGGAGAGCGCGTTGCCGCCGAGGGCGACGGCCAAGATCGCGTCCATCTCGATGTCCTTGGCCACGACGGAGTAGTTGATGGTGGAGAAGCGGCTGACCTTGATAAAGCCCGCCACGGCCACGCACAGGCCGAGGATGACGTAGGTCAGGAACTTCACGAACTGCGGGTGGATGCCGTTGAGCCGCGCGGCGCTGGCGTTGATGCCGACAGCCTGCGAGTACAGGCCGATGTTCGTGAACCGCAGCAGCGCCCAGGCGAGGATCATGCAGATGACGGCGATGAAGATCGGCGTCGGCACCGCCGCGCCCGGCAGGAAGTTGCCGTAGTAGGCGAAGGACGGGTCGGAGATCATGGGCAGCTCGTTGTTGTTGATCCAGGCGGCGATGGAGCGGCCGGCGGTATAGAGGATCAGGGTCGCGACCATCGGCTGGATCTTGAAGACGGCGACGAGCGTGCCGTTGAACGCGCCGAAAAGCATCGAGACAACGCAGCAGGCCAAAAACGCCACGATGATGGGCGCCTGCAGGGTATCCGGGCGGGAATTCGTGCCGCACAGCACGCGCAGCACGACGCTGCCCGCAATGGCGATGGCGGAGCCGACGGAGATATCCTGTCCGCCGGAGGCCGCGGTGACGAGCGTCATGCCGATGGCGAGGATGACAAGCTCGGAGGCGTTGTCAAGGATGGTGATGAGGTTGCCCGTCAGGACCAGATCGCCGAGGCTGTTTTCCTTCAGCGTGATGGCGAAGAAGGAGGGGTCCGCGATGAGGTTGAATACGATCAGCAGCAAGAGCGCTGCCAGCGGGATAAAGATCTGCTTCCGCACCAGGCGGGTCAGGAAGTTCCCCTGCCGCTTCTGTGTCGTTTCGTTCATGCCTGTTCACCTCCGGCGATGGTTTTCATGATGCTGCTCTGGTTGAGGTCGCTGCCGCGCAGCTCGCCGACGACCTGCCGGTCGCGCATGACGACGAGGCGGGAGCAGACGCGGAGCATCTCGTCGATCTCGGACGAGATGAATGTCACGCTCTTGCCCTCGGCGGCCAGCTGCAGCACGAGCTTCTGGATCTCGACCTTCGTGCCGACGTCGATGCCGCGCGTCGGCTCGTCGAGGATCATATAGACGGGATTGGCCAGCAGCCAGCGCGCGAGGATGACCTTCTGCTGGTTGCCGCCGGAGAGCGACTTGATGGGGGTATCGGTCGAGGCCGTCTTGATGCTCAGGAGCCTGATGTACTCCTCGGCATACTTCTCGGCCTTGGCCTTGGAGATGGGATGGAAGAAGCCGTCGAGCACCTGGCGGGCGAGGATGATGTTGTCGCGCACGGAAAGATCGCCGATGATGCCGTCGCGCTTGCGGTCCTCGGGCAGGTAGCTGATGCCGTGCTTCATGGCCGCGAGCGGCGAGGT
>JAGBDL010000182.1 GCA_017937505.1 Clostridia bacterium | reverse complement strand
TATTCAGCCCCGCCACTTACCTCCTCGGGTTCTGTAGTGTGCCGACCCTGCAGAACCAGTATAACAACTCACTACAACTTGCGAAAGTGCCTCCGGGTTTCATAACCTCATTGGTGCCTTTCGCGGAAAGGCGGATATATAACGATGGAAAAGCTGACAGTGCTGGGCACGGGCTACGCCCTGGCGACCCGCTGCTACAATACCTGCTTCGCGATCACGAACGAAAGCGGCACGCTGCTGGTGGACGCGGGCGGCGGCAACGGCATCCTGCGCCAGATGGAGGACGCGAAGCTGGGCTTTGAGGCGGTGCACGACCTGTTCATCACGCACGCGCACCCGGATCACCTGAACGGCGTGGTGTGGGTGCTGCGCAAGATCATGACGATGATGAACGCGGGCAAGTATGAGGGCGAATTGCACATCTACTGCCACGAGAGCGTTCGAAAGGGCCTTGAGGTCATCGGCGAGCTGATGCTGCAAAAGAAGATGCTCCGGCACATCGGCACGCGCATCTTCTATCACGACATTCAAGACGGCATGACGGCGAGGCTCTGCGGCTACGACGTGACGTTTTTTGACATCGGCAGCACCAAGCTGCTGCAGTTCGGCTTCACCACCACGCTGCAAAACGGCAGAAAGCTCACCTGCCTGGGCGACGAGCCGTACAACCCGGTCTGCGAGCGATACGTCGCGGGGAGCGACTGGCTGCTGTGCGAGGCGTTCTGCCTGCTCGCTCAGGCGGACGTCTTCAAGCCCTACGAAAAGCACCACTCCACCGTGGCCGACGCGGCGAAGCTGGCCAGCCAGCTTTCCATCCCGCACCTGGTGCTCTGGCACACGGAGGACAAGAACTACGGGGTCCGCAAGGCGCTCTACACCGCCGAGGCGAGGGAATCCTATACGGGCGATCTGTACGTGCCCAACGATCTGGAGGTCATTGAGCTGTAATGGAGATCATTTCACGTCTGGCACAGGAGTTTGACGTCAGCGCGGCCATCACGGAGCGGGTTGTGGCGCTGCTCGACGAGGGCAACACCGTGCCGTTCATCGCGCGCTACCGCAAGGAGCAGACCGGCGCGATGGACGACCAGAAGCTGCGCGAGCTGAGCGAGCGGCTGGATTATTTGAGGAACCTTGAAAAGCGCCGCGAGCAGATCGCAAGCGCGATTGACGAGCAGGGCAAGCTGACGGACGAGATCCGCGCGCAGCTGGCCGGGGCGCAGACGCTGGCGAGCCTGGAGGACGTGTACCGCCCCTTCAAGCCCAAGCGCCGCACCCGCGCGATGATCGCGCGGGAAAAGGGCGTGGAGCCGCTGGCCAGGGCGATCCGCGCGCAGCGGCGGGGCGACGATCCCTTTGCTCTGGCGGCGGCGTATATCGACGCGGAAAAGGGCGTACCGGACGCGCAGACGGCCATCCAGCTTGCGCAGGACATCATCGCGGAGGAGATCAGCGACGACGCGGCCATCCGCGCGAGCCTGCGCGCGCTGGTCAAGCGCAGCGGCGTGCTGCGCAGCGTGCAGGCCAAAGAGGGGGAAAACGTCTACGCGCAGTACGCGGATTACCGCGAGCCGGTGATGCGCGCGGCGGATCACCGTATCCTGGCGCTCAACCGCGGCGAACGCGAGGAATGGCTGCGGGTGACGGTCGAGGTGGACGAGGCGCTGGCGAATCAGACGATCTGCCGCGCGGTGATCGACCCGCCCAGCGCCTGCTGCGAGATCGTGCGCGAGGCGGCGAAGGACGCGTGGAGCCGCCTGATCGGGCCGTCGCTGGAGCGCGAGATCCGAAATGAGCTGACCGACCGCGCGAACGAGGGCGCGATCCGCGTCTTCGGCCAGAACGTGAAGCAGCTGCTCATGCAGCCGCCCATCCGCGGCAAGGTGACGCTGGGCGTGGATCCGGGCTTCCGCACGGGCTGCAAGCTGGCGGTCGTCGATGAGACGGGCAAGGTGCTGGAGACCGGCGTGGGCCACTTTACCCTGCCCGGGCAGGAGCGGCAGAAGGCCGCGGCCAAGAAGCTGATCCTCTCCATGGCGCGCAGGCATAAGGTCACGGCGATCGCCATCGGCAACGGCACGGCCTCGCGCGAGAGCGAGCAGTTCATCGCCTCGCTGCTGCCCGAGCTGCCGGGCGTCCAGTACATGATCGTCAGCGAGGCGGGCGCGAGCGTCTACTCGGCCAGCAAGCTGGCGGCGGAGGAATTCCCGGAGTACGACGTCTCCCTGCGCAGCGCGGTGTCGATCGCCCGGCGCATGCAGGACCCGCTCGCCGAGCTGGTGAAGATCGATCCCAAGGCGATCGGCGTGGGCCAGTATCAGCACGACCTCAAGCAGGCGGAGCTGGAATCGGCGCTTGACGGCGTGGTGGAGAGCTGCGTCTCCAGCGTCGGCGTGGACGTGGAGACCGCTTCCGTGCAGCTGCTCACGCATGTGGCGGGCATCGGCAAAGCGCTGGCGGCGAACATCGTTGCCTATCGCGAGGAGAACGGCATCACCTCGCGCGCGCAGCTCAAAAAGGTGCCCAAGCTGGGGCCGAAGGCGTTTGAGCAGTGCGCGGGCTTTCTGCGCGTGCGCGGCAGCAACCCGCTGGACGCGACGGCGGTGCACCCGGAGAGCTATCCGGCGGCGAAGGCGCTGCTTGCGCGCCTGGGCCTCGACGTGAAGGACATCCGCCGGGGTGGCATCGCGGGCGTCACGGCGCGCGTGCAGGAGCTCGGCGCAGGCAGGCTGGCTGCGGAGCTGGGCGTGGGCGAAATGACGCTGCTGGACATCGCCGCAGAGCTGGAAAAGCCGGGACGCGATCCGCGCGAGGAGCTGCCGCCGCCGGTGCTGCGCACGGACGTGCTGTCCATCGAGGACCTCGTGCCCGGTATGGAGCTGACCGGCACGGTGCGCAACGTGATCGACTTCGGCGCGTTCGTGGACATCGGCGTGCATCAGGACGGGCTGGTGCACATCTCGCGCATGTCGGAGAAGTTTATCAAGCACCCGAGCGAGGCGGTCGCCGTGGGCGACGTGGTCAAGGTCTGGGTGGTCGATGTGGATCAAAAGAAGAAGCGCATCGCGCTGACGATGGTGAAGGGAAGACTGTGACGTGCATAAAGGGCGTGCGGCAGCGCTGATGGCGGCGCTGCTGCTGCTGGGCGCGCAGGCCTGCGCGCTGGAGGCGGCCGATG
>JAGBDL010000181.1 GCA_017937505.1 Clostridia bacterium | reverse complement strand
CGCATCATTCTGCGGGCTGCGGCCTTGTCGCCCGCCCTGCGGATCACGTCGCCGCCGGGGCCGATGAACGTCAGCCCCGCCGCGCGGCACGCGTCGGCAAAGTCCGCGTTTTCAGACAGGAAGCCGTAGCCCGGATGCACGCCGTCGCAGCCGGTGTCCTTCGCCACGGTCAGCAGCGCGTTCTGGTTGAGATAGCTCTCGCCCGCAGGCGCCGGGCCGATGCACACGCTCTGCGTCGCCAGCTGCACATGCAGCGCTCTTTCATCCGCTGTGGAGTACACCGCGACGGTTTCCATGCCCGATTCCCGGCAGGCACGCAGAATCCGCAGCGCAATTTCGCCCCGGTTAGCGATCAGCACCCGCTTCAGCATGGCCGGTACCCGAAGAGCGGCTCGCCATAGCCGGCCAGCTCGCCGTTTTCCTTGAGCACGCGGGTGATGATGCAATCGCACGGCGCGGGAATCTCGCTGATCATCTTCATCGCCTCCATCAGGCACACGGTGTCGCCCTGCTTCACGCGGTCGCCCTCGCGCACACACGGCGCTTCGCCCGGCGCGCAGGCAGCGTAGAACACGCCTGCCAGCGGCGCATCGATCGTGCTTTCGCACGGCGCGGGCGCCGCCGCGGGCGCAGGCGAGGTCAGCGCAGGGGCCGCCAGCGCGTCCTTGCTCATCTCCAGCGTCGTGCCGTCCCAGCTCAGGCGCAGCGTGCGGATGGCGCTGCGCTCAAAGCGGTCCATCAGCTCAAAAATTTCCTGATTCGTCATGCTTTAACCCTTCCGTTGATGAAGAACACCCGCCGGAGGCTGTGCGGCGGGCATGCGCTCACTTGTTTTCCTCGATGACCTTCATGATGTCCGCGACGGTCTTGATGGAGGGCATCAGCTCGTCGTCGATGGACACGCCGGTCGCCTCCTCGATCGCCATCAGCAGCTCCACGGAGGCCAGGGAATCGGCGCCCAGATCCTCCACCAGCTTGGCCTCCAGGGTCACCTTCTCCACATCGCAGCCAGGGATTCCGCGATCACGTCGCGCACGGTTTCAAAATTCATATCGGTATGCTCCTTGATTTTTATTTCAATCATTTTACTTAACAGTTTTTAGCTAAAATGATTTAGCCGGATTGTACGACAGGTCGGCCCGCTTGTCAAGCCCTTTTTTTGCAGCCGGATCGTCTTCCGGCCGTTTGCAGCGCAGAAGCAGTGCTCCTTTTCCGTGCATGCGCGCCTTAAAAACGCTGATCTGACCTCATTTATTTCGCTTTATCCACATAACCATCGCCCGTTTTTTCACCAGAATTCATCATTCTTTTGGGAGGGTGTTGTCTTCTGGGAATCTTTGTGTTATCATACTGCCGCATCGGATACTGGTATATCAGTTCCGCATCAGAAAGCAGTTTCCGGCTGCCAGGCAGCCATGAACAGTCAGACATGAAAGGAATTCCATTGATATGAAGAAGATCATCTGCAAGGTTGAGTACGATACCGAGGCCTCTGAGCTGGTGGCCAAGCGCACCTTCGGCGCCTTCGGCGATCCGGCCGGCTACGAGGAGTCCCTCTACAAGACCGAGGGCGGCAAGTTCTTCCTGTACACCTTCGGCGGTCCGGACTCCCAGTACGCCGAGGAGAGCATCAAGCGCATGTCCGCCGCGAAGGCCGACGAGTGGCTCGCCCAGGCGTAACAACGCATGCAAAAAGCACCGATCGCAAAGGTCGGTGCTTTTCTTATGGAATGGTGAACTCTTGTTCACGAACTCCCTCAGTCAGCTTCGCTGACAGCTCCCTCAAGAGGGAGCCTGAATTGGTTTCAGCAGCTCCAGCCGCCCTCCTGGGGGACGTTTCAGCAGCCGGAGGGAATGTCCGCAGTGGTTGAGGTCTTTCGTGAGCAATCGCGCCCTTTATCTGAGGCTCGTATCAATCCTTCTTATCCATCGCCAGCAGGAAGATCGTTGAGAGGATGCACGCAAAGCCGAGCAAATCCATGCCGGTAAAGCGCGCGCCCATCAGCAGCGCGGAGAACACCGCGGCGGATACCGGCTCGATGGAGGCGTACAGGCTGCCCTTCTTCGGGCCGACGCAGCGCACGCCCTCCATGTACGCCGAGAACGCCGCCACCGTGCCCACGAGGATGATGACGACCATCGCGGTGACGGCCTGCGCGTCGAGCGCGACCTCCATCGCAAACGGACGGAACGCTGCCATCAGCATGGCGCCGCCGATCAGCATGCCCCAGGCCGTGACCACCGCCGAGCCGTACGTCTGCAGCAGCCTGCCCGGCTGCACGGTGTAGATCGCCAGCGCGACGGCGGAGAGCATGCCCCAGAACAGCGCTTTGGACGAGAGCACCATGGTCTTCGGGTTGCCGTGCGTCGCCAGCAGGAACGTGCCTGCCAGCGCCAGCAGGATGGCCAGCACCTCCGCAGGCCGGGGGAGCCGCCTGCCGCGCAGGGACATGTAGACCAGGATCAGCACCGGGCCGGTGTATTGCAGCACCGTCGCTGTGCCGGCGTTCGACGCGCCGATCGCGGAAAAATAGGTGTACTGGCACATGCTCATGCCCAGCACGCCGAAGATCACGATGTCCCTCGCGTCCCTTTTGAAGACGTCAAAGACATGCCTGCCCTCGCGCGCAAAGCACACCAGCAGGAGCACCAGCCCCGCCGCCGTCAGGCGGATGGGCACGATGAACTCGCTCGTCAGGCCCTTTGTCTGCAAAAGATACTGGCCGCATGTGCCGGAAAAGCCCCAGAGCATGCCGCCCAGCAGGGTCAGCAGCGCAGGATTGTTCTTCATGTTGCACGCCTCATTTGTTTCAAGCAGAATTTCATCCCATTGTACCCACCCTGCGTGCGTTTGTCAATTGCCCCGGCGCGCATTTCATGCTACAATGAGTCCACTTTGATTGGAAGGAGCTTTTCATGTCCCTGCCCGTCTATTTCGCGCCGCTTGAGGGCGTCACCGATACCGTCTACCGCCAGGTGCACCATGCGCACTTCACCGGCCCCGTCAAATACTTCATCCCCTTCATCAGCCCCACGCAGAACCTCGTGCTCACCCCGCGCGAGCGCAAAAACGTCGAGCCGCAGGCCAACGCGGGACTGAACGCCGTGCCGCAGGTGCTCACAAAAAACGCCGACCATTTCATCTGGGCGGCGAATCTGCTGCACGATCTGGGCTATGAGGAGGTCAACCTGAATGCCGGCTGCCCGTCCGGCACCGTCACGGCCAAGGGCAAGGGCGCGGGCCTTCTGCAGCGCCCGCAGGAGCTTTCGTGGTTCCTCGACGAGGTCTTCGCGCGCACGCCGGTGCGCGTGTCCGTCAAAACGCGCATCGGCTTTTCCTCCCCGGACGAGTTTGACGCGCTGCTTGACCTCTACAACCGCTACCCGATCCGCGAGCTCATCATCCATCCCCGCACGCGCGAGGAATACTACAAGGGCGCGGTGCACCGGGACGTGTACGCCGCGGCGGAGGCAAGCGCGCGCATGCCCCTTGTCTACAACGGCGACCTGTTCACCCCGGACGGCTGCCGCGCGTTTGAGCGGGAGCACCCGAAGACCGGCGCGCTGATGCTTGGCCGCGGCATGCTCGCCAATCCCGCGCTCGCGCAGACCTATGCCGGCGGCGCGCCGCTGTGTAAAGAGACGCTCCGCGCGTTCCACGACGACCTGCTGCGCGCCTATCAGGACGCCTATCCCGCCTGCGTGGTGCTTGGGCGCATGCGCGAGGTCGCCAAGAACATCGCTTGCTGCTTTGAGGACGCAGAAAAGCCGCTGAAGGCCGCCCGCAAGGCAAATTCGCTTTCTGCCTATCAGGACGCCGTCACGCGGCTGTTTGAGGATTATGCGCTTTCGGCCAACCCCTGCTTCTCTGCGCGCTGTTGATCCTCGCGCATCTGCATCCACATCGCGCACAGGGTAAACGCCAGGCACGCCACCACCAGCGGCACGCCGAACAAAAGCAAAAGCACCATCTGAATCAGACTCATGGTCATTCCCTCTTTTCGTATGATTGTTTGTCCCTTGTATGCTTCGCGCCGGCATCATGCCGGCTTGATTTTTCTCCCCCGGCTCTTTGGCGTGGCCATGTAGCGCGCAATGCTGCGCACGGCCACGCGCCGCCCGCTGCATGCGCCTTCGATGCGTCCGTCCGCGAGCATCGCGTACACCGTCGCGCGCGTCACGCCCAGGATTTTCGCCGTCGCCGTCTTGTCCACATACTCGCCGTATTGGGCGACAAGCGCCTCCTCCTTGCGCGCAAGCTCCTCTTCCCGCGTCCACAGGGACCTGCGCGTGCGCTCCTCCAGCGCCAGCACGCGCCGCTCCAGGTCGGCCATCCGCTGCATAGACATCTCCATCGCCATTTCCACGCCCTATCGATCCCCTTTCCATCGAAATCCACTTTTTTAAAAATTCATCGATATTCCCGTGTTCTTCAATCCACATCAAAAGCAATTTTATCCGGATTATGGAATTGAAAAACCACTCCGATCTCATTCCAACCGGTGACTCCTTGTCGGATTCTGTCACTCGTTTGGCGACAACGTCATTCTAGCACGCGAACGGCCGTTCGTCAACCGTTTGGTGACAATTTTCTGAAAAAGTTTTAAAAGTGTTGCATTTGGTGACCAATCTGTTATAATGACATCAGAAGAAATCTGTAAACCGCTGAAAAGGAGGCATGCAGCCATGGAATTCGGCGATATGCTCAAGGCCATCCGCAAGGAACGCGGCCTGACTCAGGACGAGCTCGCGTCCATTTTGGGCACCACCAAGCAGGTCATCAGCCGATATGAAACCAAGCAGCGCGTCCCGCGCCTGTCCGTCGTGGAGGATTACGCTGCGAAGCTCGGCGTGCCGCTTTCGCTGCTCTCCGGGCAGCGGACGTCCGCCGCCCGGGATGCCGCTGCGGAGGGCGGCGTGCGCCGCGTGCCGATCATCGGCAGCGTCGCCTGCGGCGAGCCGATCTACAAGCCCGGCGACGGCACGGAGTATGCCACCATTGAGGAGGGCGTCGCGTGCGACTTTGCGCTCATCGCGCAGGGCGATTCGATGATCGGCGACCGCATTCACTCCGGCGACCTCGTCTTCATCCGCAGGCAGGAGAGCGTGCGCGACGGCGAAATCGCCGCGGTCGCGCTGGACGACGAGCTGACGCTCAAGCGCGTGCGCCGCATTCTCGATCCGGTCGGCCGCGTCGCGTTCACCCAGCTGATGCCCTCCAACCCCAAATATGCCCCCATCACCATCGGCGGCGCGCAGGAGACCCGCAACGTCAGCATCCTGGGCAAGGCGGTCGCCGTGCGGTTCATGCTCTGACCCGCCCCAGCGCCGGCTTGACAGGCACAGGCCGCGCATATACTATATGGGTATCTTTGAATGGCATCAGGAGGCGCGAAGCATGCACCGCAAGACCAAACTTCCCCCGAAGCACCCGCCGATGAGCGCGCAGGGCGTCATCGCGCTGGGCTTCGCTGCGATCATCGCGATCGTCACCCTGCTGCTGATGCTTCCGGCCTCCAGCCGCGAGGGCACATGGACCGACCCGCTCACCGCCCTGTTTACGGCCACGAGCGCCGTCTGCGTCACGGGCCTGGTCGTCGTGGATACGGCGACCCACTGGTCCGCCTTCGGCCGCTGCGTGCTTCTTGCCGGCATCCAGATCGGCGGTCTGGGCGTGATGACGGTCATCGCGCTGGCGGCGATCATGATGAACCGGCGCATCGGCCTTCGCCAGCGCACACTGCTGGTGGAGAGCGTCTCCACGCTGCACATCGGCGGTATCGTGCGCCTCGTGCGCCGCGCGCTTTACGGCACGCTGCTGCTCGAGCTCGCCGGCGCGCTGCTGCTTTCCCTGCGCTTTGTTCCGCTGCTGGGCCCTGCCCGCGGCGCATTCTACGCCGTGTTTCACGCCGTCTCCGCGTTCTGCAACGCGGGCTTTGACCTGATGGGCACGGTTTCCGGGCTGTTCTCCTCGCTGGAATCCTTCGTCTCCGATCCGCTGGTCAACCTGGTGGCTGTCAGTCTCGTCCTGCTGGGCGGCTTGGGCTTCTTCGTCTGGGACGATCTGATCGAAAACCGGTTCCGCTTCCGCCGTCTTCAGCTGCACACGCGCGTCGTGCTGGTCATCACGCCGTTTATCGTGCTGGTGCCTGCCTGCCTGTTTTTCGTCTTTGAAGCCGGCGCGTCCATGGCCGGCATGGACACGGGCACGCGCGTGCTGGCCAGCCTCTTTTCCGCCGTCACGCCGCGCACCGCCGGCTTTGACACGGTGCCCACATCGGAGCTCTCGCCCGCCGGCAGCCTGCTGACCATCCTGCTCATGCTCACCGGCGGCAACCCCGGCTCCACCGCGGGCGGCGCGAAGACCACGACCATGCTGGTGCTGATGCTGCTGGCTGTCTCCATCCTGCGGCGCGAGGAGGACATCCGCCTCTTTGGCCGCCGCCTGCCGGAGGATCTCATGCGCCGCGCCTGCTCGATTGTCATCATCTATGTGTCGCTGGCGATGCTCTCCACGCTGGCCATCTGCGCCGCGCAGCCGGAGCTTGCGCTTGAGGACGTGGTCATCGAGGTCTTCTCCGCCATCAACACCGTCGGCATGAGCACCGGCGTCACGCGCGAGCTGGGCACATTTGCGCGGCTGCTCGTCATCCTGCTCATGTACGCCGGGCGGCTGGGCAGCCTCACGTTCGCGCTGCTCATCGCCCGCCATCCGTCGCCCTCTCCGCTGCGCTGCCCGCAGGAGCGCATCCTCATCGGCTAAGGAGGTTATTCAGATGAAATCCGTTCTAGTCATCGGCCTGGGCCGCTTCGGCCGTCACCTGTGTCTCAAGCTCATGCAGCTGGGCAACGAGGTCATGATCGTCGATCAAAACGAGGCCGCCGTCACCGAGCTGGCCAACTCCGTCACCAGCGCGCAGATCGCGGACTGCACGGACGAGGCCGCGCTGCACGCGCTGGGCGTGCACAACTTTGACGTCTGCTTCGTGTGCATCGGCTCTGATTTTGCCAGCAGCCTGCTCATCACCTCCATGCTCAAGGATCTGGGCGCACAGCGCATCATCGCCAAGTCCAGCCAGGACATGCACACGCGTCTGCTGCTGCGCAACGGCGCGGACGAGGTGGTCTATCCGGAGCGCGACAGCGCCGAGCGCGTCGCCATGCGCACCAGCGCGACCAACGTCTTTGACTACATCGAGCTGACGGACGAATACGCGATCTACGAGATCCCGCCGCTGGCCAGTTGGATCGGCAAGACGATCCTTGAGCTGGGCATCCGCAACCGCTACCACATCAACATTCTGGCAGTCAAGACCGGCGACGAGCTGCGCCCCATGCCCGGCGCCAACTACGCCTTCACCGGCACGGAGCACATCCTCGCCCTCGCCGGGCGCGAGGACGTCAAAAAGCTGCTGAGAAAGGTTGAATCAAATTCATCTTTTGAGTGACAGACTGTCAACTTTCGCACCCTTTTCACAAACCGCTTGCGTTCGCTTCGGAAGCGTGCTATACTTTTTCCAATCGGATTCGGAGGGTACCGCACATGTTCAGCTTCTCTTTTGCGCGATTTAGCGGCTATTGCTTTTGCAGCGATGGTCTTGCTTTTGTGCGCGCATGAGAAGGAAGGCGGCGTGAAGCGTCCCTCCATATCAACCTGGTTCATCAGGCTCCTGCCACACATGGCGGGAGCTTTTTTGATCGGGAGAAAGAAGGAGCAACCCATGATTATCATCATGAAACCCAAGGCAACCGAGGAACAGATCGGCTCGCTGTGCAAGTCGCTTGAGGCGAAGGGCATGCAGATTCAGCGCAACGCCGGCGTGGACTGCGTGGTGCTGGGCGTCATCGGCGACGTAGCGCATCTGGACCCGACCGATTTCCTGATTCAGCCGGGCGTGGAGCGCATCATGCCGGTTTCCGAGCCGTTCAAGAAGGCGAACCGCAAGTTCCACCCGACGGATTCCGTCATCGACTGCGGCGGCGTGCCGGTCGGCGGGCGCAAGCTCGCCATCTTCGCGGGCCCCTGCTCCGTGGAAAGCTACGAACAGCTCACCGACACCGCGCTCAAGGTGCGTTCATCGGGCGCGAACATCCTGCGCGGCGGCGCGTACAAGCCCCGCACCTCGCCCTACGCGTTCCAGGGGCTCAAGCTCGAGGGCCTGGATCTGCTGGAGCAGGCCAGGGAGCTGACCGGCATGCCCATCTGCACCGAGATCATGAGCCCAAAGCTGGTCGAGGAGTTCGACCGCCGCGTGGACGTCATCCAGGTCGGCGCGCGCAACATGCAGAACTTCGATCTGCTCACCGAGCTGGGCCAGACCCGCAAGCCCATCCTGCTCAAGCGCGGCCTGAGCGCCACCGTCTACGAATGGCTGATGAGCGCGGAATACATCATGGCCGCCGGCAACCCGAACGTCATCCTCTGTGAGCGCGGCATCCGCACGTTTGAGACCTACACCCGCAACACGCTCGATCTCTCCGCGGTGCAGGCGGTCAAGCAGCTGTCCCACCTGCCGGTCATCGTAGACCCGAGCCACGCGACGGGCCTGAACTGGATGGTGGAGCGCATGTCCCTGGCGGCCATCGCCGCCGGCGCGGACGGCCTGATCATCGAGGTGCACAACAACCCGCCGTGCGCCCTGTGCGACGGCGCGCAGAGCCTGACCCCGCCGCAGTTCGCGCAGGTGATGGGCAAGCTGCACGCCATGGCCCCGATCGTGGAGCGTACGCTATGAAGATCATGTTTGTCGGTCTCGGCCTGATCGGCGGCAGCATGGCGCTCGCGCTGCACGGCTACCCCGACGCCGAGCTGTACGCCGTCGACCGCGACGAGTGGACGCGCTTTGAAGCCCTGAACCGCGGCGCGGTGCAGGCAGCCTGGAAGGACGCGACCGAGGCGCCGCTTGAGGGCATGGACGTGACCGTCCTGTGCCTGCATCCCGACGCCGCCGCAGCCTTCGTGAAGGATCAGGCGCGCCGCATCAAGCCCGGCTCGCTGCTGACCGACGTGTGCGGGGTGAAGCGCCCGCTGCACGAGGCGGTCTCGGCGCTTGAGAACCGCCGCTTCATCTATTTGGGCGGCCATCCGATGGCGGGCCGGGAGCGCGGCGGCTTTGCCAACGCCACCGCCGATCTCTTCCGCGGCAGCCATTACATCCTGACGCCCGACGAGGCCGTGCCGGAGGAAGCCGTCCGCCTCATGGAGCGGCTGGTTCTGCACATGGGCTGCGCGGACATCGTGCGCTCCAATCCCGAGGCGCACGACGAGCGCATCGCCTACACCAGCCAGCTGATGCACATCATGGCCCTGGCGCTGTGCGACCAGCACCTGCTCTTTGACAGCTACGGCTTTGAGGGCGGCTCCTTCCGCGGCGCAACCCGCGTGGCCGCGCTGGAGCCGGATCTGTGGACCGAGCTGTTCTGGGTGAACCGGGAAACGCTCGCTGATCTCACGGACGAGCTGATCGGCAAGCTGCAGGAGTACAGCGACCTGCTTCGAAACGGCGACCGTCAGGCGCTGCTTGAGCGCCTCACCGTTTCCAGCAACCGCAAGAAGGAATTCGACCAGCTGCGCGGCTTTGCGCCGAGCAAGACGCCGCTATTCAAATAAATTGTCCAAGCTGCTCTCACAAAATCGCAATTGTCGCCTTCGGCTCCTCTGCGATTCTTGCTTCTGATCGCTTCGCGACGGAGTACGTTGGGCTGCCGCCCAAACCTGCCTGAGGGATTTTATCCCTCAGACTCCCTTCTTCGCTTCGCGCTTACAGCCCGTTTTTCTGTGATGATAAGGAGGATACGCATGCCCGTCGTCTCTGTGACCGCCAACGCCCCCGAAAGCCGGTATGACATCCACATTGCAAGCGGCCTGCTCGCTTCCTGCGCGCCGCTGTTTGCGCCCTACAAGGGCAGAAAAGCCGCCGTCGTTGCGGACAGCAACACCGCGCCGCTGTATGCCGGCACGCTGCTGGAGCAGCTGCGCCGCGCCGGCGTGGAGGCGTCCGTCGTCACCCTGCCCGCGGGCGAGGAGACCAAGTGCGCCGCGCAGCTCTCCCGGCTCTACGACGCGTTTCTGGACGCGCACCTCACGCGCGCGGATCTGGTGATCGCGCTGGGCGGCGGCGTCGTGGGCGACATCACGGGCTACGCCGCCTGCACCTATCTGCGCGGCGTGCACTTCGTGCAGGTGCCCACCACGCTGCTGGCGCAGGTCGATTCCTCCGTCGGCGGCAAGGTGGCCATCAACCATCCGCGCGGCAAAAACCTGCTGGGCGCGTTCTATCAGCCGGAGCTGGTGCTGGTGGACTGCGATACGCTGAAGACGCTCGATGCGCGGCAGGTCGGCGCGGGCCTGGGCGAGGTGATCAAGTACGGCTGCATCTGCGACCGCGCGCTGTTTGAGCGGCTGGAGAGCCTGGGCACGCGCGAAAGGCTCATGCCGGTGCTGGATGAGGTCATCGCCCGTTGCTGTGCCCTCAAGGCGGACTACGTGCGGCGCGATCCGCACGACCACGGCGTGCGCATGCAGCTCAACTTCGGGCACACGCTGGCACACGCGCTGGAAAACGCCATGGGCTACGGCACGCTGCTGCACGGCGAGGCCGTGTCCATCGGCATGGTCGCCGCCGCCCGCTGGGGCGAGACGCTGGGCATCACGCCGGCGGGCACGGCGGAGCGCATCCGCGCCGTCCTCAGGGGCTACGAGCTGATGACCGAGGTGCCCGAGGGCTTGAGCGCCGAGACGCTTGCCGCCACGATGGCGCTGGATAAAAAGGCCGAGGGCAGCACGGTGCGCGTCGTGATCCTGACGGAGATCGGCCAGTGCACCGGCGTGCCGCTCACGCCCACACAGCTCAGGGCTATGCTGTAATTTGTTTATCGTCCCTTTCTTGGCGATACAAACCCGTTTCAATCGTAGGCTGCTGCGCATCCTGCTCTGAAACTGCGTCCTTTTCTTGGAATACGTTAGGGCTGCCGCCCTAAAACCCGCCTGAGGGATTTCATCCCTCAGACTCCCTTCTTCGCTTCGCGCGGCTCAAAGCCATTTTGAATTGAAACCGTATAAGGAGAATCCCATGATCAAGACCGTCTCCCCCAGCCCCCTGTCCGGCACGCTCCGGGTGATGCCCAGCAAGTCCGCCTCGCACCGCGCGGTGATGATGGCCGCGCTGGCCAGGGGCGAAACCACGCTTTCGCCGCTTCAGCTCTCTCGCGACATCGAGGCGACGCTGGCCTGCGCGCAGGCGCTGGGGCTGAGCGCACAGGCTGAAACCCTACCGCACGCGCTGCCCGGCTTTGTGTCCGCCAGAATCTCGGGCGGACAGCAGACGGGCCCGGGCGGAATGCGCGTGCTCGACTGCGGGGAATCCGGCTCGACGCTGCGGTTCTTTATCCCGCTGGCGCTGGACGGGCGCGGCCCGGTGACGTTCGTCGGCCACGGGCGGCTGATGCAGCGCCCGCTGGACGTCTACGAGGAGCTGTTTCGCCCGCTCGGCGTGCGCTGGGAGAAGACGGACGACCGCCTGACCATCGAGGGCAGGCTGCAGTCCGGGCAGTATTTCCTGCGCGGCGACGTGAGCAGCCAGTTCATCACGGGGCTGCTGCTGGCGCTGCCGCAGCTTGCGGGCAACAGCGTCATCCGCATCACGACGAAGCTCGAGTCGCGCGCGTACGTGGAGCTCACCCGCCGCGTGCAGAAAACGTTCGGCGTGGAGTCCTTCTTTAAGGACAAGCAGACGCTCGTCGTGCCCGGCGGCCAGCGCCCCGTCTCCCCCGGCGCCGCGCATGTGGAGAGCGACTGGAGCCACGCGGCGTTCTATCTCACCGCGGGGTGCCTCTCCAGCGCCGGCCCGCTCATGCTGCACGGTCTTGACATGGACAGCGCCCAGGGCGACCGCGCGATCGTCGACATCCTGCGCGGCATGGGCGCAATCATCAACAGACAGGGCGATGTGCTCACCGTCTGCCCCTCCCGGCTGCGCGCGTGCGACGTGGACGCCTCCCAGATTCCGGATCTGGTGCCCATCCTCGCCGTGGCGATGGCCGCCGCCGACGGCGAAAGCCGCATCACCGGCGCGGCCCGCCTGCGCATCAAGGAGAGCGATCGCCTTGCCGCCATGTGCGCGGCGCTCACCGCCTGCGGCGCGGACGTGACGGAGCGCCCGGACGGGCTGGTCATCCGCGGCGGCAAGCCGCTGCACGGCGCGCGCATCGACGGCTGCAACGACCACCGCATCGTCATGGCGATGGCCGTCGCCTCCGTGCTGGCAAGCGGCGATCTCACCATCACGGACGCGGAGGCGGTCGCCAAATCCGCCCCGGCGTTCTGGGAAGAATTCACGGCATTGGGAGGGCACGCGCAATGAGAGGCTCCTTCGGCAATCACTTCAAGCTGACGATCTTCGGCGAATCCCACGGCGGCGCGATCGGCATGGTCATCGACGGCATCCCAGCCGGCACGGTCATTCGCGAGGAGGACATCGCCCGCCACATGGCGCGCCGCGCGCCGGGCAACGACCCCACGGCGACGGCCCGCAGGGAGCCGGACAGGGTCAGAATCGTGTCCGGGCTCTTTGAGGGCCGCGCGACCGGCGCGCCGCTGTGCGGCCTGATCGAAAACACCAACACCCGCTCCGGCGACTATGCGCAGCTGCGCGCGAGGATGCGCCCCGGCCACGCCGATTACGCCGGCAGCGTCAAGTACGCAGGCTTCAATGATCCGCGCGGCGGCGGGCACTTTTCGGGCCGCATCACCGCGCCGCTCGTCTTCGCCGGCAGCATCGCCCGGGCGCTGCTCGCCCAGCGGGGCATCGCGATCGGCGCGCACATCGCCGCCATCGAGCAGGTACAGGATACGCCGTTTGATCCCGTGCAGGTGGACGCGGCGACGCTTGAGCGCCTGCAGGAGAGCCGCTTCCCGCTGCTCGATCCCGGCTGCGAGGCCGCCATGCGCGCGCGCGTGGCCGAGGCCCGGGCCGATTGCGACAGCGTCGGCGGCGTCATCGAGTGCGCTGCGGTCGGCGTGCCCGCGGGAATCGGCTCGCCGTTCTTCGGCTCGGTGGAGAGCGTCGTAAGCCAGCTGCTCTTCTCCATCCCCGCGGTCAAGTCCGTCGAGTTCGGCGACGCGGCCTGGATGGCCCGCATGCGCGGCAGCCAGACCAACGACGCGATGACCTTTACCGGGGATGCGCGCGTCGCCTGCCTGACCAACCACAACGGCGGCGTGACCGGCGGCATCACCAACGGCATGCCGTTGGTCTTCCGCGTCTGCGTCAAGCCCACGCCCTCCATCGGGCGCGCGCAGCAGACCGTTGATCTGACCACCGGAGAGAATACGACGCTCACCATCACCGGCCGCCACGATCCCTGCATCGTCCCGCGCGCCGTCGTCGTCGTCGAGAGCGCGCTGGCCATCGCCCTGTGCGAGCTGATGATGGACGACGCCTCCACCCAAGCGCTCAAGGAAGGAGAATAACGCCATGAAAGACCTTTCCAGTAGCCGCGCCGAGATCGACGCCATCGACAGACAGATCATCGCGCTCTTCACCGAGCGCATGCACGTCGCACGCGACGTAGCCGTTTACAAGCACGCGCATCACATAGACATTCTAGACGCCTCCCGCGAGCAGGAGGTGCTGCTCTCCCGGGCCGACATGACCGCAGAGGAGCCGCTCAAGGGAAGCGTCGTGGAGCTTTTCCGCGAGCTGATGCGCCTGTCCCGTCAGGAGCAGCGCCGCTATCTGGACACGCTGACCAAGACGCAGCGCGTCGCCTACAACGGCATGCCGGGCGCGTTCAGCGAGAGCGCGGTCGTCGGCTTCTTCGGCGAGGACAGCGACCGCGTGTGTTTCAAGACGTTTGAGGAGATCTTCGCCGCCGTGGCGGAGGGCAGCGTCAAGTACGGCGTGCTCCCGGTGGAAAACTCCTCCTCCGGCTCCATCGACACGGTGTACGACCTCATGGGCCGCTACTCCTGCCACATCGTCGGCGAGCAGCTGGTGCGCGTGGAGCAGTGCCTGCTGGGCGTGCCGGGCGCCACGCTCGAGGACATCACGACCGTGTACAGCCACGAGCAGGGCTTCGCCCAGTGCCCGGTCTTCCTCAGCCAGCACCCGGACTGGAAGACCACCCCCTACTTCAACACCGCCATTTCCGCCAAGCACGTCGCGGAGCTGGGCGACAGGCGCAATGCCGCCATCGCCTCCCGGCTGGCCGCCAGGCACTACGGCCTTGAGATCCTCGCGCCGGACATCCACTCCTTTGACGGCAACCACACCCGCTTCATCGTGGTATCCAGCAGCCCGGAGCCCATCGGTGTGCCGGACAAGGCGACCATCACCTTCACCCTGCGCCACGAGCGCGGCACGCTCATGCGCGCGCTCTCCAGCTTCGTCGCCATGGGCATGAACCTGACGCACATCGAGTCCCGGCCGCTGCACAACAACAACTGGGAGTACTGCTTCTACGTCGACCTGACCGGCAACGTGAGCGAAGACAACCTGCGCGTGCTGATGGAGTCGCTCTCCAAGGACTGCGAGAACTGCCGTCTGCTGGGCGCGTACCGCGCGGCGAAGGGGTAAGCCATGGACAAGCACATCTTTCTCATCGGCATGATGGGCTGCGGCAAGAGCACCGTCGGCCGTCGGCTTGCCGCGCTGCTCTCCTGCCCGTTCACCGATCTGGACGACGCGATCGAGGCGCACGAGGGCCGCACGATCCCGGAGATCTTCGCCGCCTCCGGCGACGCGGGCTTCCGCGTCTGCGAAACGGCGGCGCTGCGGCGCGCCTGCGAATCTACGCCCTGCGTCGTCGCCACGGGCGGCGGCATCGTCACGCGCGAGGAGAACATTGAACTCATGCGCGGGCACGGCCTGGTCGTCTGGCTCAACCGCCCGCTTGACGACATGATCGCGGACGTGCGCCAGGACACGCGCCCCAACCTCGCCGGGGACAAGGCGGAGCGCATGCGCACGCTGTTCGCCGCGCGCGAGGCGCTCTATCGCAGGGCCGCGCATATCGAGTTTGATAACCGGCTGCCCGCGGCGCAGTCCACCGAAAAGCTGGCGCGGCTGCTGCGGGAGCGTGGAATGAGCTGACCGCTGCGGCTTAGCATACAGTCAGCTCATCCGTTCGCCATGTTGACGAACGGTGCATACAGAACGGGCGGCCGTCGGCCGCCCGGTTTAGTTATTTATATCCTATAATAAATCTTTTGAGAATTCCTCGAATTCTATCGCTCGCCTTTGACTTTTTTGCAGCTTCAGCTTTTTTTAGATACGCCTGACAATCCCCTTCCCGAAGCAGTATTGCCGCTTCCCACTTCTCGGGATGATGCTGATAATATGCGCGCGCCTGTCTGAACGTCTCATACTCCAACGTCTCTTCAATCATCCGTTTCGTTGCCTCGCGTCCCTGCACATTCAAGCTCTTTCTTATATAAT
>JAGBDL010000018.1 GCA_017937505.1 Clostridia bacterium | reverse complement strand
TCCAGGGCCATGATGTATTTTGCCATGAATACATCCTCCTTATCTTTCTTGCAAATTTTATGATCACTCCATGGTGGCATCTTCAAAAAACAGTATAGCGGAAAAACCGCCCGGTGTCTTTAAATAAGCTTGGGAAAATGTTAAAATCACCAAAAAATAAAATTCTATCGATTGATTTATAGCGAATATGCACATAACATCGTGTGCGTAAAACCGAAAAATAGAAGCGCTTCTGTAAAATTCATGACGCCTGCCGCATCGTTACGAACAGCGCGCGCATGTTCCGCGCGCACGTCTCAACGTTGAGCGGCATCCGGCTGACGACAAGACTGTCGAGCGTGCAGAACGCGGCGTAGCAGAGCATATCCAGCGCGAGCCGGTACGTCCCGGCGTCCTGCGTGTCGGCGGGAGGAAGAAAGCGCGCCAGCTGCGGCCGGAGGATCCCGGCGGTGAGCTGGTAGAGCTTTTCGCGGCCGAGGACAGGGGAGATCCTGCGCAGCAGCGGCTGTCTGGCCCGCAGCAGCGCCAGTGCCTGCATGCACCAGTCCTCCGCGCTGACGCTCTCGTCATACCGCAGCGGCGTGCAGATCTCGCACACCACGATCCACTCCAGCACGCTGTAGATGTCCTGATAGTGATAGTGAAAGGTCTGGCGCTTCATCTGCGCCTGTTCCATGACGCTCTGGACGGTGATCTTGCTGACCGGCTTCGTCAGCATCATCTGTTCGACGGCTTCTGCGATCTTTTCCTTGGCATCGCTGCACATCGCGCATCCTCCTTACATCTGCCAGACGTCCGGCGCAGTGCTGGAAATGGCGAGCGCACCGGCCTCGAGCGCCTGCATGACCTCCCGTTTTTCTGTAATGAGCCCGCCCGTCAATACCGGGATGCCCGTCATCTGCCGGACCTTCCGGATCATCGACGGCATCAGCCCGGGCAGGATATCGATGGCGTCCGGCTTGAGGTTCCGCGCGCCCAGCGCCGCGTCGAACGCCATGGAGTCGATCAGAAACACCCGCAGAATGGCGATCATCTGCAGCTCCTTCGCCCGCTGGATCATGTTGGTGCGGGTCGAGATGATCCCGTCGGCCAGCGTGGTGCTGTGCAGAAAATCGACGGAGATCTCCTTCGCGGCAAGGCCCGTGATCAGATCCGCGTGGACGATGGCGATCTTTCCCGCGTCCTTGATCCGCCGGACGATCCCGGCGATGCCGCAGATATCGCCGTAGAGCACGAAGACGGTCTGCACGTCTGCCTGCAGACAGGCCTCCAGCCCCTCGTCGTCGCGGACCGCGGCAATGATGGGGTTCGACTGCAGGGCTTCATAGAGTCGTTGTTCCAATCTGATCCGCCTTTCTTCCGGGAATCCTGTTTCCTATCCAATATATGACTTCTGAAAAAATTAAAAAGAGCATGCAAAACAGACGGCACGATTAGTCCGCTTGTCCCCATGCTCAACACTCCGGGCAGGTATCCTCTTGTGATTTTCTGATGTTAGCATAGCATAATCATCAAAAGAATGCAAGAAAAATTACACTCGTTTGTTAAAATTGTAATTTTTTGCAAAAATTACGCGGTCTGCCTAT
>JAGBDL010000180.1 GCA_017937505.1 Clostridia bacterium | reverse complement strand
GCACGATCGCCGTGCTGGGCGGCGCGCTTGATCGGCTGTATCCCGCTGAAAACGAGCCGCTGCTGCGGCGCATTCTGGAGTCGGGCGGCAGCGTCGTGAGCGAATACGCCCCGGGCACCGCGCCCACGCGCTACAGCTTCGTGCAGCGCAACCGCATCGTGGCGGGGCTGTCGCTGGGCGTGCTGGTGACGCAGGCCCCTTTCAGGAGCGGCGCGCAGTCCACCGTGCAGTTCGCGCTGGAGGAGGGGCGCGAGGTGTTCGCGATGCCGGGCGATATCGACCGGCTGGGCTCGCAGCTGCCCAATCGCCTCATCAGCGAGGGCGCGCGGCCTGTGACCTGCGCGGACGACGTAACCCATCTGCTGGTGATCGAGCCGCGGCGCGGGAACGAAAAGCGAACGCCGAAGCCGCAGCAGACGGCCATGCGGATCGATCCGCCCGTGCGGAAGCTCGACAGCCGGGAGCAGGCTGTCCATGATCTGCTGCTGGCGGGCGATCTGGACTTTGACGCGATCAGCGAGAAGACGGGGATACCAAGCGACGAGCTGGGCAGCCTGCTGATGATGCTGGAGCTGGACGGCGTGATCCTCTCGCTGCCGGGCGCCGTGTACAGGCTGGCCTGACGCGCGGCGGCCCGGGCAAAACGGAACGCTTAATATGAAGGAATTTTACAGAAAATCCGCCCTCATGCCTTGACAGATTCAAAAAGGGCTGGTATGCTTTTTTGCCGTATGGAAATCGCAGCAGAATTTTGACGCGGATTTCCTGCCGCGCATACGAAGCGTCCCCTCCGCCAGCCTGACGCGGGCGGGCGTTTGCACAGCGCGTGATTAGGCCGGATGCGATCCGGCAATGGAGGAATCGTAATTTGAGCAGTCATAAGACGGCGCACAAGCTGGTTATCGTGGAGTCGCCCGCCAAGGCGCGCACCATCTCAAAGTTCCTGGGCAGGACGTACAAGGTGGAGGCTTCCAACGGCCACGTCCGCGACCTGCCCAAGTCCCAGCTGGGCGTCGATGTTGAGCACGACTTTGAACCCAAGTATATCACGATCAGAGGGCGCGGCGAGGTGCTCGAGCGCATCCGCAAGGAGGCCAGAAGCGCCAAGTCCGTCATTCTCGCGACCGACCCGGACCGCGAGGGCGAGGCGATCTCCTGGCACCTGGCGCACATCCTGGGCATCGACCCGGACAGCGCGTGCCGCGTGGAATTCAACGAGATCACGGAAAAGACGGTCAAGAGCGCCATCAAGCAGCCGCGCGCCATCAATCAGCAGCTGGTGGACGCGCAGCAGGCGCGAAGGATGCTCGACCGCCTGGTGGGCTACAAGATCAGCCCGCTGCTGTGGGTGAAGATCAAGAAGGGCCTGTCCGCAGGCCGCGTGCAGTCCGTCGCCACTCGTATGATCTGCGACCGGGAGACGGAGATTGAGACGTTCGAGCCGGAGGAATACTGGCATGTGACGGCGAAGCTGCGCGCGGGCGGCAAGCAGCTGGAGGCCAAGCTGCACAGCCTGGACGGCGAGCGCGTGAGCTTGGCCAACGAGCAGGCGGCCAGCAACGCGAAGGCGCGCATCGCCGGGGGCGGCTTTGTGATCAAGAGCGTCAAGCGCGGCGAGCGGCACAAGCACCCGGCGCCGCCGTTCACCACCTCGAACCTGCAGCAGGAGGCCAGCCGCAAGCTGGGCTTCACCACGAGCAAGACCATGCAGATCGCCCAGCAGCTCTACGAGGGCGTGGACATCGAGGGCCGCGGCACGCTGGGCCTGATCTCCTACATCCGTACCGACAGCGTGCGCCTGTCCGACGAGGCCGTTTCCGCGGCGCGCGAGGCGATTGGCGCGCGCTACGGCGCGGAGTACGTGCCGGAAAAGCCGGTGGTCTACAAGGGCCGCAAGAGCGCGCAGGACGCGCACGAAGCCATCCGGCCCGCGAGCATCGACCTGCGCCCGGAGGACATCAAGGCCTCGCTGACGCGCGACCAGTATAACCTGTACAAGCTGGTGTACCTGCGCTTTATCGCCTGCCAGATGGCGGACGCGGTGTACGAGACGCAGCAGATCGAGATCGTGAGCGACAGCGGCGTCGTGCTGCGTTCAAGCGCCGAGCGGCTCAAATTCGCGGGCTTCACGGCGGTCTACGAGGAGGGCCGCGACGACGGCGCGCAGGAGGAGCAGATCGCCGGCGCGCTGGAGGACGTGAGCGAGGGCAGCGAGGCCGTTGTGGAGGAGACCGAGGCCACGCAGCACTTTACGCAGGCCCCGCCGCGCTACACCGAAGCGTCGCTGGTGCGCACGCTGGAGGAGAAGGGCATCGGCCGCCCGTCGACCTATGCGCCGACGATCTCCACGATCCTGGCGCGCGGCTACGTCACGCGCGAAAAGAAGCAGCTGTATCCCACCGAGCTGGGCGTGATGATCACCGACATGATGAAGGAGCACTTCACGGACATCGTGGACATCGCGTTCACCGCGGGCATGGAGGAGCAGCTGGACGAGGTCGAGGAGGGCAAGCGCGGCTGGCGCGACGTCCTGCGCGACTTCTACGGCCCGTTTGAAAAGACGCTTGAAAAGGCCGAGGCGGAGATCGAGAAGGTGGAGATCAAGGACGAGGTCTCCGACGTCGTGTGCGACAAGTGCGGCGCGATGATGGTGTACAAGTTCGGCCGCTTCGGCCGCTTCCTGGCCTGCCCGAACTTCCCGGAATGCCGCAACACCAAGGCCATCCAGGTGGAGATCGCCGCGCCCTGCCCGGTCTGCGGCGGCAAGTTGCTGGAGAAGACCTCCCGCAAGGGCCGCAAGTTCTACGGCTGCGAGCGCTACCCGGAGTGCGACTTCGTCTCCTGGGAGATGCCCGTTGAGCAGAAGTGCCCCAAGTGCGGCGGCTACATGGTCTTCAAGCGCGGCAGGAAGGGCGAGAGCTACTACCTGTGCGCCAATGAGAACTGCCGCGAGCGCGTCGCCGCCCCGGCTAACGAGGAAGAATAAAGGCACTCCTTCCACCGCCCAAGGGCGGTTCCCCTCCCTCGGGAGGGAGGCGTTGCTGAGACGGAAGGCTCCCTCCTGAGGGAGCTGTCAGCGAAGCTGACTGAGGGAGCGAGAAAGGCAAAAAAATGAGGAAAGCAACGGTCATTGGCGCCGGTCTGGCGGGCTGCGAGGCGGCCTGGCAGCTTGCCAAGCGGGGCGTTCAGGTGACGCTCCACGAGATGAAACCGGACAAGTATACGCCCGCGCATCACAGCGCGGGCTTTGCTGAATTGGTCTGCTCCAATTCCCTGCGCAGCGACCAGCTGACCAACGCGGTGGGCCTGCTCAAGGAGGAGATGCGCCAGCTGGGCAGCCTGATCATGCGCGCGGCGGACGAGACGCGCGTGCCCGCCGGCGGCGCGCTGGCGGTCGACCGCGAGGCGTTCTCCGCCAGGATCACCCGGGCGATAGAGGAGCACGAGAACATCCGCATCGTGCGCGGCGAGGTCACGGAGATCCCCGAGGGCAATGTGATCATCGCCACCGGCCCCCTGACCAGCGATGCGCTGGCGGAGAAGATTGCGCAGCTGCCCGGGCTGGAGACGCTCAACTTCTACGACGCGGCCGCGCCGATCGTCTCCGGCGAATCGCTTGACATGGACAAGGTGTTCCGCGCGGGCCGCTACGGACGGGGCGACGATTACCTCAACTGCCCGATGAACCGTGAGGAGTACCGGGCGTTTTACGAGGCGCTGCTGACCGCCGAGAAGGCGGAGGTGCACGGCTTTGACGGCAGTCAGGTCTTCGAGGGCTGCATGCCCATCGAGGTGATGGCCGCGCGCGGCGAGATGGTGATGGCGTTCGGCCCGATGAAGCCGGTGGGCCTCGTCGATCCGCGCACGGGCCGCGAGCCGTTTGCCGCCGTGCAGCTGCGCGCGGAGAATCGGGAGGGCACGATGTTCAACCTCGTGGGCTTCCAGACGCGGCTCAAGTGGGGCGAGCAAAAGCGCGTGTTCTCGATGATCCCGGGCCTTGAACATGCGGAGTTCCTGCGCTACGGCGTGATGCACCGCAACACGTTCCTGCACGCGCCGGGCTTCCTTGACGAGCACTACCAGATGATCGCACGGCCGGGCACGTACTTCGCCGGGCAGATGACCGGCGTGGAGGGCTATGTGGAGAGCGCCTCGAGCGGCCTGGTCGCGGGCATTTCGCTGGCGCGGCAGCTGCAGGGCATGGAGCCGGTGGACTTCACGCGCCTAACCGCCATCGGCGCCCTGGCGCACCACGTCGCGCACGCGGTGGGCGATTTCCAGCCGATGAACGCCAACTTCGGCCTGATCGAGCCGTATGAAAAGCGCATCCGAAACAAGCAGGAGCGCTACGGCGCCATCAGCGCGCGTTCGCTCAATTTCATCGAGGCGCTGCGCGCCAACCCGCTTGCGTGCGACTTCTATCCCGAGGGCTGAGCGCGGCTGACTGGGAAAAGATTGTGCTGTCGCATCTCATGGCGGTATGCTATAATCAGGCTGAAATGCTTGAACTGGAGGAAATGGATATGACACTGAAGGGCACGACCATTTGTGCCGTTTTGAAGGACGGAAGGATCGCGGTTGCCGGCGACGGCCAGGTGACGATGGGCGAAAGTACCATCTTCAAGGCCACGGCCCGCAAGGTGCGCCGCATTTACGGCGGCAAGGTCGTCACGGGCTTTGCCGGCACGGTGGCGGACGCGTTCGCGCTGTGCGACCGGTTTGAGGCCAAGCTGGAGCAGCATGGCGGCAATCTGGAGCGCGCGGCGGTGGAGCTGGCGCAGGAGTGGCGCGCGGACAAGGCGATGCGCAAGCTGGAGGCCATGCTGATCGTGGCCAGCGGCGAGACGCTGATGATCCTCTCCGGCACGGGCGAGGTCGTCACCCCGGACGATGGGATTGCGGCGGTCGGCTCCGGCGGCAACTACGCCCTCGCGGCGGCGCGCGCGCTCAAGGAGAACACGGCGCTTTCGGCGCACGAGATCGCCGAAAAGGCGCTGCATATCGCGGCGGACATCTGCGTGTTCACCAACCACAACGTGATTGTCGAGGATGCTTAAAGCATGCCGCGAAGCGGATGAAGGGGTCTGGGGGACCGAAGCCTGACGCCCGCTGTGCGGGATAAAGGCAGGCGGAGCGTCGGGAATCGCAAGGAGCGCCTGCTGGCGCGACTATGCGAGTTCCCCGGACTGAAATCCCCAGGCGGGTTTGGGCGGCAGCCCAACGCATCCCATTCTAATGCAGAAAAAGCAGTCTCAGAGCAGGATGCGAAGCATCCTACGATTGAGACGGTGCTGATTTGAGAAGCATGAACGAAATCAGCATAAATTAGAGCGTTTGCACGGTATCAAGAGAATCAGAGGGATCAAGATGGAATTGACGCCTAAGCAGATCGTGCGCGAGCTCGATCGCTACATCATCGGCCAGGACGAGGCCAAGCGCGCGGTCGCCGTCGCGCTGCGCAACCGCTATCGCAGATCGCAGCTGCCGCAGGAAATCCGCGACGAAATCGTCCCCAAGAACATTCTGATGGTCGGCCCGACGGGCGTGGGCAAGACGGAGATCGCCCGCAGGCTGGCCAAGCTCGTGGACGCGCCGTTTGTCAAGGTGGAGGCCACGAAGTTCACCGAGGTCGGCTACGTCGGCAGGGACGTGGAGAGCATCATCCGCGATCTGGTGGAGGCCAGCGTGCGCATCTGCAAGGCCAAGGCCAGCGAGAAGGTCAAGGCCCGCGCCACCGTGCTGGCCGACGAGCAGATCGTCGACCTCATCCTGCACCCCAACCGCAAGCCGGCGAACCCGATCGACGTGCTGCTGGGCAACAAGCCCAAGCAGCCGGAGCTGCCCGAGGGCGAGCGGCAGCGCCTGGCGACGCGCGCGCAGGAGCTGCGGGGGCAGCTTATGCGCGGCGAGCTGGAGGACGTGGAGATCGACGTGGAGGTCGAGGATGCGCCCAAGGACGTGGAGATCAACGGCGCGAGCGTGAACATCGGCGCCATGATGGGCGACATGATGCCCAAAAAGACCAAGATGCGCCGCATGAAGGTCGCCGACGCGCGCAAGCTGCTCATCGCCCAGGAGGAGAGCAAGCTGATTGACATGGACGCGGTGACCGAGGAGGCGCTGCGCCGCGCCGAGCAGGACGGCATCGTCTTCATCGACGAGATTGACAAGGTCGCCGGGCGCTCCGCCAACGGCCCGGACGTGAGCCGCGAGGGCGTGCAGCGCGACATCCTGCCCATCGTCGAGGGCAGCACGGTGAATACCAAGTACGGCGTGGTGAAGACGGACTACATGCTCTTCATCGCGGCGGGCGCGTTCCATGTATCGAAGGTGACCGACCTGATCCCCGAGCTGCAGGGACGCTTCCCGGTGCGCGTGAATCTGAATCCGCTGACGCGCGAGGACTTCAAGAAGATCCTGAGCCAGACGGACAACGCGCTGACGCGCCAGTACGAGGCGCTGCTGGCGGTCGATCATGTGCATCTGCAGTTTGAGGAGTCTGCGCTCGATGCGCTGGCCGAGGCCGCGCAGCGGGAGAACGAGACGAAGGAGGACATCGGCGCGCGCAGGCTGCACACGCTGTTTGAAAAGATGCTTGAGGACATCTCCTTCAACGCCGGCGGCGACATGCCGGACGTAAACGTCGTGGTCAACGGCGAATACGTGCGGCAGCATCTGGGCGAGAGCGGAAAGACCATGGACATGAAGCGATACATCCTGTAAAAGCATCGGGACAGGAGGACGATACGGCATGGACACGAAGCGGCGGTACGGCTATCTGGATCTGCTCAAGGTCATCGCGATGATGTGCGTATGCCTGTATCATTTCCCGCTGATCGGGCAGACGGCGTATGTCCGCCCGTTTCCGGCGCAGACGCTGGTTCAGCGCTACTTCCGTCTGTTTGACGTGGTGTGCGTTCCGCTGTTCATGATGGTCAATGGCGCGCTGCTGCTCAACCGGCCGTTTGACCTGAAGCGGCACGCGCTGCGCTGCGTCACGCTGCTCGCGGGCGTTTACGTCTGGTACATCGTGACCCTGCTTTGCGGCCATGCGTGGCAAAACGGCCCTGCCTATGTCGCGGCGAACTGGCGCGGCATGCTGCGCAGCGCGCAGTACCTGAGCGGGTATGGCGGCATCGGCACGTCGCATCTGTGGTTTGTCCAGATGCTCGTTGCGGTGTATCTGCTCGTTCCGCTGATCCACGCGGCGTTTGACAGCCGGGACGGCCAGATTCAAAAGGGGCTGATCTTCTGCCTGGGCGCGCTGTGCGTTTTTGCCTTCCTCCTGCAGGATATCTCTCATGTGCGCGCGGCCGTGCCGGGGCTCCGAAGCCTCGATCTCTCCTGCCTGGACACCGTCAATCCCTTCCGCGGGAGCTACGGCGCGATGATCGTGTATTTTGTGCTGGGCGGCATGCTGCACAGGGCGCACGACCGGCTGCTGCGCGTACCGTCCGCGCTGTGCGCGGCGCTGGTGCTGGGCGGATCGCTCGTCCTGTTTGCCGAGTGGTACCTGGTCACCATCCGCACGGAGTCGATGTACGACATCGTTTACGGCGGCTACAGCTGCCTGCCCACGCTGGCGATGGCTGCGGGTGCGTTCGCGGGTGCGGCCAAGCTGGACAATCGTTTCAGGCTCAGCGAGGGGCGGCTGGGCGGCGTGCTCAGCCTGATCGGCCGCAATACGCTGGCCGTCTACTATCTGCACTGGATTCTGGGTCTGACCGTGCTGACGCTCGTGCATGTGCCCGGCAGCTTCCCGGTCAATCTCCTCAAGGCTGCGGTCATGGTGCTCCTGTGCGCGGCGCTGGGCGAGGGCATGAAGCGCATCCCGCTGCTGCGCAGGCTGGTCTGAGGCGCAAGAAACCATTGACAAGCGGAAGAAACCACGATATAATACCCACATATATTGTCCCCGTTGAAAAAGAGGAGTACGCGCCGATCGCCATCAGAGAGGGCAGGCCCACAGGCTGCAAGGCCGCCCGGGAAGGAAACGCGCGGAATGTCGCTTTGGAGGGCGCAGATGAATGGTCAGTCTGCGCGGGCGCGCCCGATACAGCGCACAGAGGCGTTCGCCGCAGGGCGGACGTAAATGAAGGTGGTACCACGCAAGCGCTCTTGCGTCCTTTGGGACGGAGCGCTTGTTTTATTTCATTCCGGAGGGAAGAATATGAACTTTGGGGCGGAGATGATGCCCGGCCTCACGCTGCTGGCCGCCGGCGCGTTCCTGGGCTTTTTCGCAGACGGCGTTTGCAAAAACAAGAAGAACGTGCAGCCTATGCGCCTGCTGGGCACGTTCCTGGCCGCTGCCGGCGCCATCCTGGTCTTTATCAGTTAATCATCTTCTGATCATCAGAAAGGGAGTTTAGCGTATGGAAATGGAAAAGGTCTACAACCCGCAGGCCATCGAGGGTGACCTGTATAGGGAGTGGGAGGAATCCGGCGCGTTCACCGCGCACCGCGTGGAGGGCAAGAAGCCCTTCACCATCGTGATGCCGCCGCCCAACATCACCGGCCAGCTGCACATGGGCCACGCGATGGACTGCACCCTGCAGGACGCGCTGATCCGCTATCACCGCATGAAGGGCGACCCGACCCTCTGGCTGCCGGGCACCGATCACGCCGCGATCGCCACCGAGGTGAAGATCGTGGAGGCGATGGCCAAGGAGGGCCTGACCAAGGAGAGCCTGGGCCGCGAAAAGTTCCTGGAGCGCGCCTGGCAGTGGAAGAAGGATTACGGCGGACGCATCGTCCACCAGCAGCGCCGCATGGGCGTCTCCTGCGACTGGAGCCGCGAGCGCTTCACCATGGACGAGGGCTGCTCCAAGGCCGTGCGCGAGACGTTCTGCCGCCTGTATGAGAAGGGCCTGATGTACCGCGGCGCGCGCATGGTCAACTGGTGCCCGTGCTGCCAGACCTCCATCTCCGACGCGGAGGTCGAGTACAAGGAGCAGGACAGCCACTTCTGGCACCTGCTCTACCCGGTCAAGGAGACCGGCGAGATGCTCGAGCTGGCGACCACCCGCCCGGAAACCATGCTGGGCGATACCGCCGTGGCCATCAACGCCGAGGATCCGCGCTATGCGCACCTGCACGGCTGTCATGTGCTGTTGCCGCTGATTGACAAGGAGATCCCGATCGTCTGCGACGAGCACGCCGACATGACCAAGGGCACCGGCGTGGTGAAGATCACCCCGGCGCACGACCCGAACGACTTCGAGGTCGGCCAGCGCCACAATTTGCCGCTGGTGCGCGTGTTCACCGACGACGGCCACATGACCGGCGCTGCGGACAAGGCGGAAAACGACGAGCTCTTCGCCTCCGGCAAGGCCGCCGTGGGCGAGCCGACGGTGCTCGACTGCGGCAAGTACGCCGGCATGACCACCCTCGAGGCCCGCAAGGCCATCGTTTCCGATCTGGAGGCGCTGGGCCTGGTCAAGAAGATCGAGCCGCTCAAGCACGAGGTCGGCACCTGCTACCGCTGCCACACCACCATCGAGCCGATGGTCAGTAAGCAGTGGTTCGTGGACATGAAGCCCGTGACGATTCCGGCCATTGAAGCCGTGAAGAGCGGCAAGACGAAGTTCGTGCCAGAGCGCTTTACCAAGAACTACATGAACTGGATGGAGAACATCCGCGACTGGTGCGTCTCCCGCCAGCTCTGGTGGGGCCACCGCATCCCGGTGTGGTACTGCGACGACTGCGGCGAGATGATGGTGTTGCGCGAGGATCCGACCTGCTGCACCAAGTGCGGCTCCACGCACATCCATCAGGACGAGGACGTGCTGGATACCTGGTTCTCCTCCGCGCTCTGGCCGTTCTCCACGCTCGGCTGGCCGGATCAGACCGAGGATCTGAAGTACTTCTATCCCACCGACGTGCTGGTTACCGGCTACGACATCATCACCTTCTGGGTCTCCCGCATGATCACCACCGGCGTGGAGGAGATGGGCGAGACGCCGTTCCATACCGTGCTGATCCACGGCCTGGTGCGCGACGCGCTCGGCCGCAAGATGAGCAAGTCCCTGGGCAACGGCGTCGATCCGCTGGAGATCATCGACCAGTACGGCGCGGACGCGCTGCGCACCTCGCTGGTGATGGGCGTCTCCCCGGGCAATGACATGCGCTTCTCCACGGATAAGGTGGAGTCCGCCCGCAACTTTGCCAACAAGATCTGGAACGCCAGCCGCTTCGTGCTCATGAACCTTGGCGACACGGCCGAGCCCATGGAGGGCAAGACGTTCTCCGCGGCGGACAAGTGGATTCTCACGCGGCTGGACGACACCATCCGCGAGGTGACCGCGCACTTTGAGGACTATGACCTCGGCCTGGCCGCGCAGAAGATCTATGACTTCGCCTGGAACGAGTTCTGCGACTGGTACATCGAGCTGTCCAAGGTCACCATGAACGGCGAGGATCAGGATGCGCGCCGCGCGACCTGCGCCGTGCTGCGCCATGTGCTCATCAGCCTGCTCAAGCTGCTGCATCCGTTCATGCCGTTCATCACCGACGCGGTGTACCGCTATATCCCGGACACCGAGGGCACGATCATGCTTTCCAGCTGGCCGGTGCAGGACGCGGCGCTCGTGTTCCCGGAGGCGGCGCGCGAGATGGAGGGCGTCATGGACGTCATCCGCGCGGTGCGCAACCTGCGCGCGGAGATGAATGTGGCCGTCGGCAAGCGCGCGCACCTGATGGTGCGCCCGAAGGAGGGCTGGACGCACGCCATGGCCGGCGCGGAGGAGTACCTGAAGCGCATGGCCTGGGTGAGCGAGATGAAGCTGCTGGGCGACGGCGAGGCGGCCGAGGGCAAGACGGTCTCCGCGGTGTCCGAGGCGGCGGAGCTGTTCATCCCGCTGGGCGACCTGGTGGACATCGACAAGGAGATCGCGCGCCTGACCAAGGAGCGCGACAGCGTGGCGCGCGACATCCAGCGCGCCGAGGGCAAGCTCGGCAACCAGGGCTTCCTGGCGAAGGCCCCGGCCCAGCTGGTGGAGCAGGAGAAGGAGAAGCTCGCGGTCAACCGCGACAAGCTCGCCAAGCTCGACGCCCGCATTGATGATCTGAAGAACATGTGATAAAATATAGCGGACGGAAGCCCCGTCCGCTTTTTCAGAGCACGTTAGGGCCGCTGCCCTAAAACCCGCCCGGGGACATTGCCCCCGGACCCCTTCTTCGCTTCGCGCAGATGCAAGCATTTGTGAGAAGCTTCAAGCTGCCGCGAAGCGAAGATGGGAGTCTGAGGGACGACGTCCCTCAGGCGGGGCTTGGGGCGGCAGCCCCAAAAGAGGGGGTGTACGCATGACCGAAGCGGAGGCCATTGCGAAAATCCATAGCGTCTATCCCTCCGGGAAGAAGGAGGGCCTGACCAACATGCGCGAAATCATGTCGCGCCTGGGCAACGTGCAGGCGGCGGTGCCGATGGTGCACGTCGCCGGCACGAACGGCAAGGGCTCGTGCTGCGCGATGATCGAGCGCGTGCTGCGCGAGGCGGGCTGCAGGACGGGCCTGTATACCTCGCCGTATATCGAGCGCTACAATGAGCGCATCCGCATCGGCGGCGTGCCGATTGGCGGGGAGAAGCTCGCCGCGCTGGTGGAGCACGTGTGGCCGGCGGTCGAGGACTGCCGCGCGCGGGGCGTCCAGATCACCGAGTTTGAGCTGGGCACCGCGCTGGCCTTCACCGCGTTCGCGCAGGAGAAGGTCGATATCGCCGTCATCGAGGTCGGCCTCGGCGGGCGGCTCGATCCCACGAACATCATTCATCCGCTCGTCAGCGTGATCACCGGGGTAGGCATGGATCACATGCACTTCCTGGGCGACACCATCGAGGAGATTGCGCTGGAAAAGGCCGGCATCATGAAGCGCGGCGTGCCCGTGGTGCTGGGCGCGCAGGAGAAGGCGGCGCACCGGGTGCTGCTGGCCGCGGCCAAGGGGCTGGGCATTCCCGTGCTCGATCCGGACGCCGAAAATGTGCGCGAGACCATCCGGGACGTGACGTTTGACGTGCGCATGCCGGACGAGATGATCAAGAACCTCACCGTGTCCCTGCGCGGCAGGCATCAGGCGGAGAACGCCTGCGCGGCGCTGGGCGCGCTGCATGTCCTCAGACAGCGCGGCTTTGCGATCCCGACGGAGGCCGTGCGGCGGGGCATGGCGGACGTGCGCTGGCCCGGGCGGCTGGAAGCCTTCGGGCACATCCTTCTGGACGGCGCGCACAACGACCCCGGCGTGCGCGCGCTGTGCGCCTACTGCGACGCATGGCTGCCCCGGGAAAAGACCGTGCTGCTCAGCGGCATGATGGCGGACAAGGATGTCTCCCAGATGACAAAACGGCTGAGCACGCGCGTGCGCTGCGCG
>JAGBDL010000017.1 GCA_017937505.1 Clostridia bacterium | reverse complement strand
CCCCGCCACTTACCTCCTCGGGTTCTGTAGTGTGCCGACCCTGCAGAACCAGTATAACAACTCACTACAACTTGCGAAAGTGCCTCCGGGTTTCATAACCTCATTGGTGCCTTTCGCGGAAAGGCGGATATATAGCGATGAACATTCTCGATTTTGGCGCTGTGCGCGGCACATTCAGCGGCGAAGCCATTCAGCGCGCCATCGATGCGGCGGCGGCCCAGGGCGGCGGACGGGTGACCGTGCCCGCGGGCGTGTTTGAAACGGCGGGCCTGGTGCTGCGCAGCAACGTGGAGCTGCACCTGGAGAGCGGCGCCGTGCTGCGCTTTACGGACGACTTTGACGCATATCCCATCATCCGCACCCGCTGGGAGGGCTTTGAGCAAGACAGCCATCGTCCTCTGATCTACGCCAAGGGCGAGGAGAACATCGCGCTGACCGGCTGCGGCACGCTGGAGGGCTGCGGCAGGAAGTGGTGGACGGCGTTCCGCGCGGGCGAAATGAAGGTGGCGCGCCCGTGCTTCATCTGCTTTGAAAACTGCAGCCGCGTGCTGATGGAGGGCTTCAAGGTGACGAACAGCCCGGCCTGGACTGTGCATCCGCTGTGCTGCGAGAATGTGACGATCCACGGCCTGACGGTCGTGAACCCGTCGGATTCCCCCAACACCGACGGCATCGACCCGGAGAGCTGCCGCAACGTGCGCATCAGCGCCTGCCACATCGACGTGGGCGACGACTGCATCGCCATCAAGGCCGGCACCGAGGACGCCGATCAGGCGATTCCCTGCGAGAACGTCACCATTACCGGCTGCACGATGGTGCACGGCCACGGCGGCGTGGTGCTGGGCAGCGAGATGAGCGGCAGCATCCGCCGCGTGGCGATCTCCGGCTGCGTGTTCGACGGCACCGACCGCGGCATCCGCATCAAGTCCCGCCGGGGCCGCGGCGGCAGCGTGGAGGACGTGTCCGTCACCGGCGTGGTGATGAACGACGTGCTCTGCCCGCTGGTCGTCAACCTCATGTACTTCTGCGGCAAGGACGGCAAGAAGCCGATCGTGTCCGATCCCAATCCCCAGCCGGTGGATGAAACGACGCCGCATGTGTGCCGCATCCGTATGGCGGACATCGTGGTCACGAACGCCAAGAGCGCGGCCGGCTGCCTGTGCGGCCTGCCGGAGGCGCCGCTGGAGGACATCAGCATCGTGAACACGCAGATTCACCTGGTGGAGAGCGAGCCGCAGGTGCCGGTGATGAACGCCGTGGCCAAGCCGGTGACGCTTGCCGGCCTGACTGCGGACTATGTCAGCGGCCTGCACCTGACCGATCTGCGCATCGTGGGCGCACGAGGCGAAACGATTGCGCTCAAGAACGTAACCTAAAATCTGCGGATGTTTGATCAAGGAGGACTTCCCATGAGCTACGAGAAGACGATCTGGGCAGGCGAGGGCACGCTTGTGCGCGAGCAGGAGTACGACTATCACTGGTGCTACGAGCGCGGCATCATCACCAAGGCGTGGGTGGACGTGTTCGAGAAGACCGGGGATAAGCGCTTCTTCGACGCGGCGAAGGCCAACGTGGACAAGTACGTCACGGAGGACGGCGGCATCCTGACCTACGAGCCTGAAAAGTGCAACATCGACATGATCTGCATGGGCCGCACGGCCATCCGCATGTACAAGGCGACGGGCGAAAAGAAGTACGAGCTCGCCTGCCGTCATCTGATCGCGCAGCTGGAGAAGCAGCCGCGCACGCCGGAGGGCGGCTTCTGGCACAAGAAGATCTACCCGCAGCAGATGTGGCTGGACGGCATCTACATGGCCAGCCCGTTCATGGCGGAATTCGCCGTGACCTTCGGCGAGATGCAGTGGGCGGACGAGGCTGTGAAGCAGATGATGCTCATCTTTGAGAAGACCCGCCTTGAAAGCGGCCTGCACGCGCACGCCTGGGACAGCGCCAGGCAGCAGAAGTGGGCCGATCCCGAGACGGGCCTGTCCCCGCACGTCTGGGGCCGCGCAATGGGTTGGTTCGTCATGGCGCACGTCGATGTGCTCATGAGCCTGCCCAAGGCGCATCCGGGCTACGCGAAGCTGGCGGAGCAGCTTGATAGCCTTCTGCACGCGGTCGCCGATGCGCGCGGCAGCGACAAGCTGTGGCATCAGGTGATGGACTGCCCGGAGAGCGAGGAAAACTACGCGGAATCCTCCTGCTCGGCGATGTTCATCTACGGCCTGGCGGCGGCGCACCAGATGGGCCTGGCCTGCGATCACGCGATGGACATGGCCCGCGAGAGCATGGACGCGCTGTGGGAAAAGAACGTCGTCACGGCGGCGGACGGCTATCCGGAGCTTGAGCGCATCTGCAAGGTGGCGGGCCTGGGCGGCGAGCCCTACCGCAGCGGCAGCTACGAATACTATGTGAACGAGCTGGTCTGCTCGGGCGACACGAAGGGCACCGCGCCGTTCCTGATGAGCTGCGCCTGCGTGGGCGTTTAACGAAAAGAATAGATTGTGAGGTTGAGTTAATCGCTCAACCTCACAAATATTTAACCAATAATTTGAATTGTCTTTTTGACACTTGACACAGATACAACAAAAAATTATAATTATCCTATACGATTCGATCAAGATGTCTGATCTGTAATGGGCATATAGGGACGGGCAAGGTCCCTTGGCACCGGGCAACCGGCAATATTTGATAAGGAGTGCGATTCCCGTATGAAAAAGCTTCTCGCGTGCCTGCTGATGCTGGTCATGGCGCTGACCGCCGTGACGGCGACTGCTGAAGGCCTGACCTTCTCCTGGTGGGGCGGCGACGCCCGCCACGCGGCGACCCAGGATGCCGTTGCGGCGTTTACCGCGGCGACCGGCATCGAGGTCACCAATACCTACTCCGCCTGGTCCGGCTGGGAGGACAAGATGAGCCAGTACTTCGCGTCTGACTCCGCCTTCGACGTCAACCAGGTCAACTGGAACTGGCTGTTCTCCTTCACCAACGCGGACGGCAGCTCCAAGTTCTATGATCTGAACGAAGTGGCCGACGTGATCGACCTTAGCCAGTTTGCCGAGAGCGCGCTGGCGCAGTGCACCGTGGACGGCAAGCTGCTGGCGATCCCGGTGGCCATGACCGGCCGCATCTTCTACTGGAACGAGACCACCTGGCAGAAGGCCGGTCTGGAGACCCCGAAGTCCCTGGCTGACCTGATGGCTGCCGGAGCGATCTTCGCCGAGAAGCTGGGCGACGAGTTCTACCCGCTGGCCCTTGGACCGTATGACAAGATGATCCTGATGGTCTCCTTCCTGGAGAGCAAGTACGGCGTGGAGTGGGTCACCGACGGCAAGCTCAACTACACGGTCGAGCAGGTCGCCGAGGGCATGCAGTTCATCCAGGATCTGGAGGACAACCACGTCATCCCGACCGCCGCGCACCTGGCCGGCGACGGCGCGGACAGCCTGGACAAGAACCCGAAGTGGATGGACGGCACCTACGCCGGCATCTGGGAGTGGGACACCTCCGCGTCCAAGTTTGAGGCTGCGCTCAACGAGGGCGGCAAGTTCGTCGTGGGCGACTTCTTCGCCGATATGGGCGAGTACCAGGGCGGCTTCACCAAGGTCTCCATGGCGTTCACCATCGCCAACACCGCTCTGGACAAGAAGGCTGCCGCGCAGCTGATCGAGTTCCTGCTCAACAGCGACGAGGGCGCCCGCCTGATGAACAGCCAGCGCGGCATCCCGCTGTCCGCGAAGGCCAAGGCGCTGTGCCAGGCCGAGGGCCTGATCAACGCCACCGTCGCCGAGGCGAACGGCAAGGTGCTGGCCTGGTGCCAGTTCGGCCTGGATCCGCAGTTTGAGGCGGCCGCGCTCAAGAACAGCGACGGCGTGTACTACGATGCGTTTGACGGCCTGTCCTATCAGGATTACGACGTGAACGAGGCGGCTGAGGTGCTCGTCGAGGGCGTCAACGAGGTGCTCGGCGCGTAAACCACGCAAGCTATGCCAATGACCGGAGCGGGCCGGAATTGCTGGTCCGCTCCGGTTTTCACCCGGCATATCAAGAAGTAAGAGAGAATAGGAGGGAGGATTCTGATGACCAACGGATCTTCCGTCACCCGAGCGGATCTGCGCAAGAAGCGCCGCTTCAGCAGGCTGGAGCAGGGCTACATGGGCTTCTTCCTGATTCTGCCCTGGCTGATCGGCTTCTGCATCTTCAAGCTGTATCCTTTCATTTCCTCGCTGGTGTACAGCTTTACCGACTATGACCTGTTCAAGGGCGCGCAGAATTTTGTGGGCCTTGAGAACTACATCAGCGCGTTTACGAAGTCCAAGAACGTCAAGGCGCTGCAGGTGACCTTCGCCTACGCGTTCATGACCGTTCCGCTCAAGCTGATCTTTGCGCTGTTCATCGCGTACATCCTCAACTTCAAGATCCGCGGCGTGGGCCTGTTCCGCACGGCGTACTACGTTCCGTCCATCCTGGGCGGCTCCGTGGCCATCGCGGTGCTGTGGAAGGCGCTGTTCAAGAACGACGGCGTCATCAACACCATCCTTGCCATGCTGGGCTTTGAGTCGATCAACTTCCTGGCGGACAAGAACTGGGCGCTGTTCATCATCTGCCTGCTGCGCGTGTGGCAGTTCGGCTCCGCGATGGTGCTGTTCCTGGCCGCGCTCAAGGGCGTGCCGGAGGATCTGTACGAGGCCGCGTCCATCGACGGCGCGACCAAGTCCCGTCAGTTCCTGTCCATCACCATCCCGCTGATCTCCCCGGTCATCTTCTACAACCTGGTGACGCAGCTGGTGCAGGCCTTCCAGGAATTCAATGGCCCGTACATCATCACCAACGGCGGCCCGCGCAATGCGACCACGCTGATCTCCCTGATCGTGTACAACTCTGCGTTCAAGGATTACAAGGTCGGCATGTCTTCCGCCATGGCCTGGGTCATGTTCGTGATCACCACCGTCTTCACGATCATCGCGTTTGCCAGCCAGAAGAAGTGGGTCTACTACTCTGACGACGATGGGAGGGGCTAAACCATGAGCAAAGTGAGCATCATTTTCCTGGTCCTTTCCATTGTGCTGCTGGCGCTTGGCTTCTACGGCGGCAGCGTGCAGGTTCCCGAGACGGCCGAGGCTGCGCAGCCCAGCGCGCTGGCGATGCACTTCAGCCAGTATGAGAACCTCTATCTGATCCTGGGCGGCCTGATCCTGTTCATCGTGCTGTACTTCACGATTCACAAGAACGTGGGCCTGAGAACCCAGCACGTCATGAGCACCACCATCCGCTACGTCATCCTGATCGGCGTGGGCGTGTTCATGGTCTATCCGCTGCTGTGGATGGTCTCCGCGACGTTCAAGAACAACAACGAGATCTTCTCCACGCTGAGCCTGATTCCCAAGCAGCCGACGCTGGAGGGCTATCGCCTGGCGATGACCAACTATGGCGGCGACATCAACATCTGGTCCGCCATGCTCAACACGTACAAGTACGTGATCCCGAAGGTCGTCTTCACCGTCATTTCCTCCACGATCACGGCGTACGGCTTCGGCCGCTTCCGCTTCCGCGGGCGCAACGTGCTGTTCGCGCTGCTGATGGCGACGCTGTTCCTGCCGCAGGTCGTGCTGAACATCCCGCAGTTCCTGATGTACCGCAAGTTCGGCTGGGTCGATTCTCCGCTCTATCTGGCGATGATCGTGCCGACGCTGTTCGCGCAGGAGACGTACTTCGTCTACATGCTCATCCAGTTCATGCGCAACATCCCGCGCGAGCTGGACGAGGCGGCGAAGATCGACGGCTGCAACATCATGCAGACGCTGGTGCTGGTGCTCGTGCCGATGCTCTGGCCGGCGATGGTCTCCGCGGGTCTGTTCCAGTTCATGTGGTCGAGCAACGACTTCATGGGCCCGTTGCTCTATGTCAACTCCCCGGCCCGCTACCCGGCGACGCTGTTCGTGCGCATGAGCATGGACGCGGACACGGGCTTCGCGTGGAACCGCGTCATGGCCGTGTCGCTGATCTCCATCGCGCCGAGCCTGGTCGTGTTCTTCCTCGCGCAGAGCCAGTTCATGGACGGCGTGACTGCCGGCGCTGTGAAGGGCTAAACCTCAATATCCTGTCCCTCCGGGCTTCCGGAGGGACTTTTTTGTATTGAAAAGCAGATGAAGATGTTTGACTATCTTTGACCTTATGAACAAAAATGGAGGAAGTTATCCACAGAAGAATATGGACACATATCGGATAATCAAGAAATGACTGAAAAGACAGAAAAGTTAATATTTCATAACTGATTAGCACTCGACTATTGACAGTGCTAAAACGCGGTGGTACAATACCCCACGTAAACGGAAGAAAGCCACGGAGAATGAGCTCCGGGCAACCGTAGCACAATACAGCGAAGACATCAAAAGGAGGAATCTGTATGCTGCTGAGTCATGTGTTTTCTGATATGTTTGACGACATGTTTATCCCTTCCACGATGAGCGCCGCGAACGCGCCGCGCCTGATGAACAGCGAGGTGCGCGAGTATGACGATCATTATGAGCTGCACATGGAGCTGGCGGGCTTCAAGAAGGAAGACATCCAGGCGGAGCTGAAGGACGGCTATCTGACCATCAAGGCGGAGCGCAGCGCCAACAACGATGCGCAGAACGACGGCGGCCGCGTGATCCGCAGCGAGCGCTTCATGGGCACCTGCCAGAGGACCTTCTATGTCGGCGAACACGTGCAGCGCGAGGATGTGCGCGCGGCGTTCGAGGACGGCGTGCTCAAGCTCTACATCCCCAAGAAGGTGGAACAGCCGAAGGTGCAGGAGAACCACTACATCGCCATCGAGTAAGACGATTGCCGCCTGCGCTGCCTGAAACAGCGCGAAGCAAAAAGGGAGCCTGAGGGACGAAATCCCTCAAACTCCCTTTTTCATTTTGCGCGAGCTTAATCCTCTTTGACCGCGCGCAGGAACCACTGCTGGCTCATGTAGTCGCCCCAGGGCTTCGTGACGCGGATGCCGTAATACATCAGCTCATCGCCGCCGTAGGTCTTGCCGGTATCGATGTCCTGATAGGTCAGCGTTTCGTCAAGACCGGCAAGCCGCATCAGGCCGTCCTTCATGTTCGGAATCGCCTGCGCGAAGACATGCGTGACGACGGCCTCGCGCTTGTCCGGCGAGACGCTCATCCACGCGGCCTCGTTGCCGCCGATGGGGGAGCGCAGGCGGTAGAGATCGCCGTAGAGGAGCACCGGCTGCATCTCGCGCACGCGCTTGTTGAACGCGCGGATCTCGGCGATGTCCTCGTCGGGCAGCTTCGTCAGATCCAGCTCATAGCCATAGGTGCCGTTCATGGCGACGGCGGCGCGGGTGCGCAGCGGGGTGCTGCGGCCGGTCTGGTGATTGGGCACAGCGGAGACGTGCGCGCCCATGCAGCTGGCTGGGAACACCAGCGAGGTTCCATGTTGGATCTGGCAGCGCATCCAGGCGTCGGTATCGTCCGTGCACCAGGCCTGCGGCATGAAGCACATCATGCCCAGATCGAAGCGCCCGCCGCCGCCGGCACAGCTCTCAAAGAGCACGTCCGGGAACTGGGCGGTGATGCGCCGCATCATGTCGTAAACGCCCAGAATATGGCGGTGACCCAGCTCCTGCTGCCTGTCCGCCGGCAGGTCGGCGCTGCCCCACATGGTGATGAAGCGGTTCATGTCCCACTTCACATAGTCGACGTTCGCGCGGCGCAGCGCAGCGGTGATCACCCCGACCACATGGTCGCGCACCTCGTCGCGGGAGAGGTCGAGCACCAGCTGATTGCGGGATTCGATGCGCGGATAGCCCGGCACATGGATGCACCAGTCCGGATGGGCGCGGTACAGCTCGCTGTCCGGAGAGATCATCTCCGGTTCGACCCACAGACCGAACTTGAGGCCCAGCGCGTGAATCTTCTCGCTCAGTCCGGCGAGGCCGTTCGGCAGCTTGCGCGTGTCGTCAAACCAGTCGCCCAGGGAGGAATGGTCGTCGTCGCGATGGCCGAACCAGCCGTCGTCGAGCACAAACAGGTCGATGTCCGCCTCAACGGCGCGGCGGGCGAGGGAAAGCAGCTTCTCCTCGTCAAAGGCGAAGTACGTCGCCTCCCAGTTGTTGATGAGCAGCGGGCGCGGGGCGCGTGCATATTTGCCGGTGGTGATGTGGCTGTGCACAAGACGGTGGAAACTGCGGCTCATGCCGCCGATGCCCTCGCAGGAATAGCACAGGTACGCCTCCGGGGTCTGAAAGGCTTCGCCCGGGGCGAGCTTCCAGGAGAAATTGAACGGCTGGATGCCGATCATCGCGCGGGAAATGTAGTGATGGTCGACGTGCACGCTCGCCTCAAAGCCGCCGGAATAGCACAGCGCAAAGCCATAGGCCTCGCCCTCGGTCTCCGTCGCGCCTTTGCTGGTGAGCATCATGAACGGGCTGGTCTGCACGCTGGACGCGCCGCGCGCGGAGCTGGTGCCCTGATCGCCCGGGACGAGCGGACGGGTGTACGGGCGGCGCTCACGCGCCCACGCGCCGCACAGGGTGGTGAAGTCGTAGTCGCAGCCCTCAAAGTCCACGCAGGCGCTGAGTGCTTTGTTCACGACGATGTCCGTGCTGCCGCCGTTGACGATGCGCGCGCTGCGGGCGATCACGTCCGTATCCGCATAGACGGTGTAGCACAGCTCGACCGCTACGCCGCTGACTTCGTCGCGCAGCGTCAGCAGCAGGGACTGCGCGCCCTCGCCGCGGGCGCTGGGCAGGCCGCCGAGGGACGGCTTGTCCTCCACGATCTCGTGGGATTCGTACGCAAGCAGCAGCGGGGACATGCCGCTGGCATGGATGACGTGGATCATGCCCTCGCGCAGGTCGCCGGTGTACGTCGGGCACTCCAGGGGCAGGAAATCGAGCGCCGTCTCGTTGAGGGAAAAGGCGTCCTCCGGCCAGATGGTGCGCCGCTCGATGAGCTCGTCGCGGACACGGCGCACACGGCGGCCCCAATGGACATGGATGGGGTACTTGCCGCCGGCCAGGCGGAAGATGTAGCTGACGCGGTCGTTGAAGAGATGGAAGCACTGTGTGCTGCCGTCATAGGTGATGGGCATAGGCAACCTCCTGAAATGAATCAGAGAATGTACAGCTTATTGTCTCACACTCGCGCGGGCCGGTCAAGCCGCAGCAGGGAAATCGCGACAAAAACCGACGGAGGAAATTTGCGCAAGGTTTTTGGCGCGGAGTATGGACGAAACGGACCAAATGGTTTATGATGTACATCGGTCTATCCAAGTCCCTGAGGAAGGAAAATGCAAATGAAACCGGAAAACAAAACGTGGTTCCTTCGCGGCATGCGCGACGGCACGCCGATCATGCTGGGCTATGCGGCCGTTGCCTTCACGCTGGGCATCGCCGCGCGCAACGCGGGCCTGACTGCGGGCCAGGCGTTTCTGACCAGTCTGCTCAACAACGCCTCTGCCGGCGAGAAGGCCGGCTTCACGGTCATCCAGGCAAACGAGGGCTATCTGGCCATGGCGGTCATGATGCTCATCATCAACGCGCGATACCTGCTCATGTCCTGCTCGCTGAGCCAGAAGATTTCGCCGGAGACGGGCCTCGTCCCGCGCCTGATCATCGGCTTTGAGGTGACGGACGAGATCTTTGGCGTGCAGATGAACCTGCCGGGCATGATCTGCCCGTGGTACACCTACGGCGTGATCGCCATGGCGCTGCCGGGCTGGTCGCTGGGCACGTATTTCGGCGTGGTCATGGGCAACGTGCTGCCCGCGAACATCGTCAGCGCGCTGAGCGTGGGCCTGTACGGCATGTTCCTGGCCATCATCATTCCGCCGGCCAAGGAGAACCGGGTGATTGCCGCGCTGGTGCTCCTCTCCATGGCGGCCAGCTGCGCGTTTGCCTATCTGCCGGTCGTCTCCGCGATTTCGCCCGGCACGCGCGTCATCATCCTGACGGTCGCGATTTCCGCCGGGGCGGCGGCTCTGTTCCCGGTGAAGGAGGAAGACGGCCATGCAGCATAACATCTATGTGTACATCTTCGTCATGTTCGCGGTCACCTATCTCATCCGCGTGCTGCCGCTGACGCTGATCCGCAAGCCGATCAAAAGCCGGTTCATCCGTTCGTTCCTGTACTACGTTCCGTATGTGACGCTGGCGATCATGACCTTCCCGGACATCGTGCAGGCGACGACTGCGCCCGTGGCCGGCCTGCTGGCGCTCATCGCGGGCGTCGCGCTGGCGTGGAGCGGCCGGAGCCTGTTTACCGTGGCGGTCGCTTCCTGTGCGGTGGTATTCATCACCGAGATGATCATTCTGTGAGGGCCTTATGATCAAGCTGATGGTATTTGACCTGGACGGCACGCTGGCCGACCTGAGCACGGGCATCCAGCCTCAGAATGTGGCGCGGCTGCGCGCGCTGGAGGAGCGGGGCGCGCGCATCGCGATCTGCTCCGGCAAGCCGACGTATTACCTGTGCGGCCTGATGCGGCAGGTGGAGCTTCGCGCGCCGATCCTCGTGGGCGAAAATGGCGCGGTGATCCAGTTCGGCGTGGATCTGCCGCCGCGGGCATACCACGTCGCACCGCATTCCGATGCGGCCAGGCGCTCCATCCGCCTGCTGCGCGAGGCGTTTGACGCGGCCGTGCCGGGGCTGTGGTATCAGCCCAACGAGGTGGGCCTCACGCCGTTCCCGCGGGACGACGCGGAGTTTGACGCGCTGCAGGGCTGTATCGACGCGCTTGCGCCGCAGCTCGAGGATCTGATCATTTACCGCCACTGCGACAGCTATGACATCACGCCCAGCGGCATCACGAAGAAGAGCGGTCTTGCGCGGCTGGGCGGCATGCTGGGGATTGCGCCCGAGGAGACGGCCGCCGTGGGCGACGGCGTGAACGACTACCCGATGTTCGAGTACGCGGGGCTTTCTGTGGGCGTGAACGTGCAGGAGGCGGACAAGGTCGATGTGAACTTCGCCACGCCGGACGAGGCGCTGGAATTCCTGCTTGCGCAGATAGAAAAACTTAACTGAATTCAAACAGGGAGGCCGGGCACAATGCCAGACCTCCCTTGTTCTATGCACGAAAACATGCTTGGGGAGCTTTAGGGTGCGAAGGACCACTCCCTCCGGCTGCTGCAGCAGCCAACCTACGGCGTTTCATCAGCCTGCATCGCCCACTGGGCGCGACTGCTGAAACGTCCCTCAGGAGGGAGGCTGGAGCTGCGGAAAGCAATTTAGGCTCCCTCTTGAGGGAGCTGTCAGCGAAGCTGACTGAGGGAGTTCGTGAGCATTCGCTCCCCAACGCATTTTAAGGATTCCAGGTGAACGCCGTCTGGTTATACACCAGCTCGAGCGCGTCGCCGTTCTTTTTGTAGATCGCGACGCCGTAGGGCGCGAGCTCCGCGTTCTTGAACCAGACGACCGCGTCGGAGGTGTTCTGCAGGAAGACGTAGTCCCCGCGGCGGCTGGCGAATACGTCCTCGGCGATGTAGCCCGGCCAGCAGGAGGAGACGCAGCCCTCGCAGATCTGCTCGTAGAGCGGCTTGTAGAATTCCTCCTCGAAGCGGGTAGCGACGTAGTACGCCTTGCCCTTGCCGAAGGAATTCACCGTCACGGCGGGCGCGCCGGCGAAGTAGTCCTCGTCGTAGACCATCAGCGGCGTCGCGCCCTCAAGCGCGGCAACCTCGCAGAGGATGGAGCCGCTGGCCGTCTCGGGCAGCTCGTCGCAGACGGAGACGCAGCGGCGGGTCTCGCCGTCGTACATCGCGTCGATCTCCATGCGGCGCACGCCCAGCACGTCGGTGAGCAGGTGCGGCGCATCGCCGAGCCAGCACAGGTCGGTCTCGTTCACCACGCCGGACCAGTAGGTGACCACCAGCGTGCCGCCCGCGGCAACGAAATCGCGCAGCTTCTGCGCAAAGTCCTCGCGCAGCATGTAGAGCATCGGCGCGACGATGAGCTTGTAGCCGGAAACGTCGCTGTCCTCAGAAATCATCTGCACGTCGATGCCGTTCTGCCGCAGGCCCGTGTAGTGGCGCAGCAGCTCGTGCTTGTAGAAGAGTCCCTCGTTGCGCGGGCCCTGCGCATCCTCGAGCGCCCACTTGTTGCTCCAGTCGTAGACGATGGCGGCCTGCTTCTCGCGCTTTGTGCCGGCGATATCGGGGGCGATTTCCTTCAGGATGCCGCCCAGTTCGGCGCATTCCATGAAAATGCGGTTGTCCTCGCGGCCGTCGTGGGAGACCATCGCGGCGTGGAACTTCTCACTGGAGCCCTGCGCCTGCCGCCACTGGAAGAACAGCACGCCGTCGCCGCCGTGGGCCACGGTCTGCAGGCCGGCCATGATGTTCACGCCCGGCTTCTTGGTCTTGGAGATGGGCTGCCAGTTGGTCGGGCCGGGGCAGTTTTCCATCAGCCAGAAGGGCTGGCCCTTGACGGAGTAGATCAGATCGTGCATGAAGCCGGTGTCCAGTGCCGTCTGCGCCAGGGTCTCCGTGGGCTTGTGCCAGGTCGGATAGGCGTCCCAGGTGGCCAGGTCGATCTCTCGGGCCATGTCGAAGTAGTCGATGCCGTCGTAGAAGTACATCATGTTCGTGCAAACCCTGGCCTCGGGCACGATCTCGCGCACGCTGTCGCGCTCCCACTTCATGAAGTCGATCGTCTGATGGGAGACGAAGCGCTTCCAGTCGAGCTTGAGGCCGTGCACGGAGTGCTCGCCGTGCGGCGCAGGGCTTTCGATGGCGTCAAAGTCCGGATAATCGTGGCTCCAGAACTTGGTGTTCCACGCCTTGTTGACGGCCTCAATCGTGCCGTATTTCTCCCTGAGCCAGTCGCGGAACGCCTGCTGGCACAGGCCGCAGTGGCACTCGCCGCCGTACTCGTTGGACAGATGCCACATGATGACGGCGGGATGGCGGCCAAAGCGGGCGGCCAGCTGCTGGTTGATTTGCTTCACCTTCTCGCGGTAGACGGGGGAGGTGTAGCAGTGGTTGTGGCGCTCGCCGAAGAGGATGCGCTTGCGGTCCGCGCCCACGCGCAGCACCTCCGGGTACTTGCGCGCCAGCCACGCGGGACGCGCGCCGGAGGGCGTGGACAGATCGACGCTGATGCCGGCGGCGTAGAGATCGTCAATGATCTTTGCCATCCAGTCGAGGTTGTACCGGCCCTCCTCGGGCTCAAGCGTGGCCCACGCGAAGATGCCCAGCGAGACGACGTTCACGTTCGCCTTCTTCATCAGCTCGATGTCTTTGGCCAGAATATCGGGGCGGTCGAGCCACTGATCGGGGTTGTAGTCGGCGCCGTAGCGGAGAACGGGGGTGGACATGGTGCTCTCTCCTTTCTGAGATCAGGCAGTTTTTGAGGTTTTGTCCAGCTTGCGGTATACGGTGAAATACATGGTGGTGAAGCAGGCCAGGCCGCCCAGGAGGTTGGAGATCGGCTCGGCAAGGAACACGCCTGCCGCGCCCAGGCCCAGCCGCGGCAGCAGCAGCGTCAGCGGAACGACGATGACTGCCTTGCGCAGCAGCGAGAAGAACACGGCGTAGCGTGCCAGGCCCAGCGATTGGAAGACGGCCTGCCCGGCGAACTGGAAGGACATGAAGAAGAAGCCGAAGAAGTAGATGTGCAGCGCCTCGCGGCCCGCCTCAACCAGCGCGGCGTCGGCGGTGAACACGCGCATCAGCGGCTCCGGGAAGCACAGAACCAGCAGCCAGGCCAGCACGTTATAGCTGATGCCGCACAGCGAGGTGAAGCGGATGGCATCCTTCACGCGTTCGTACTTTTTCGCGCCGAAGTTGAAGCCCAGCACCGGCTGCGCGCCGCTGCTCAGGCCGGAAACCGGCAGCTCCAGCACCGAACGCACGGAGTTGACGACCGTCATCACGCCGACGTACAGGTCGCCGCCGAAGGTATGCAGCGTCGCGTTGCACACGACCTGCACCAGGCAGTTGGTGCCCTGCATGAAGAAGCCGGCCGCGCCGAGGGAGACGACCTTCCTCGCGATCGCGGGATCGACGCGCAGGTTCTCGCGCTCAAGGCGCAGCAGCGCCCTTTTGCCGGTGAGAAAGCGGAGCACCCACAGACAGGAGACGGCCTGGCTGATGACCGTCGCCAGCGCCGCGCCGGACACGCCCATGTCCAGCGCGAAGATGAACAGCGGATCGAGCACGAGGTTGCACACCGCGCCGATGACCGTGGTGAGCATGCCCACGCGGGGAAAGCCCTGAGCGTTGATAAAGCCGTTGAGGCCGGTGGCCAGCATGGTCATCGGCGTGCCGAGCAGGTAGAGACGCAGGTACGCGTCCGCATACACGTAGGACGATTCGCTTGCGCCGAAGAGAAACATGATTGGCCGGCGCAGGGCGAGGCAGAGGACGGTGAGCGCCAGCGACGTGAGCGCGAGCAGGGAAAAGACGCTGCCCATGATGCGCCTGGCGCGCGTTTCCTCGCCGGCGCCGCGCGCGATGGAGAACAGCGGCGTGCCGCCCATGGAGAACAGCGCGGTGAACGCGGCGATCAGCGTGACGACGGGAAACGTGAGGCCCACGCCCGTCAGCGCCGCGCTGCCCAGCCCCGGCAGGTGCCCGATGTAAATGCGGTCGACGATGCTGTAAAGCAGCTGCACCAGCTGCGCCAGCGTCAGCGGCACGGCCTGGGCGAGGATGCGCGCAGAGACGCGCCCCTGCGAGAAATCCGTGGTCATGGGGGACCTTCTTTCGCACACAATGGATGATTACAGTATAGCCGCTCCGGACGGGAAAGTCAATTTGGATGCGCGCCGGCTGAAACGGATGCCAAAGAAAAGCGCCTCCGGCGGCAGGCTTTTGCAGCCGGAGACGCTTGGCGTCAGCATGGACTTACCAGAGGAACGGAATCAGCCGCCAGCGCACGCGCTGCGTGTATTCCGCGTAGCCGGGCAGGCCCTTTATCAGCACGCGCTCCTCGTCCCGGATGCGCGCGGCGATGATGAACGGATACGCCAGCAGGACGGCCAGCGAGAGCCAGGAGCCCAGCACCAGCGGCATGGACAAAAACAGCACGAGCGTGACCGCGTACATCGGGTGACGGACGACGCCGTACAGCCCCGTATCGACGACCCGCTGGTTCTCCTGCACCTCGACCGTGCGGGAGAGGTACGCGTTTTCCCGCATCACCTCGGCGTAGAGCGCGTAGGAGACGAGCAGGAGCGCGCAGGCCAGATACGTGAGCCAGTCGGGCACATGCGTCAGGCCAAAGCGGAAATCCAGCCCGGCCAGCACGAAGGCAAGCAGGAACATCAGCGCGGAGGCCGCGATCACGCCGGCTTGCACGGCTTCCTTTTCCCTGCTGTTCAGGCGCTTTTCAAGCAGCGCCGGCGCGCGGAAAAAGAGCACGACGCCCAGCACGAGCATGGGGATCAGCAGAAGCGCCATCAGCCGCTGCCCGCCGGGATAGTGCAGCGTGCCCGCGGGCAGAAAGAGCAGCGCGCCCAGCGCAAGCACGGTGAGGATGTAGACGGCGACGGCGCGCGCGAGCAGACGGAGTTTTGACATGGGAATTCCTTCCTGCGGATGGACGATTCGCGTTGGTCTGCGCTTCAATTCTGACCTCGCAAAGCAAACCCGTCTCAATCGTAGGAGGCTGCGCCTCCTGCCCTGAGACTGCGTTTTTTGATGGGATACGTTAGGGCTGCCGCCCTAAGACCCGCCTGAGGGAATCATCCCTCAGACTCCCTTCTTCGCTTCGCGCGTCTGAAAGCAGGTATCAGATGTTCAGCAGCTCGCTGTACACCTTGAGCGCGCCGTCGGTGTCGTGCGCCAGCACGCGCTTGGCCAGCACCTTGCCCAGCTGCACGCCCTCCTGGTCAAAGCTGTTCAGGTTCCACGCGAAGCCCTGGAACATGACCTTGTTCTCAAAGTGCGCCAGCAGCGCGCCGAGGGCCTGCGGGGTCAGCTTGTCGCCGATGATGATGCTGGAGGGACGGCCGCCGGCGAAGTACTTGTTGCGGTTGTCGTCGGCCTTGCCGCAGGCGAAGGCGACGATCTGCGCGGCGACGTTCGCGCACAGCTTCTGCTGGCTGGTGCTGCCCTGGATGACGACGTCGGTCGCCATCTGGCTGTTGCGGAAGCCGACGAACTGCAGCGGTACGATGTCCGTGCCCTGATGCAGCAGCTGATAGAAGGAGTGCTGGCCGTTGGTGCCCGGCTCGCCGAAGATGACCGGGCCGGTCACATAATCAACCGGCTCGCCGAAGCGGTTGACGGACTTGCCGTTGGACTCCATATCCAGCTGCTGCAGGTGCGCCGGGAAGCGGCTGAGCGCCTGGGAATACGGCAGCACGGCGGTGTTCGGATAACCGAGCACGTTGCGCTCGTACACGCCGATCAGGGCGTCGAGCATGGCCGGGTTCTTGAGCAGATCCTCGTTCTTGGCGAGCCTGTCCGCCTCCGCCGCGCCCTCGAGGAACTGCGCGAAGACCTCCGGGCCGAACGCCAGGGACAGCACCGCGCCGCCGACGGCGGAGGTGGAGGAGTAGCGGCCGCCGATGAAGTCGTCCATGAAGAAGGCGGCGAGATAATCGGAGCTCTTTGCCAGCGGAGAGGTCTCGCTGGTGACGGCGATCATGTGCCTGGAGGCGTCAAGGCCCGCCTTGGCCAGCGCGTCCTTGACGAAGGACTCGTTGGTCAGCGTCTCCAGCGTGGTGCCGGACTTGGACACCAGCACGAACAGCGCGTGCGCCACGTCGATTTTGCTGAGCACGCCGGCTGCGTCGTCGGGATCGACGTTGCTGATGAACTCAGCCTTCATCTTCAGCGTGCCGTTGACCCTGGCCCAGTTCTCCAGCGCCAGATACATCGCGCGGGGACCCAGGTCGCTGCCGCCGATGCCGATCTGCACGACGGTGGTGAACTTCTCGCCCGCGGCGTTGGTGATCTCGCCGGCGTGCACCTTGCGGGCCAGCTCCGCGATGCGGGCCTGCTGCTCGACATAGAAGGCACGCTTGTCGACGCCGTCGGCGATGACCGCATCGCCCAGCTGGCCGCGGCACAGGTGATGCAGCACGCGGCGGTTTTCGCCGGTGTTGATCACCGCGCCATTATACAGCTCGGCAAACTTCTCGGTCAGCTGCGCCTCCCTGGCAAAGTCGGCGAGGACGGCGAGGATGCCGTCGTCCACCGGACGCGCGCCGAAGTTGAAATCAAGCCCGGCGCCCATCGGCACGGTATAGCTGCGCACGCGCTGCGCGCCGCCCTCGCCGGCCATCGCGGCGGCCAGGTTGACCTTCGGGGCGTTCATCAGTTTCCGATAAGCGGCCAGGGTATCCATGTTTTTCCAAGCGGTCATGGTGAAAATCCTCCTCATTTTTTGCAAAAGTGAATTCTGAGCAAGCGTATACATAGAAAAATTATACTAGCAATCCAACCAAATTTCAAGGCAATCTGCGGCGTTTGAAAAAGAAAGTGCGCGCTTGCGCGCGGCGGAAAAACGGGGTATACTGTCCAGAGAAAATCCGGGAGAGAAAGCCTGATGAAGAACATGCATGCCGCTGAGCTGAAAGCGATCTTCGATTCGGAGGACTTTGAAAACGAGTTTCACAGCGATGCGCCGCTGGGCGCCTTTGTGACGGCGCTCGGCACGCGCTTTGCGCTCTGGGCCCCGACGGCGGAGCGTGTCACGCTGTATCTGCACACAAGCGGGCACGAGGGCTGGGCCTATGCCGCCCATGCGATGACGCGCGGGGAGCGCGGCCTTTGGATGTGGGAGACGGGCGAGAACCTTCACGGCGTGTACTATGGCTACGACGTGACGGTGGACGGCGTGACGCGGTTCATCGCCGACCCGTACGCGAGGGCCTGCGGCCTGAACGGCGTGCGCTCCATGGTTGTGGATCTTTCGCGCACCAACCCGCCGGGCTGGGAACGCGACCGCGCGCCCGAGAGAGGAAGCGAGGACGTGATCTGCGAGATCCACGTGGGGGACTTTTCCGCCGACCCGCACAGCGGCGTGCCCGAGGCGTACCGGGGCAAGTACAAGGCGCTGACGCTCACGGACACCACGCTCGACGGGAGGGGCAGGCATCCGACCTGCGTGGCCTACCTCAGGCAGCAGGGCGTGACGCACGTGGAACTGATGCCGGTGCAGGACTTCGGCTCCGTTAACGAGGGCGGCAGCCCTGAGGCGTTCAACTGGGGCTATGATCCGGTGAACCACAGCGTGCCGGAGGGCTCGTATTCAACCGATCCGTACCATGGCGAGGTGCGCATCCGCGAGCTCAAGGAGGCCGTGCAGGCCCTGCACCAGAGCGGCCTGCGCGTCATCATGGACGTGGTCTACAACCACACGCAGCGGCTGGAGGGCTCGTGCCTCTTCGGCGCCGTCCCGTGGTACTACTACCGCCAGAACGGGGATGGCAGCGCGTCAAACGGCTCCGGCTGCGGCAGCGAGCTGGCCAGCGAGCGCAGCATGTGCGCCCGGTACATCCTCGATTCCGTGCTCTACTGGGCGGAGGAATACCACATCGACGGCTTCCGGTTCGACCTGATGGGCCTGCTGGACGCGCCGCTGATGAACCGCATCCGCCGGGCGCTCGACGAGCGCTGCGGCGAGGGCGAAAAGCTGGTCTTCGGCGAGCCGTGGAGCGGCGGCCCCAGCGCCGAGCGCCCCGGCACGCCGCTGTGCCACAAGGGCAACATGCATCTGCTGGACGCGCAGATCGGCGCGTTCTGCGACGACACGCGCGACGCGGTCAAGGGCGGGCTGCACGATCCCCGGAGCAGGGGTTTTGCCAGCTTCGGCGATTTCAATGCGGCGTGGCTGGCCTGCTGCGTGCGTGGCTGGGCGGGGCAGGGCCTGCCCTTCCGGGCGCCCTCGCAGACGATCAACTACGTCTCCTCGCACGACGACTGGACGCTCTGGGACAAGCTGGTGTATGCGCTGGGCGACGGGCGGCATTTCGCGCCCCGTCAGGAGGAGATCGTGCGCGCGAACAGGCTGGCCGCAGCGATCACCCTCTGCTGCCAGGGGCGGCTGTTCATGCTCTCCGGCGAGGACTTTGCCCGCACCAAGCTGGGCATGCGCAACAGCTACAACGCCGCGCTGCGCGTCAACCGGCTCGACTGGCGGCGCACGGTGCGCTTCCGCGATCTGGCGGCGTACTACCGCGGGCTGATCGCGCTGCGCAAACAGCTCCCGTGCCTGTGCGACAAGGGTGAGCACGCGGGAGAGCGGCTGCTGGAGCTGACCGAAATCATGCCGCGCGCGGCGGCGGTACGGCTTAGCAACGGCGGCGCGGACAGCCGATGGGCGCAGATCCTGCTGGCGCTCAACACGGACGGCGAGCCCTGTGCGCTCTCGCTGCCGCAGGGCCGCTGGGCAGTGCTGTGCGACGGGGAGAACAGCTTCCTGTGGGAAAGGCCCAAAGCGGCCGAGGGAAAGACCGTGCTCGCGTCGGTTTCGATGACGGTTTTCGGCCTGCTGTGACAGGGTTTTCCCGGAAGTTCAAAAACCCCCTTGAAAAATGCCGGAAAATGTACTATATTGATCGTAGACAAAGAACCGATGTCAGAGGGTTCACATTCAGAAGCGCCGCATGCGGCGTTTTTGAAGGGGACGTTTGGAAACGTTTCCGAAGAAAAGAGCCGTCTGAAATCCAAGGATTCCGCCGCTGCGTGCGACAGGAGCGGCGAAAAAGGAGATTTGCATATGAAACGTTCCGCTGGCGTTCTGCTTTCCGTGACCAGCCTGCCCTCCAAATACGGCATCGGCTGCTTCTCTCAGGAGGCGTATGACTTTGTGGACTGGCTGGCCCGCGCCGGCCAGACCTACTGGCAGATTCTGCCGCTGGGCGCGACCAGCTATGGCGCGTCGAGCGACTCGCCGTACCAGGCGTTCTCCGCGTTCGCCGGCAATCCGTACTTCATCAGCCTGGAGGCGCTGGTGGAGGAGGGCGTGCTCACGCAGGAGGAGATCGACGCGGTCGACTTTGGCAGCAATCCCTCCGATGTTAACTATGCCGCGCTCCATGAGCACCGCTTTGGGCTCCTGCGCAAGGCGTACGAGCGCAGCGACATCAGCCATAACCCGGAATACCAGCGGTTCGTGAGCGAGAACCACTGGTGGCTGAACGACTACGCGCTGTTCATGGCGGTGCACGAGTTCTTCGGCGGCGTGATCTGGACCGAGTGGCCGCAGGACATCCGCCTGCGCTGGGGCTACGCGCTGGACTACTACCGCCGCGAGCTGTACTTTGACATCGAGTTCCACATGTATATGCAGTTCCAGTTCGACAAGCAGTGGAAGAAGCTCAAGGCCTACGCGAACAGCCGGGGCATCCAGATCGTCGGCGACATCCCGATCTACGTCTCGCCGGACGGCGCGGACGTGTGGTCGCATCCGGAGCTGTTCCAGCTCGACGAAAACAACGTGCCCAAGGCGATTGCGGGCTGCCCGCCGGACGGCTTCGCGGCGGACGGCCAGGTCTGGGGCAATCCGCTCTATGACTGGGACTATCACCAGAGGACGAACTACTCCTGGTGGGTCACCCGCATGTGGCACAGCTTCCAGCTCTACGATGTGGTGCGCATCGACCACTTCCGCGGCTTTGACGAGTATTTCTCCATCCCCTACGGCGCGAAGACCGCGCACGACGGCCATTGGGAGAAGGGCCCAGGCCTGGCACTGTTTAACCGCATCAAGGAGTGCCTGGGCGACAAGCCGGTCATCGCGGAGGATCTGGGCTACATGACCGACTCCGTGCGCAAGTTGGTGAAGGACACCGGCTATCCGAACATGAAGGTGCTGGAGTTTGCGTTCGATTCGCGCGACACCGGCGCGGCGAACGACTACCTGCCGCACAACTATCCGCAGAACTGCGTCGTCTACACCGGCACGCACGACAACGAGACGATTGTCGGTTGGTTTGCGGGCATCAAGGAGGAGGAGCGCAAAATGGCGCGCGAGTACCTCTGCGATCCGTACACGCCCGCCGAGGAGATTCACCGCCCGTTCATCAGCGTGGCGATGATGAGCAGCGCCAACATGTGCATCATCCCGATTCAGGACTACATGGGCCTGGACAACAGCTGCCGCATGAATCAGCCGTCCACCGTCGGCAAGAACTGGCGCTGGCGCGTGCGCGCCGACCAGCTGACGGACGAGCTGTGCAGCGAGCTGGCCGCGCTGGCCAAGCGCTACGGCCGCATGAACTGGGCCGCCGCCGAGAAGATTGCCGAGGAAGACAAGGAAAAGAAGGCGCTCAAGGAAAAGCTGCGTGCAGAGATCAGGGCCGAGCTTGCGGCTGAGGCGGCGAAGGCGGATGGCAAGGACGATTGAGGTGGTAGCGGCGCTCATCTGGCAAAATGGCCGCTTCCTGGCCTGCCAGCGGCCGCCGCACAAGGCGCGCGCGCTGCTGTGGGAGTTCCCCGGCGGCAAGATCGAGCCGGGCGAGAGCGGCCCTGAGGCCCTCGTGCGCGAGTGCCGCGAGGAGCTGGGCGTTCACATCCGCGTGCTAGGCGCGTTCATGGACGTGACGCACGCGTATCCCGATCTCACGGTGCACCTGACGCTATATGAAAGCGAGATCGCCTCGGGCGAGGTGCAAAGGCTCGAGCACAGCGATATCCGCTGGATCGCGCCGGAGGAAATCGACGATTACGACTTTTGCCCGGCCGATCAGGCGTTCTGCGCGGAGATCAAAAGGAGAGAAAAATAAGATCAGCCCATGCTTTCGGGATGGAAGCATGGGCTGATTCTTTGTTTGGGGTAATTAGCATAGCCTGAATGGCACAATTGGATATAGAAAACAGGGTCCGACTATGATATAATTATCCGGATGAAATATATCAAAAGATACGAAAAAAGCATATATCCCATTTGGCAAAAGGGAGAGCAGAAGGAGGAAAATGATGGATACTAGGCAGACGTCTGCCCCAAATGGCGTATTTCTGTCGGTTATTGTACCGGTGTATAACGCAGAGAAGACATTGCATGCGTGTGTACAATCCATTCTTGTGCAGATATTAGAGAATTATGAGCTTCTCTTAATTGACGATGGCTCTCAGGATGCATCTGCGGATATCTGTAAGTATTATGCTGCAAAGGATATGCACTAGTCAACAAAAACTGGACACGCGGACACGAAAAATCGGACACGAAAGTTAAGTGTCTAAAGACGCCATCCTTGACAGAACCTTGAAAAACGATGTGGTAGCAATACCGACGGCGAAGAACTCATCAGCAATTGG
>JAGBDL010000179.1 GCA_017937505.1 Clostridia bacterium | reverse complement strand
GTCTCCCTGCATCCGCTGGATGTCGGTGATCGCCCGGCCGACGCATTCGGCTGGAAGCTCCAGCCGGAACGCATACCACGGCTCGAGCAGCACCGACTTTGCCTTCATCAGCCCCTGCCGCACCGCGCGGTAGGTCGCCTGGCGGAAATCGCCGCCCTCGGTATGCTTCTGGTGCGCCCGGCCGGAGACGAGCGTGAAGCGGATGTCCGTGACCGGCGCGCCGGTCAGCACACCGCGGTGGACCTTCTCGGCCAGATGCCCGAGGATCAGCCGCTGCCAGTGCAGGGCAAGTGTGTCGGTCGGGCACATCGTGTCGAACTGCAGGCCGGAGCCGGGCTCCGCCGGCTCCATCAGCAGGTGGACCTCGGCGTAGTGCCGCAGCGGCTCATAATGCCCCACGCCCTCGACCGGGGCGGCGATGGTCTCGAGATAGACGATATTGCCCTCGTCGAAGGCGACCTCCAGCCCGAAGCGCTGTTTGATCAGCTTCTGCAGGATCTCCATCTGCACCGGGCCCATCAGCTGCACGCGGATCTCGCGCAGCAGCGCGTTCCAGACCAGATGCAGCGCGGGATCCTCCTCTTCCAGCACGCGCAGCTGGCCGTAGGCCTGCGCGGCGTCGGTCCCGTCGGTCAGAAGCAGGCGGTATTCCAAAACCGGCTGCAGGGCCGGGGCCTGCGCCGCCGTCTCATGGCCGAGGGTCATGCCGGGCATCGTCTTCGTCAGGCCGGTCACGGCGCAGACCGTCCCGGCCGGGGCCTGCTGCAGGAGCGTAAATTTGCTGCCGGAATACAGGCGGAGCTGGTCGGCCTTCTCCTGCCAGTCCTCGCCCGCGAGCAGCTGCTTGACACCAAGCGTGCCGCCCGTGACCTTCAGGAAGGTCAGCCGCGCGCCCTTTTCGTCCCGCGCGATCTTATAGACGCGCGCGCCGAAGTCCTTTCCGTATGCAGGCGCCTGCACGAAGCGGCCCAGCGCGTCCAGCAGCGCGTCCACGCCCTCCTGCTTCAGGGCGGAGCCGAAGAAGCACGGAAACACCTTCCGGTGCGAGACGGCGGACGCGATCTGCGCGTCCGAGACCCTGCCGGAGGCGAGATATTCGTCGAGCAGCGCATCGTCACAGAGGGACAGTTCTTCCTGAAACTGCGATTGCGGCTGCGAAAAGTCGATGCAGCGTTCGTCGAGCTCCTGCCGGAGGCTCTGCAAAAGGGCGTCATGGTCGGCCGTGCCGATGTCCATCTTGTTGACGAACACGACCGCCGGCACCTGATAGCGCCGCAGCAGCTGCCAGAGCGTCGCGGTATGCCCCTGCACGCCCGCCGTGCCGCTCACGACCAGCACGGCGCAGTCGAGCACCTGCAGCGTCCGCTCCATCTCGGCGGAAAAATCGACGTGGCCGGGGGTATCGAGCAGCGTCAGCGTGCAGCCCGGCAGGGGCAGGACGGCCTGCTTGGAAAAGATCGTGATGCCGCGGCTGCGCTCCTGCGCGTCGGTATCGAGAAACGTATCCCCGTGGTCGACGCGCCCGAAGGCGCGGATGACGCCCGCCTGATAGAGCATGGCCTCCGACAGCGTCGTCTTGCCCGCGTCCACATGCGCGAGCAGACCCACGCAAAGGCGCTTTTCCGTCTGATGTGATCCCTGTGCAGCCATAAAAAACCTCTTGTGCTGATGATTTTGAGGTGATTATACCACAAAAGAACAAAAACGCCAAGAGGTGCCCCCCAAGGCTCCCCTCCCAGGGGCCGATTCCCCCTATCAGGGGGAAATGTC
>JAGBDL010000178.1 GCA_017937505.1 Clostridia bacterium | reverse complement strand
CGTCATCACCGTCGAGGAGAGCAAGACCATGCAGACCAACCTGTCTCTGGTCGAGGGCATGCAGTTTGACCGCGGCTATGTCTCCGCCTACATGGCGACCGACACCGACAAAATGGAGGCCGTGCTCGACAACCCGTACATCCTCATCACCGACAAGAAGATTTCCAACATCCAGGAGATCCTTCCGCTGCTGGAGCAGGTCGTGCAGGCCGGCCGCAAGCTGCTCATCATCGCCGAGGAGGTCGAGGGCGAAGCGCTGGCCACTCTGGTGCTCAACAAGCTGCGCGGCACCTTCACCTGCGTCGCCGTCAAGGCGCCCGGCTTCGGCGACCGCCGCAAGGCCATGCTGCAGGACATCGCGATCCTGACCGGCGGCCAGGTCATCACCGAGGAGCTGGGCTACGAGCTCAAGACCGCGACGATGGATATGCTGGGCTCCGCCCGTCAGGTCAAGGTCGACAAGGACAACACCGTCATCGTCGAGGGCGCCGGCAACCCGCAGGAGATCGCTGCCCGCGTCGCGTCCATCCGCGCGCAGATCGGCGAGACCACCTCTGACTATGACCGCGAGAAGCTTCAGGAGCGTCTGGCGAAGCTGGCCGGCGGCGTGGCCGTCATCCAGGTCGGCGCTGCCACCGAGATCGAGATGAAGGAGCGCAAGCTGCGCATCGAGGACGCGCTGGCCGCGACCCGCGCCGCTGTGGAAGAGGGCATCGTCCCGGGCGGCGGCACTGCCCTGCTCTCCGTGATCCCGAACGTGCAGGCCCTGCTGACCAAGTTCACCGGCGACGCGAGGACCGGCGTGCAGATCGTGCTGCGCGCGCTGGAGGAGCCGGTTCGCCAGATCGCCGAGAACGCCGGCGTCGAAGGCTCCGTCGTCGTGGAGAAGATCAAGCGCACTAAGAAGCCGTCCTTCGGCTACGATGCGTACAACGACAAGTATGTCGACATGGTCGAGTCCGGCATCATCGATCCGACCAAGGTCACCCGCAGCGCGCTGCAGAACGCGGCGTCCGTCGCGGCGACCGTGCTGACCACCGAGTCCCTCGTGGCCGACATCCCGGAGAAGAATCCGGCGCCGGCCCCGGCTGATCCGGGCATGGGCGGCATGTACTAATCCAGTCATATGGCAAAAGAGAGCCTCGCGCTCTCTTTTGTTTTTGGGCGTTGCTTCACGCTCTTTTCACCTTGTCTTCACCTTTGCCGTGTAAAATGATCGCACTGACCCGCTGCACACAGTTCTGGGAATGCCTCCCACGCTCTTGCGTCCGCGCGCGCAATCCGCTACAATGGACTTGCCGCGAAAGCGGGCCGTGCCCGCTTCCACTTCCGAACAGCTTGACTCCATAAAATCATTCGGTGCTCGCTGCACGATTCTTCTCGCCATTTCCTATCATCGAAAAAATTCCTGAAGATGTGAAATCTTTTGCCGTCTGCGCCGTCTATAACAATAGAGCCTCATGAAAGGCACAAAAGAAGGGAGGAAGACGCATGAAAAAAATCCGCGCGCTTGCCGCGTCGATGCTTCTGCTGCTCTCCCTGTCATTCCCGGCGCTGGCGGATACGCGCGCGCTGCTGGTTGCCTGCTCGGACTTCGTCTCCCAGATAGACCTGGGCGCGGCGATCTCCGGCAACCTGCACATGATCGGCTCCGCATTCCTCAGCGCGGGCGTGGGCCTGGGCAGCCTTTCCATCGAGGATGGCACCATCGGCACGCAGGAGGCCCTCAGCGCGGCGCTTCATGACGCCTTTGACGAGGCCGTCGAGGGCGACCTTTCCATCCTCTACCTGTGCACGCACGGCATCCTCTCCTCCGCGGATGACGGACAGGTCTATCTGCTCCTGGGCGACGGCCAGACGGAAACGCCGCTGGGCGCGCAGGATCTGTACGACCTCGTCAGGGATATCCAGGGCGAAAAGCTGCTCATCGTGGACGCCTGCTACTCCGGTGCGCTCATCGGCCGCGGCATGCCCCAGCATGGCCGCCTGCCCGGCAGCCGGAACACGGAGTCGGCGTTCTTCTCGCCCTTCCTGGCCGATTCCAGCGTGCACGTGCTCACCTCGGCCAGCGGCAGCGAGTCCAGCTGGTATTACGACAGCGAGGGCCTTTCCACCGGCGCGGTGTCCTATTTCGCCTCCGCGCTCTCCAGCGGCCTGGGCCTGTACGGCGCGCCCGAGGCGGATCTGAGCGGCGACGGCCTCGTCACGCTCTCGGAGCTGCACCGTTATCTCAGCGTCGCTGTGCCCTCCTCCTCCAGCCAGATGCTCTCCACCCGTGCGGACAGCCTCCTGCTGCCCGTGGCGAAGGGCGCAATGCTCTCCCGCCCGCTGACGGGCTTCTCTTATGGCACGTCGCTGCTCACCGCAGACAGCCCGTCGCTCGACTTCTCCTTCACCGTCACCCGGGACGCCGCCAGCGTGCAGTACCGGCTGGTAGACTATGCGGACGGCTCCTGGGACTGGAACAGCGCCCACACGTTCTTGGACAACGGGGATGACGGCAGCGGCGCGCTGAGCCCCGGCCGCAAGCAGCGCACGCTGTCGCTGAGCGGCCTGATGCCCGAGGAGGGCGGCTATCTGATGCTTCAGGTCTTCTCCATCGTGGGTGATCAGGTGCTGCTGTGCTCCGAGCGGCTCATTGCCGTACAGCCGCAGCTCGGGGAGACGGAGCTTCGTCTCCGGTGCCGCAGCGATCTGCGCCGCCCGGGCCTGGAGGAGCTGCCCATCGACGTGGCGCTCGCCGTTCCGGCCGAGCTGACGGTCTCCGTGTTCGACGCGGAGGGCGTGCTCGTCCGGCGCCTGCTCTCCAGCCAGCTCACCCGCCCCTCCGCCGACGGCGTCACCCACCTCTACTGGGACGGCCGCGGCGCGGACGGCGAGGCTGTTCCGCCCGGCGAATACACCATCGCCGCGGAGACGCGCGTCGGCGCGGCCCGCCTGAAGGCCACGGCGCAGACGACCGTCGGCGGCGCATGACGCTCACATCGTCTGCCCCCGGAAGGGCAGCACCCGGCAAAACGCCATGCCCATCTGGCCAAATACGCTGTCAAGCTCCTGCTCGGCCGCGCGCCTGCCCGCTTCGCTGCACGCCTCAAGCTGCTCAAGGGACAGCGCCCCGGCGCTCTCGGGCATGATGACCCGCAGAACGCCGGTTTCCTCCCCCAGCGGCTGCTCGCCCGCCAGGCGCAGCGCCGTGCCCGTCAGATCCAGCGCGTCCGGCACGCGCCTGGGCGAGGGAAACGGCGCGATGATCAGCACACGGTGCGCGCCCAGCAGCAGGAGCTGGCGCGCGCAGAAGGCTGCGTCCGTCTCGCTCAGCAGCGGCGAGCCCATGAACTGCACCGGCGCCAGAAAGGGCGGCGCCGCCAGACAGGCCCGCGCGGCAAAGCCCACGGACGCCTGCATCGCCAGCATGGCGCTGGCCTCCTGCATGAACGCGCGGGTGGAAAACAGCACGCGCTGGCCGTTTCTGGCCATCCGGCAGGGAAACAGCGCCGCGCCCGGACACAGCGAGAGCACCCGCTGCCCCGTCTGCACGCCGAGCAGGTGATTCAGCCGCACGCCGGTGGGCATCGTCCGTCTCCCCAGCCGCTCATACGCCGTAGGCGCAATCATCTTTCTGCCCATGCCGGCAGCCTGATGGAGCGCCTTTTCCATGTCCTGCACGTCAAGCCCCGCGGCAAACAGCGCCGCCGGCCATGCGCCCATGCCCATTCCGCACACCGCGTACGGCGCGATTCCCCGCAGCCCAAGCTCCTTCATCACGCCCACGCACGCCGCCGCATGCGCGCCCGTGCCCGTCATCACCACGCCAAGGCGCATGCCTTCTCCCCTTTCCTTCCATCCATTCTGCCGATAGTATATGCAAAAAGGAAAAAACGCACGCAAACCGGTCTAGAAAGTTTTTCTTTCTCTTTCCCTGCCCGCTTTTTTATGCTATAATGAGTCCGGCAATTTTGTCGAATTTTGAAAGGAAGTCATCCATGCGTTCCAAACGGATTATCCATTCCAGCTCGCCAAGGAAAAAGCGCCGCGTGCTGCGGCGCGCAAAGCCGCGCAAGGGAACGCTGCCGTTCCTCATCGGAATGATCGTCCTGGTGATCGTGCTGATCATTTTCGCGCCCGGGCTGAAGCTGACGCCAGCGGCCAACCTCTCCGGCACCGAGGTACCCGCCGCAGACGTCTCCACCGGCGACCGGCACCTGCGCATCTCGGAGGTCATGTCCTCCAACCGCACGGCGTTCCCGGACGAGACCGGCGCCTTCCCGGACTGGGTGGAACTGACCAACACCGGCGAAAGCGACATCGCGCTCAAGGGCTACGGCCTGTCTGACCGCGCGGACAAGATCACGTTCATCTTCCCGGACATCACCCTGGCGCCCGGCGAACACATCATCGTATTCGCCTCGGACGAGAACAAGAACACCGCCGGGCAAACGCTGCACGCCAAGTTCAAGCTCTCCTCCTCCGGCGACACACTCTTCCTCTTCGGCAGCGACGGCATCGCCTTTGAGGAGCTTGCCATTCCGGCGATGGACCGCAACATGAGCTACTGCCTCATCGGCGGAAACGAGTACATCATCACCGAGCAGTACACCCCCGGCTACGACAACACGCAGGAGGGCTACGCGGAGTTCCGCGCATCCACGCTGTTAACCGCAGGCACGCTGGTCATCAACGAGATCTGCGCCTCCTCCATCACCACGCTGAAGGACGGCGACGGCGATTATCCCGACTGGATCGAGCTGCACAACACCTCCGGCAAGGCGATCGACCTGTCGAATTACGCGCTGAGCGACGATCCGGATTCCCTGGTCAAGTGGCGCTTCCCGCAGGGCGCGGTCATTGAGCCCGGCGGATACTACGTCGTCTTCGCCTCGGGCAAGGACAAGGGGCCGGACAGCACCGGCTGGCCGCACGCCGGCTTCAAGCTGCGCTCCAACGGCGAGACCGTCATCCTCTCGGACATTCAGGGCCGCATGGTCGATCTGGTCACCTACGACCTGCTCGAGGCGGATACCTCCTGGGGCCGCGACGAGGAGGGCGTGAGCGGCTTCAAGCGCTTCACCCAGCCGACGCCGGGCCTGCCCAACACGCGCGCGGGCGAGGTGGCCATGGACACGAGTCTGTGCCTGGCCAACACCTCCGGCCTGTATATCACGGAAGTCATGACCGGCAACAAAAGCGTCGTCGGACCCAACGTCAAAAACCCCTACGACTACATCGAGATCTACAACATGAGCGGACAGGCCGTCAACCTCAAGGGTTACGGCCTGTCCGACAACATCAAAAAGCCACGCAAATGGCAGTTCCCTGACATCACGCTAGAAAACAACAGCTATCTGGTCATCTACTGCGACACCACGCAGACGACCAAGGACGGCGTTTATTATTTTACGAACTACAACCTTGCCAAGGAGGGAGAGACCGTCTGCCTCTCCACCCCTTCCGGCGAGATCCTGGACAAGGTGGTCATCCCCCAGCTCTACGACGATATCTCCTTCGGCCGCACGCTCGGCCAGGCGGGATTGTTCTACTACTCCTCGCCCACCCCGGGCGAGCAGAACAGCGGCGGCTTCACAGGCTTTGCAGAAAAGCCCGCGTTCAACACCGCCGGCGGCCTGTACGAGCGTCCGCTTGAGGGCGACGGCGCGCTGACGATCTCCGTCCCGGCGAACTCCCAGGTGCGCTACACGCTCGACGGCACGGACCCGACGGAATCCTCCACGCTCTATACCGGCCCCATCGAGATCCGCGCCAACACCGTCGTGCGCGCCCGCGCGTTCCGCGATGGCGTGGAGCCCTCGCAGATCGTCTCCCAGACCTACCTCATCTCCGTCTATCACACGATGCCCGTCATCTGCATCACGACCGATCCGGACAACCTGTGGAACGAGGAGACGGGCATGTTCGCCTACGGCCCGAATGTGGACATCAACCAGCCCACGCCATGGTTCAAATACGCGACCTACGGCCAGAAAAACTGGTTTGGCGGCTGGGTGGAATACTACGACGGCACCGGCACACAGCAAATCAGCCAGGGCATGACGTTCCGCGTCATGGGCCAGTACTCGCTGGACATGCCGCAGAAGAGCCTGTACATCAAGGCGGACGGCCAGTACGGCAAGAGCAGCTTTGACTACGCGCTCTTTGAGGATCGCCCCTACGAATCCTACGCCAGCTTCGTGCTGCGCAACGGCGGCCAGGACGGCAAGTTCACCCGCGTGCTGGACGGCATGCAGGCGAAGCTGGTCGATCAGGCCGGCTCCAGCGTGGCCAACCAGGCATGGAAGCCCGTCATCGTCTACATCAACGGCGAATACTGGGGCCATTACAACATGCGCGAGCGCGCCGGCGTAAAGATGGCCGCGCAGCACGAGGGCTGGGCCAATCCGAACGACGTCGACATGCTCGAATCGAGCGGCCTCTCCTCCTCGCAGATCGTACAGGGCAGCAGCAAGGACTATGTCAAGCTCTACGAGAAGGTCAAGGATGGCAACTTGGCGACGGACGCCGCGCTGCTGGCCGAGGTTGAGGCCAATTTCGACATCGACAACATGTTCGACTACTACATCTTCGAGTCGTTCTTCGGCAACACGGACCCGGGCAACATCCGCTACTACCGCAACACCAGGAGCGGCGACGGCAAGTGGCGCTACCTGTTCTACGATCTGGACTGGGGCCTGTTCAATTCCAGCTCCAAGAAGAACGGCGTGGAATACGCGACCGGCGGCGTCACCTACTATATGAACCCGAACGGCGCAGGCGATCAGAAGATCAAGGCAAACCTGTTCCTGCGCAAGCTGGTCGAGGTGCCGCAGTACCGCGAAAAGTTCCTCACCCGCTATGCGGAGCTGTTCAACACGGTTCTGACGACGGAAAACATGGTCTCCCTGTTCAACGAGATGATCCTTGAGATCAAGCCCGAAATGCAGATGCACAACCAGCGCTGGGCGGCCGAGATGCCCACGCAGGTGAGCTTTGACCAGCCCAAAAACGCGGAGGGCGGCTACAACTACTGGGTCACCCGCTGTGAACGCGCCATCCGCGTCATGAACCGCCGTCCCCATTTCATCTGGCTGGATATCCAGTCCTACTTTGGCCTGAGCGACGCGGAGATGACCGCGCGCTTCGGCCCCTGTCCCGTCATCCCTGATGAATACAAATAAATACAATTTTCAGGAGGTTTCACAATCATGAACAAGATCATCAACGACGCGAGCGTCAACGAGTGGTTTTCCCAGCAGATGGCCAGCCTCACGCCCATGAAGATGGTGCTGGCGCTCGCCATGGGCTTCGTGGTCGGCCTGATCATCGCCCTGGTCTATCGCAAGGCCTTCCGCGGCGTGCTCTATTCCCCGTCCTTTGCGACCACGCTGATCATGCTGTGTATGATCACCACCCCGGTCGTCATGTGCATCAAGTCCAACATCGCCCTGTCCATGGGCATGGTCGGCGCGCTGTCCATCGTCCGCTTCCGCACCGCGGTCAAGGATCCGCTGGACACCGCGTACATGTTCTGGTCCCTGACTATGGGCATCCTGCTGGGTGCCGAGCTCTACACCATCGCGCTGGTCGTCGTTGCGGGCATCTCCATTGCGATGCTGGCCATGGCGTTCTTCCGCCTGCGCTCTCCGAACACCTTCCTGCTTGTGGCGCACTATGACGCCGAGGCTGAGGAGGACGTGATGAGCTTCATCCGCCGCATCAAGGTGCAGCGTCTGCGCAGTAAGACCGTGACCCCGGGCGGCGTGGAGCTGACCGTCGAGGTGCAGCTGCGCGAGCGCTTTGACATCGTCAACAAGCTGCTGGACACACAGGGCGTGCACAATGCGACCCTGATCGCCTGCCAGTCTGAAGCGGGCAACTAAGGGCAGTGCCCTTTTCCTCTTCGCTTCGCGCCTCTCTGAACCCGCTTCGTTCGGGCAGAGGGCCCTCCGAAGCTCGTTGAGCGAAAATCCGAAAAGAAAGGGAGCGCCCTATGATCACACGCAACATCCCGCTGCGGCATGAGCTCAAGTATTTCATCACCCCGGCCGAAATGACCGTCCTGCGCGGCATACTCACCCCGGTGATGCAGCTGGATCCCAACGGCAACGAGCACAACGAGTACCACATCCGCTCGCTGTACTTCGACACGATCAACGACGACGCGCTGGAGGAGAAGATCGCGGGCGTGGGCAACCGCAAGAAGTACCGCATCCGTATTTACAACTTCTCGGACAGGGTCATCAAGCTGGAATGCAAGAGCAAGTACGGCGACCTGATCTCCAAGCAGTCCGTCACCATCCCCCGCGAGCTGGCCGATCAGCTCATCGCGGGCGATCCGGAGGGCCTGCAGCGCATGCGCCATCCGCTCTTCCACGACGTGTACCGCGAGATGAAGACCCGTCTGCTGCGTCCGGCGGTCATCGTGGACTATGTGCGCGAGGCGTACATCCACAACGCCGAGGAGGTCCGCGTGACGTTTGACAAGCAGCTGCGCACGGGCCTGTTCTCCAGCGACATGTTCAACCGGGATCTGCCCACCTATCCGGTCTTCGACGACCCGGTGGAGATTCTGGAGGTCAAGTACGACGAGTTCCTGCCCAGCTACATCCAATCGATCCTCAGCGGCATCACGGCGCAGCGCAGCGCCGTCTCCAAGTACACCTGGTGCCGCCGCTACGAGAACAAAGAATACTAATACAATCTTCGCTTTGGCCGCTTTAAAGTGCGCGAAGCAAAGAAGGGAGTCTGAGGGATGAAATCCCTCAGGCAGGTTTGGGCGGCAGCCCAACGCATCCGTATGCAAAAAGTGGACTGTGATCAACAGCCCACTTTCTTTTTGCTTCATCAAAAGACGCCCGGAATCGCTTCCGGGCGTCCTTGTCTTTTATCTGGAGCCCTTGTCGTAGGGGATGCCCTCCGCCTTGGGGGCGCGGGACTTCTTGCTGGTGAACGCGAGGATGATCATCGAGGCGATGAACGGGATCATGTTGTACATGTTCTGCGTCCAGCCGAGCGCCGCCATCGCCGGGATGGAGCTGGCGATGTTCGCCAGGGACTTGAACAGCGCAAAGAACACTGCCGCGAAGCAGATGCGGAACGGCTTCCACTGGCCGAAGATCATGACCGCCAGGGCCAGGAAGCCCGCGCCGGACACGCCGACCTCAAAGTTCCAGCTGGACACCGACGGGATGATGTACGCCATGCCGCCGATGCCGCCCAGCGCGCCGGAGATCAGCACGCCGATGTAGCGCATCTTGTAGACGTTGATGCCGACGCTGTCGGCCGCCTGCGGATGCTCGCCACACGCGCGCAGGCGCAGGCCCAGACGCGTCTTGTAGAGCACGATGTAGGAGAGAATCAGGATCACGATGCCGATGAACAGGAAGACATTCACCGTCAGCGGGCCGATCTCGTAGACAAACGGGCGGTTACTGTACTCCAGCTTCGCGCTCGCGGAGCCGTTGAAGCCCTTGGCGATGACCATGGCCAGCGCGGTCGCCAGCATGTTGAGCGCCGTGCCGCCGATGGTCTGATCCGCGCCCAGATTGATCGATGCAAACGCCAGCAGCGCCGCGTAGAGCATGCCAGCGACCGCCGCGGCGAGCACCGAGCAGATGACGATCGCCGCCGCGCTCGAGCCGGCAGGCATGAGCTGGATGGCGATGACGCCGATCAGTCCGCCGATGACCATGATGCCCTCCAGGGCGATGTTGATGATGCCGCTGCGCTCGGAGAACATGCCGCCCAGCGCAACCATCATCAGAACAACCGTATACAGCAGCGTGTATTTCAGCAGCAGGAACATCAGTCGTTCCCTCCCTTCCCCAGGCCGGTGCGGCGCGTCTTGCCGGCGAGCAGCGCGCGGATCTTGCTCCTGAAGAGCATGGAGAACGCGCACAGATAGATGATCAGCGCGGTGATGACGTCGGCGATCTCCTTGGTGTAATACTGCGTGGAGAGCTTCGTGCCGCCGACCGTGATATAGGAGATGAACAGCGAGGAGAAGATCGTGCCGATCGGGTTGGAGCAGGCCAGCAGCGCGGCGCTGATGCCGTTGAAGCCGATGGCCGGCAGCGCGGTGGACACCTGCGGGTTCCACTCCGCCACGGTCGAGAGATAGTACAGACCCGCGCCCACGCCCGCCAGCGCGCCCGCAATGGTCATGGACAGGATGATGTTGCGCTTGTCGTTGATGCCGGCGTACTGCGCGGCGTTCTTGTTGAAGCCGCAGGCCTTGAGCTCATAGCCGAAGGTCGTCTTGTTCAGCACGACGTAGACGATGACCGCGAAGAGAATCGCGATGAAGATCGCGATGGTGACCGACTGCAGCTTGCCGAAGTGATCGCTCATGCCGCAGCTGGGAATCATCGCATCCTGAGCCACCTTGCGCAGGCTGTACGTCTTGGTCGTGGCCAGGTCGTACATGGGGCTCTGTCCCTTGCCGTACATGATGTCGTTGACCATGTACAGGCCGATCCAGTTGAACATGATCGAGGTGATGACCTCGTTGATGTTCATGTAGGCCTTGAAGAAGCCCGGAATCGCGCCCCAGATCGCGCCCAGCACCATCGCGGCCAGCAGGCACAGATACCAGGGCAGCTGCAGCACGATGGCGCAGTACAGCGCGCCGAACGCGCCCAGCGTGTACTGGCCCGCCGCGCCGATGTTGAACAGGCCGGTTTTAAATGCGAAGCCGACGGAGAGGCCCGTCATGATGAGCGGCGCGGCATTGGCCAGCACCGTGCCCATGTTGCGCGGACTCTTGATGCCGCTTTGCAGGATGACCAGCAGGCCGTCGCCGATGGCATGCTCCGCATTGATGATCGCCAGGACGATCACGCCCAGCAGCAAGCCGATGACGATGCAGATGAGCGACGCGGCAACCGAAAGGAACGCTTCCGAGGAAGCGAGGCGGCCGCCAAGAGAGGTTTTCTTGTTGTCCATGTTGCTTCCTCCTTATCCCTTGCGCTGCGCGCCGGCCATGTACAGGCCCAGCTCCTTGGCGGTGGTATGGCGCGGGTCGAGCTCGCCGACGATCTCACCCTCGTACATGACCAGGATGCGGTCCGGCACCTCGAGCACCTCGTCCAGCTCCAGAGAGACGAGCAGGACGGCCTTGCCGCTGTCGCGCTGGCGCAGCAGCTCCTTGCGGATGTACTCGATCGCGCCGACGTCCAGGCCGCGCGTGGGCTGCACGGCGATGAGCAGGTCGTTGCCCAGGTCGATCTCCCGGGCGATGATCGCCTTCTGCTGGTTGCCGCCGGACATGCTGCGCGCGACGGTCACCGGGCCCTGACCGCTGCGCACGTCGTACTGCTCGATGAGCTTTTCGGCGTACGTCCGGATTTCATTGAATTTCAGAAAGCCCCTGCTGGAGAACTGCTTGTCAAAGTAGCGCTTGAGCACCAGGTTGTTTTCCAGCGAGTAATCCAGCACCAGGCCGTGCTTGTGGCGGTCCTCCGGGATGTGGCTCATGCCGCTGAGGTTGCGCTCGCGAATGGACATATGGGAGATGTCCCTGTCGCCCAGATACACCTTGCCGCTCTCGGCCTTCATCAGGCCGGTGAGCGTGTAGACCAGCTCGCTCTGTCCGTTGCCGTCGATGCCCGCGATGCACACGATCTCGCCGCGGCGGACGTTGAAGGAGACGTTGTTGACCAGCGGCTTGCCGTGGCGCTTGCTCCTGACCGTGAGGTTCTGCACGCTCAGGATGCTCTCGCCCAGCTTTTGAGGCGCCTTGTCCATGACCAGCTGCACCTTGCGGCCGACCATCATCTCGCTCATCTCTTCCTTGCTGGTGGTCGCCACGTCGACCGTGCCGACGCAGCGGCCCTTGCGCAGCACCGTGCAGCGGTCCGCGACGGCCTTGATCTCGTCGAGCTTGTGCGTGATGAACAGGATGGACTTCCCTTCCGCCGCCAGCCCCTTCATGATCTTCATCAGCTCGTCAATCTCCTGCGGGGTGAGCACGGCGGTCGGCTCGTCGAAAATGAGCACCTCGTTGTCGCGGTAGAGCATCTTGAGGATCTCGGTGCGCTGCTGCATGCCGACGGTGATGTCCTCCACCATCGCGTCCGGATCGACCTTCAGGCCGTAGCGCTCGCTGAGCTCCAGCACCTTTTTGCGCGCCTCCGCCTTCTGCAGAAAGCCCAGATGCTTCGTCGCCGGCTCCACGCCCAGGATGATGTTGTCCAGCACGGAAAACACCTCGACCAGCTTGAAGTGCTGGTGCACCATGCCGATGCCCAGCGCGTTCGCGTCGTTGGGATCCTTGATGCGCACGACCTCGCCGTTTTTGCGGATCTCTCCCTTCTCCGCCTGATACAGGCCAAAGAGCACGCTCATCAGGGTCGATTTGCCCGCGCCGTTCTCGCCGAGCAGCGCATGGATTTCGCCCCTCCTGAGCTGCAGCGTGACGTTGTCGTTGGCAATGATCCCCGGAAACTCCTTGGTGATGTTCAGCATTTCAATGATGTAATCGCTCAAAGCCATCACTCCTTCGTTTGCTTCTCCTTTATCCTCTATTATACCGTATTTATTCGCGGTTTAAAAGCATATTTTCGACGCCTCCGCTTCATAATTTTTACGAGTTTTTGCGTTCTATATAAATCTGATTAAATAATTTATAATATAAAATAAGCATTTTAATAATATCATCTTATTTATTATTACAATTTTATTAAGTTTTAGAAAAGTTATTGCATATTTTCAAATTGTGCCCTATACTTCTATCTAAAGTTAGTGTTTTTAGTAAAAAACGACTCAGCATTCATCTGTTACGCATTCATGAATCCCGCGCGGATTCACACGATAGGAGGCGCGTCCCATGCTTATCAAGGCTGCATCCACACTCGTCATCGTGGCTGCGTATCTCTTTCTGACCTTCAGCCTCTCGGTGGCTGTTGGCGCTTTCATTCATTTTGGGAACGCCTGATCGACAAAAGCAGTACGCAGTCAAAGCAGAGAACGCCGCCGGGCGCTCTCTGCTTTTTTGGCGTTTTTCAAAAAATAATTGCACTTTTACCCACTTTATGATATAGTAGCCATGTTTGGGAATTCCCGAGGATTCCCAGCCTATACCGGTTTATCATGAATTGGAGGGAACATACATGTCTGAGAAAACCCTTGTCGGCGCGCTGATCGTCGGCCAGTCCGGCGGCCCGTCCGCCGTCATCAACTGCTCCGCGTACGGCGTCATCAAGGCCGGCCTGGAGAACCCGAACATCACCAAGGTGTACGGTGCGCATCACGGCATCGTCGGCGTGCTGAACGACGAGCTGATGATCATGGACGAGGAGGATACCAAGGAGCTGGAGAACATGCTCCATACCCCGTCCTCCGCGCTGGGCTCCTGCCGCTACAAGATCGCCGATCCGGATGTGGACGATACCGACTACAAGCGCATTCTGGAGATCTTCAAGAAGTACGACGTCCGCTACTTCTTCTACAATGGCGGCAACGACTCCATGGATACCTGCAACAAGATTTCCAAGTACATGGCCCGCGTTGGCTATGAGTGCCGCGTGATGGGCGTGCCCAAGACCATCGACAACGATCTGGCCGGCACCGACCACTGTCCGGGCTTCGCCTCCGCCGCGAAGTACATCGCCACCTCCTTCATGGAGGTTTCCCGCGACAGCCAGGTCTATGACAAGGGCATGGTGACCATCGTGGAGTGCATGGGCCGTCACGCCGGCTGGCTGACCGCCGCCGCCGCCCTGGCCTCCGTCAAGAACGACGGCCCCGACCTGATCTACCTGCCGGAGGTTGACTTCGACATGAATCAGTTCGTCGCCGACGTCAAGCGCGTCTACGCCGAGAAGAAGAACTGCATCGTCGCCGTCTCCGAGGGCGTCCACTATGCGGACGGCACCTTCGTCTCCGAGGCGAAGACCTCCGGCACCGACGGCTTCGGCCATGCCCAGCTGGGCGGCCTGGCGGCCCGTCTGGCCGACGTGATCAAGGCCGAGATGGGCGTGAAGGTTCGCCCGATCGAGCTGAGCCTGCTGCAGCGCTGCGCCGCGCACTGCGCCTCCGGCACCGACATCGCCGAGTCCTTCATGTCCGGCAAGACTGCGGTCGAGGCCGCTGTCGCCGGCGCGACCGACAAGATGGTCGGCTTCGCCTGCACCCGCGACGAAAACGGCTACAAGTGCGAGCCGAAGCTCTTCGACCTGAGCCTGGTCGCCAACACCGAGAAGAAGGTGCCGCTCGAGTGGATCAACGAGGCCCACAACGGCGTGACCCAGGGCTTCATCGACTACTGCCTGCCGCTCATCCAGGGCGAGACCGGTATGGTCAAGGAGGACGGCCTGCCGCGCTTCGTGCACCTCAAGAAGGTCTTCGCGAAGTAATCCCCTGTCCCTTTCGGGAGCTGTCTCTGCAAAGAGGCGGCTCCTTTTTTAAACATAAAACTGCCCGAAATGCTGCGATGAGCGCGCGCATATCCCCGATCTGCCGCCGGCTGATCTCCGCTGCGCGATAAACTGTTTATTTTTCGCATCCGACCTGCTATAATGGATGGACGCACAGCATGTCCCTGTCTCTCCCTGAGGGGACTTCAGGCAATTTCTGAGCGACATGCGGGAAGATGAGGCGGATTGAAAAAGCATGAAAAAGAGGTCTTTGCTGCGCATACTTGAATCCTGTGCGTTTTTGCTGCTGCTTGGGGCCGTCATCGCCGTGGTTTCGGGATTGCTGGAACGCAAGAACAGCCGGAATCTGCTGGGGGGATTTCTTGAAGAACCGCAGCTGTACGACGTGCTGTTCTTTGGCGACAGCAAGCTCATGAACGCCATGATTCCGCTGGAAATGTGGGAGGACTATGGCATAGCCGGCTACAATCTTTCCAGCTACGGCAACTCGCCGCCATTGTCCTACTGGATGATGATCAATGCGCTGGATTATGCGCAGCCTGAACTGGTTGTGATCGCCGTAACCGGCATGAATGATACGCACAAAGTGTCGCGTTTCAGCTCTGATCTGCATATGGCGACGGATTTTTGGCCATTGACGGTCAACAAAGCGCGGATGATCAACGATCTGCTCGACGATCCGGAAGACCCGGATTTCAAGGATACGGAAGGCAGCCTTTACCGCGAGCTGAAATGGGAGTTTCTCTTCCCGCTCGGAAAATACCACAGCCGTTGGCGTGAATTGACGAAGGAGGATTTTTCCAGGCGGCGCTCGTATGTGAAGGGCGGCGAATCGCTCGTGGGCGTCCATTCGATCTGGGACTATGAGCTCACGGATGAAGAAAACTACGCCGAGGAGATCGGCTATTCCTATGCTTATCTGCGCAGATCGATTGAGGAATGCCAGCGCCGGGGGATCGATGTGCTGTTGATTCATCTGCCGAATCCGCAAATCATCAATTCGCAGCGGCACGCCAATACCGCGAGAAGCCTTGCGGATGAATACGGCATCGACTTTATCGATGCGACGTCTCTGGACAGCATTGTGGACTACGCGGTGGATTGCTACGATCCGGACCCGCACCTCAATCTCTCTGGCACGCAGAAGATGACCGACTTTCTGGGCAGCTATCTGCGGGCGCGCTATCCCCTTCCCGACCGGCGCACGGATCCTGACTATGCCCACTGGTACAAGCAGCTGGACGCCTATAAGGATGAAAAGACTCGTGTGCTTGCCAAGGAGGAGGATATGCTCAACGCCCTGATGCTTCTGCATGACAAGGACTTCGATGTTTCGCTGGCGCTCTTCCCGCCGTCGCCCGTCTATCAGGATGACAGCGCCTTTGTCCTGATCCAGAACATTGCGCGCGGCCATGTGCTCGCGGGCGAGGAGTACTCAAGATGGTCCAACATGATGTTCCCTCTTTCCGGCTTTGATGAGGCCATCTGCGAAGAGAAGCCGTACTATCTGAACAGAGAAGGCGGCGACGTGACGGAGTATACGGGCGCGCGCGCCGAGCAAGCGACGCTGGAAACCTTTGGCGCGCGCGGCGAAAGCACACTGCTGATCCGCGCGGTGGATCGTCGCGATGGCAGCGTAGCGGCACAGCTGCAGTTTTGATGCCGATGGCCGGGGATGAGCCGGCATGCGCGCTGTCCATCGCAAAGCAATCATCGCCTTTTGTGCAACACAAAAACACCTTGCTTCGTTCGCTTTCCGATCCTTTGACAGGTACCGGATCGCGATCAGGCAAGGTGTTTCTTGCTCCTCAAGGTGCGTGGGCATCGGTTCAGATCCTATGGATTGCCGATGAACCTTCCTCTGATGATTCGATTGTTCCTGGATTCTCAGGCGGATTCCCTGACCCGCAGCCGGTCGGAGACCAGCGCGATGAACTCGCCGTTGGTGGGCTTGTCATCCAGGCTGCACACGTTCTTGCCGAACGCCTCGTCCAGAGCCTCGATGCGCCCGCGGTTCCAGGCGACCTCGATGGCGTGGCGGATCGCACGCTCCACCTTGCTTGACGTCGTGCCGAAGCGGTGCGCGATGCCCGGATAGAGCTCCTTGGTGATGCGGCCCATCAGGTCGGGGTTGTCGATGACCATCTTCACCGCCTCGCGCAGGAACTGGTAGCCCTTGATGTGCGCGGGTATGCCGACCGTCAGGAACAGATTGGCGATGCGTTCCTCTAGATTGTCCGAGCCGGGGTTATTTTCCTGACGAATGCGCGTGCTCAGCGCGTCCGCGCGGCCTTCCTCTCCCGCCGCCTCGTACACGCGCTGGGCAAGCATCGCAAAGTCAAACGGCTTGACCATGTAATAGCTCACGCCCAGGTCGATCGCCCGGGCGATAAAGTCGTCCCGGCCCAGCGCCGTCAGGGCAATCACCCCGGGCCGCTTCTCCAGCTTCATCGTCGTGAGCTGCTCAAGCACCCCATACCCGTCCATCTTCGGCATAATCATATCGCAGATCAGCACGTCCGGCAGCTTCTCCTGCACCAGCTCAATGGCTTCCAGACCATTGGCTGCCGCGCCGACCACCTCCATGCCGCTCTGCTGTCCCAGGTATTCCGTGATCATGTTTCGCAGCTGCAGATTGTCATCCGCTACGACAATGCGTACCGTATCCATTTTGCTTCCCCCCACATCATCATATAATCCAAACACATTATATATATCCCATCATGACATTATTCTATCGCACCTTCGCCATGATGTAAATATAGCATGGAGATATATTTTGCGGTTTTTACCATCTATACGCACCGTTCCATCATCTTAGAAGCAAAAATCGCGTTCTGAACACGTCTGTTACAAATCAACCGACAGAAAAGCGATGCTTTGCGCACGCAGCGCGGAGCCTGCCGCAACCCTGCAAACGACAAAAACGGCCTTTCGGCCGTCTTTGCAGCAGGTTATTGGGCGCTGAGCGGAATCTCGCGGAGGTACGGGCGCAGGAGCCGCATGATGCGGTCGGCGGACTCCGGCGCGTATCGGGGGGACTGCGCCATCGTCACAAAATCGTACCCCGTCCTGTGAAACGAACGATAGTCGTCGATCACCTCGAAGGGCACGACCGGCTCTTGGCCGTTCATCCCCTCCATGAGCGCGGAAACGTCGCTTCGCAGGCGGAGGTCGCCGCTCATGTTCAGCAGACGCGCGGGCACATCCTGACGCGACCTGGGATTGCGAACGTAGGTCAGACGGCTGATCCAGCGAAAGGCCAGCGCAAACAGCAGGTAATTCGCCTCGTCGAGCTTCACCCCCGCGCGGTAGGCGTCGATCGCCGCGCGCGCTGCGGGGCGGCGCGTCAGCACCGCCTTGAGCACAAAATCCGGGCCGGGCGGGCCGAAGGCGAGATCCGAATGCGTATCTACATGCACAACCTCGAACGGCGTCGTGAGCCGCCCCTCGGCGATGCGCGCCGCCCAGAAGTCCAGCGCCTGATCGTGCGTGACAAAGATTGCACCGGGAACAGGATGCTCCCTGCTCAGGCCGCACTGCTCCTCTAAAAAGCGCACAACCTCCGCGTCGCTGTACGGCTGCGCGCAGCGGTCATCCGGGCGCTCTCCGGGTTTTGCCAGCGGGCAGGCGTCCGTGAGAAAAAAGTCCATATCTAGATCGAGTACGCGCACGGCCGATCCCTCCTCTGTGTCGTCCCCGCATTATAGCACGACGTTCCCCCGGCTTTCAAGCATTACGGCACCATGTTGAGCTCCTCTTCGGTCAGGTCGTAGCCCACGAAGCCCTCCGGCACCCTGCCGACGATGATCGACTCCGCGACGAGCATGTTGGCCGAAACCTGCGTCGTCTTCGCGCCGGTGGGAATGACGATCCGGATGTTGGCCGTCACCTGCAGATACACCTTGTGGCGCGTCTGATTGATGCCGCAGGCCTCAAACTCAGTGGCGAAGTCTGTGAAAATCGACCCGATGGGCACGATGGACACCGGCACGCCCGGGCCGCTGCCGGCAAAGAGCGTCGTGCCCAGCACCGCGCCCAGCGGCACGGTCACGCGCTCGCTGCTCATGTTGTTCAGCCGGCGCAGCGCGGCGTCGCCTGCCCGCGTCGCCAGGCGGTTCATCGCCATGGTATTGGCCGAGAGCAGCGCCACCTGCCCGCTTTGATCCATCTTCACATTCATCAGATCCTCATACGTCACGCCGTCCTCGATGGCCTCCGCCAGTGCGCCTGAGAGCACCTGAGAGGCCATCGCCGCCGAGCGCGCCTCCGCAAGGGAGAAGACGAGCGGCCTGAAGTTCCGGTCAATGAGCAGAAAAAGCGCCAGCAGCAGGAGCAAAAGCAGCAGCGCGCGCCTGAAGAAGCGCCGCCTCTTCACGCGCCCAGAATATTTTTTGATTTCCGCGGCAGTCATTTGATCCCTCCCTTCGTCTTATATTCAAATCCCGCCGCATTTTTGCTTTTGTGATGCGAAGGAGAGAATTGTGTGGTATAATAGCGTTGAATCGCTGTCTCCCCACCCCCCCTCGTCAAGGAGGAACCGTATGTCCAACGACGCAAACAGGAAACCGCCAAAGAAAAACGCCCCGCTGACCCCGGCAGAGGAGGAGCTCCTCTCCGGCGAGGAGCTTGAATCAACCCGCCTGAGCATGAGCGGCGGCGCGCAGAAAACGGCGAGCGCACACACCTCGCGCATGCCCGCGCCGGTGACCGGCACGACGCGCGACAAAAAGCACAAGAAGAAAAAGGCGGGCGACGCTTCCGATCATCCGCATTCGATCTTCAAGCCCCGCACCCGGTATCCCAACTTTCTGCTCAGCGTGCTGGTGTCCACCATCCGCCTCTCCGCGCTGCTGATCCTGTGCGCGTGCCTGGCGCTGGCCGGCGCGCTGATCGGCATCGCCAAGGCGTATGTCGACACCGCGCCGACGCTTGACCTCGCCGCGCTCGGCGCACAGGACAAGACCTCCTTCATCTACGACAGCGAGGGCAACCTGATCACCGACTACAAGGGCACCGAGGACCGCGTCATGGTCTCCATCGACGAGATTCCCGAAATGCTGCAAAACGCGTTCATCGCCGTAGAGGACGCGCGCTTTTACGAGCACAACGGCGTGGACGTGAAGCGCATCGTCGGCGCGCTAGTGACCAACCTGACCACCGGCTCCTCACAGGGCGGCTCCACCATCACCCAGCAGCTCATCAAGAAGACCGTGCTCTCCAGCGAGCAGAGCTACAAGCGCAAGTTGCAGGAGGCCTATCTGGCGATGGAGCTGGAGACGCGCTACACCAAGGCGCAGATTCTGGAAAGCTACCTCAACACCATCTTCCTGGGCGGCAGCTACTACGGCGTGAAGGTCGCGGCCTACGGCTACTTCGGCAAGGAGCTGAGCGAGCTCACCCTGCGCGAATGCGCCATGCTCGCCGGCATGACCCGAAGCCCCAACTACTACAACCCGCGCCGCAATTTCTACACCCGCAACACCGAAGGCAGCAACACCGCCGACATCACCAACAACCGCACCGACTACGTCCTGCGCCAGATGCGCGAGAACGGCCTGATCTCCACGCAGGAATACACGGCCGCGCTCGACCGCTCCACGGCGCATGTGCTGGAAACCTCGCCCGCATCGACGGATATGTACGACTATCCGCACTATGTGGAGTACGCCATCAGCGACGTGGTGGACACCTTCCTGGAGCTCAACGGCCTGGAGGACACCTCCGCCAACCGCTACGCGATGGAAAACGAGCTGCGCACCGGCGGCTACAGCGTCTATCTGTGCCTGGACGCGGAGATCCAGGAGATCGTGGAGGACACGCTGGCGACCTGGAACGACTATCCCCGCCTGCGCGACCCCTCCGACAAGGTCTATCAGTCCCGCAACGCGGACGGCACCTACACCGAGATCGAGCAGCCGCAGGCTGCGGCGTGCGTGTACGACTACCGCACGGGCGAGCTCAAGGCCATCGTCGGCGGCCGCTACAAGCCGACCGCCAGAAAAACGCTCAACCGCGCCTGCGACATGACCATGCCCGTCGGCTCCTCCATCAAGCCGCTGACGGTCTATGCCCCGGCGATCGACCTGGGCGCGTCGCCCGCCTCCATCGCCTACAACATGCCCGTGCCGATTGCCGGCTGGAAGGACGCCTCCGGCAAGGATTCCTGGCCGCAGAACTACGGCGGCGGCGGATACAAGGGCCCGCAGAGCTTTCGCAGCGCCCTGCGCAACTCGCACAACACCTCCGCCGCGCAGATTCTGATGAGCTACGTCGGCGTGTCCCGTGCGGCCAGCTACCTGCACCTGATGGGCATTGACGACAAGAACATCAACGCCGACCCGTTCGGCCTGGCGCTGGGCTCCTCCGGCATCACGCCGGTGCAGATGGCCGTCGCCTTCGGCACCATCGCCAACAAGGGCGTGTATCAGCAGCCCCTCTCCTTCTCCCACATTCTGGACAGCAACGGCAACGTCTATGTCGACATGCGCCAGCGTCAGGACCGTCACCAGGTGTTCAAGCCCTCCACGGCGTACCTGGTCGTGGATATGCTCAAGGAGGCCGTGCAGAGCGGCACCGGCACCAAGGCGAAGATCTCCTCGCAGGTGGTCGCCGGCAAGACCGGCACCAACTCCGACAGCAAGGGCGTGTTCTTCGCCGGCATGACGGGCTGGTACTCCGGCTCCGTGTGGATCGGTCACGACAACTACAAGGCGCTAACCAGCAAGGCGACCGGCGGCAACGCGGCCGCGCCGCTGTGGCAGAGCTTCATGGAGAAGATTCACAAGGCGAAAAAGCTCGAGTCCCGCGAGATCATCGACGGCACGCCGGCGGACTACGGCCTGGTGCGCGTGACGACCTGCGGCGTCAGCGGCCAGCTGGCGACCGACGCGTGCTACAACGACGTGAGCGGCTACAAGACGATCACGGACTATTGGTACGAGGGCAGCGTCCCGACGTCCTACTGCTCCATGCACAAGCAGGTTTCCGTCTGCACGGACTCCGGCCTGCTGGCTACGGAGTACTGCCCCAGCTCCGTCGTGGAGGAGCGCGGCATCGTGCTCATCCCGCGCGGCCATCCTCTCTACGCCTACATCGGCAGCTACGGCAGCACGATCCGCAAATACCTGGGCGAGTTCGCGACGCTGCAGAGCCAGGCGGACATCGAGAACCACATCTGCCAGCTGCACGACGCCTACACGGCCTCTCAGTCGACCTCCGAGCTGGAAGCGATCTACAACGATGCGTACAACCTGACGCTCACCGCGTATCAGCTTGTCGGCTCCTCGCCGTACATCACCAACGACACGCGCCGGCAGATCAACACCGCCATCAGCGCGGTGCAGACGCTGCTGTCGATCTACCCGATCGACTACACCTCGCTGCAAAGCGCGACGAACGCCCTGCGCAGCCAGCTGCAGGCAGCGGGGCTGATGTAAAAAAAGAAGCTCGTAGCCTCCGCATCTTCCTGCATCGTCAACAAGCCGCGCCATCCCGCCGAGGATAGCGCGGCTTGCTTGTATGTATTGAGTTTTTTTCGCGACACTCTTTACCTGACGTCAGACCATGTGAGGATTTGGGGCATGGGCAGAGCATCTTCTCCTGCACTCAGCCGGTAGGTTTTCAGCAGTTCTCCCGTCTGCGCGCTGAAATAGTGTTCGCCATACCCCGTCGGCCAAACGACGGTTCCGTCATCTTCCTGATAGGGCAGAACGTTTTTGTCGCTGTTCGGATCGTCCGTATAGCCGCACGTGACCATCCAGACCGGGACAAGCTTCCATACCTTGCCATCCAGGCAGGTGGCGTAGCCAAAGCGCATCGCGCCCACGCCACGCAGCTTGCCCGCGTCAATCAGCTTTTCCAGTTCGGCCTTGAACCCATCGAAGGAGAGCAGCGGAAGGTCTTCCTCCAAGTCGGTGGGATTCGCAACCGTCCAGATCGTCATATAACGGTACTCGGGCAAATAGTAGCTAAAAAGGATACGGCCTTTATCCCCCGCTCCATTCGTGCCGAGGACCGGAATACCGTGGACAAGCTGATGTGCGATCAGGGAATACCCGCCGACCAAAGTCAGCTGATCGCCGCGCTTATATTCGCCGTTCGATTTTATCCCCTTGTAGCTCGGACCATACACACTGATTTCGTCAAAATGGATATCTTCAAGCACAAGTCCGGTTAGTTCGAACAAATCCTCCTCAACCATCGAGAGAAATTCCTCACAAGTGACGTCGCACTCCTGCACTTCTTGGTCGGGCAGCTCTCCGTCATAGTAGGAATACTCATCACGCAGCCATTTGCCGTTCCACGAGCCCAGTCTGATCAGGTGATACCTTGAGTCGTCGAGCACGTCGATGGCAAGTCTGTCTGGCAACGCATAAATCTGGCTGTGCGGCAACTCACGCCATTGATCAAGCCGCTCATCCTTCTCGTCGATGGAGAAAGGCTCCACCTTGACCAGCGGGCAGACATCCCCCTCCTCCGGGAACCATTCTACCTCCACATCGGCGACGACCTCGCGCCCCTTTGCCGAATATGTTTTATTCCATCCTGCCTTGATCTGCTCACGCAGTTCAGCAAGCGTCACATACTCCTGTGCGGACGCGGCGGAGCAGATCAGCATAAGCAGCAGCGCCAGCAGGCAGAACCCCATGCAAAGCAACTTCTTCATCTTGTTTCCTCCTTTTTGGCAGGGCGGCGCGCCCGATGGGTTCGCACCACCCGTCGTTTTACCTCAGCACGATATCCTCGCTTCCGTCCGCAGCCACACCGCTGATTCTGCGCACCGGGCGCAGGGCGATGTGCTCCATGGAAGCGGGCAGGTTGAAGCGCATCCCGATTTCATAGGTGCCATTTTCGGCAATCGGGCTTACGCTGCCGTTGATGTTCTCCTTTTCCTCGCCGTCTGCGATGAGCGTGTAGCTGCACACATAGTCGCCGCTTTCCTCGTCCAGATCGCTGTTCCAGCCCTCTGCAGCCTCAACGGTCACCGTGCCGGTCACGTCGAATTCGGAAATCAGCAGCCGCGCGTGCGCGCCGTACTCCTTCGGCTCCATGTCGCCCATCAGCTGCGTCACGCCGCCGGTCACAGGCACCGTCACCGGCACACGGAGGATGCCGCGGTTGTCCGCCGGAACGATGCGCGCCCAATGTACGCCAGCCGCGTCCACGTAGTTCAGTACGCCGCCGTACATCACCGTCATCACGATATCGACGCTTTCGCCCGCCTCGTAGCCTTCGGGCAGCTCAACCTCGTAGAATGCGCGCGTCGTGTGCGCGTCCACGCGCTCCAGCCAGCTGTCCCAGATGCGCAGATTCGTGCTGTCTGCAAGGTCTGCGCCGTCGCCGACGCTTGCCGTCAGCGAGCCAAACCAGCTGTCCTGCGGATGCGCCGCGAACCAGGCGTCCTCGTCGGCCCAGTACAGACTGTTGCCCAGCGAGGCGCTGTCCTCCCACTGCTTGCCCGGGTAGTCGACATCCCATGCGTCAAACCCGCTGGGCCTGCCCTCGCCGGTAAAGACGCGGTTGTCGTCGTGGGTGAACGAATAGGTGTAGTAGAGCTTGTTGCCGTTGCAGTACACCTCGTCGATCGTCAGATCAAACGCGCGTCCGCCCATCGCAGCAAGCATCCGGCCACGCACGGTATCGTCGCTCTCGACCTCGGGCGTCGTTAAGTGGATGGTCTGGCCGAGATCGACTGTCAGCTGGTCGACGCGGGAGAGACGCTCGGCGTCCCACGGCTGATCCTCCTTCAGCACATCGCTGAAGTGGCTCATGCGCACCAGCCCCGCGGCGACGGCCATACCGCCCAGCGCCAGCGTCAGCACAATTGCACACGCCAGCGCGAACGAAGTCTTCTTTCTCACGACCTTTTTTTCTCCTTTGATGCAGCGCATGATGGCGTCGTGGCGCGAGGGCCGTCCGTCCAGCCTGGCAAACGCCGCGTCCATCTCCCTGCGGATGATCTTCTGATAGGCTTCATCCTGCTTCAAGTCCGTTTCCTCCTTCCAACAATTCCTTGAGCAGTGCGCGCGCCTTGATGAGCCGCCTATGTACAGTGGCTGATGACACGCGCAGGATTCCGGCGATCTCGCTTTGGTTCAATCCCTCGTAATAGTGCAGCAGAATGACTTCCTTGGATTTCTCCGGAAGCCGCATGATCTCGCCGATCAGCGCGGAGCTGACGTCCAGCTCTTGCTTCTGCGCAAGCTCCACGTCATTCATGCTCACCATGCGCCCGATATTGCGGAACCACGCCGTTCGCCGCATATCCTTGCAGACATTGATCGCAATGCGGATCAGCCACGTTTTTTCACTGCTGTCGCCGCGAAACGCGCGCAGATTCCTGTATGCCTTGATGAAGGTTTCCTGCACGGCGTCCTCCGCCATCGCGGCATCCTTCAGCATCACGCAGCACAGGCGAAGCAGATCCTTTTCGTAGGTCTTTATCAGTCGGCTGATTCTCTCCTCCTCACGGCTGTCAGGGCCCTTGACAACTTCCATGGCTTTTCCTCCTTTCCAATCAATTAGACGCAAGAAAACTCCGTTTTTTACGCTTTGGGGCATCCGAAAGATTTTTTGTGAAAAAGCATGGGCCGCGCCAGATCACAGCCGGCGCGGCCCGCATCTCCCCTATTCAAATTCCCGTTGATGGCTTTTGAAAAACTCGTAATATGCCCGCACGTTTCCCAGCTCCGTCCATTTCTTCACGTCCACCGGATCGCTGTCCAAGTCGTAAATCTTTGCGCCCTTCATCGACAGCAGGAACGGCGAGTGCGTGCTGATGACGAACTGGCAGCCCATGAACCGCGCGCTGTCCGATAGAAACTGGCACAGCTCCATCTGCCGCCCGGGCGAGAGGCTGTTTTCCGGCTCGTCGAGCAGGTAGAGCCTGTCCTCGGTGATCCTGTTCGTGAAATACTGGAACGCGCTCTCGCCGTTTGAAAACGTGCGCACGTTCATGCCCAGCTCTTCCTTCACATAGCGCGACTGCGTGCGCTTCCTCGCGCGCACGACCTTTTTGAGCTGGTCATAGTCCTCCATTGAGGACAACTGAAATTGCGCATGCCTGTTTTCCAGATATTCGTCAAACACGTCCTCGCGCCTGCGGTCGATGCCCTCGTTGAGCTCGCGCAGGGACAGCATGTGGTCAAAAACGTCGTCGCTGGTGATGATGCAGCTGCCCTCCGGAATGGACTGGCGCAGCTCCATGCGGCACAGGCCGACGTAGTCCTCAAAGAAACTCGTGCGGTTGTATGGCGCCTCGCGCGCAAGCCCCGCCTTTTCCGCGATCACATGCAGCGCGGTCGATTTGCCCGTGCCATTGCCGCCGTAGAGGATCGTCACCGGCTCAAAGTCGATGCGCTCAAACCGCCTGCGCGAGAGGATCTTGAACGGATAAAACGACGCGTAGCAGGTGCGCTTCACGCCCATAATGTAGCTGGTTTCGCGTTCGTCATCCGGGAACGCAAACGAATCGAGATAAATCATCCGCAGGATCACCTCTGCATCAATTCCGCCAAACGGGAAACGCTGAGCATATTCCAATCAGGGAGGATTTCTGTATGATCGAGCAAGATACCATCCGCCTGCTCCGCGAATGCGACGCCGGCATCAAAATGGGCGTTTCCGCTATCGACGAGGTCGTGGATAAGGCGCAGGATGAAGCGCTGCGCACCCTGCTCTCAAAGAGCAAAGCGGAGCATGAAGATCTGAAAGCGTCCCTCCAGGCCGCGCTGGACCGCTTCGGCGACGAGGGCAAGGCGCCCTCTCCCATCGCAAAGACCATGTCCACCGCCAAGACCAACATGGAGCTGATGATGAAGCCCTGCGACGCCACCATCGCAGACCTGATCATCGACGGCTGCTGCATGGGGATCAAGTCGCTTTCCAAATACCTCAATCAGTACACCGCCGCGGACGAAAGCGCAAAGAACATCTGCAAAAAGCTCATCGCGCTTGAGGAGCAGCTTGCCAAGGCGCTTCGGGGATATCTGTAAGCAAGGCGGCGTCCTCAGACCTTCGCGGCGAAGCGGCGCACGTCCACACCGATGAACGGGATCACCTTCATCCGGCTGGGATCGGTCAGCCGCGCGCCGATGCGATCCTCGTATTTTTCATACAGCTGGTCGCTGTCGAGGTTCGTCGTGATCACGATGGCGCGGTTCGCGCTGCGGCGCTCATTGACGATGTGATAGATCGAGCTGACCGTCACGCCGCGCAGCATGGGCTCGCTGCCCAGATCGTCGATGCACAGCAAATCGCAGGAGAGCATGTCCTGCACCTGCTCTACGCCCTCCTCGCCGAACTGGAAGCGGCGCATCGCCTCGATCAGCTTGTACGCGGACACGACGACCACGGAATACCCGCGCTCCAGCACCCGCTGCGCCACGCAGTTCATCAGAAACGTCTTGCCCAGGCCGGAGCGGCCGCACAACAGCAGGCCCTTTCCCTCGTCCGCGGCAAACGTATCGGCGTACTCCTCGCAGTATGCGCGGATTTTCCTGATATGGCCGCGCTGGGTCAGCTTCCTGCCCTCGATCGGCTCGTCCGGGAAGATGCTTTCATCAAACGACGCAAAGTTCTCCCGCTCAAGCCCCTGAAGCCCCTCGGCCTGATACAGCCGGTTCATCACCGCGCGCTTGAGGCAGCTGCACTGCTCGTGCACCGGCTCGCCGACATAGCCCGTGTCGCGGCACAGGGCGCAGCGATAGACCGGCTGGAGATAATCCTCCGGCAGGCCGCAGTCGATGAGCGCCGCGCGGAGCTGCGCGTTGATGTCCTCCATCTCCCGCTGCATGCTGCCGGAAATCTCCTTCGCCTTCTGCGGCGAGGCGAACGCGCCGCGCACGCCGGAAAAGAACAGGCGCTGGCGGCGGGCCAGCAGCGCCGCCACCGCCGGGCTCTTCTGCTCGGCCTCGGCGCGGCGGCGCTTTTCCTCCATCATGTTGGCAGCGCGCTGGGCCTCCAGCCCAGACAGCGCCTCGCGCGTCACATTTTCACGACTGAGCATCAGCTGTCCTCCTCTTCAAAGTCCAGCACCGCGGCGCTGTACGTCTTTCTGCGCTCCTCCGGCGTGTAGCGCTGCATCACGTCCGGTGTGCGGGCAGGCTGCGCGCTCCTGTTCACATGGCTGTCATGCTCGGCGCGCGCGGCCTCCTCCGTCCTCACGCCTGCGCGCTGCCAGTCGGAAAGAATCCGGTTCATGGTCATCATCGGCGCGCCGCTCCCGCGCGCGTACTGCGCGGCCAGCAGCACGAGCTCCATGCTCATGCCCATCTCGCCCATCCAGGCGCAGAGCAGATCGCGGTCCGGCTGGTTGGTCTTCTTCTCCACGCCCGCCGCGTCGTAGATTTCGCGCAGCTGCGCATTGAGCGCCTTCTGGCGGTTATTGTGCGCGGTGACGGCCTCCGGCGTGGTCAGGCCCTGACGCTTCCACCTCTCCAGCCACGCGCCCACATCGTCCATCGTGCCGCCGCCCGCGCGCCTGTGCGCCGCGGTGACCGCCAGCAGAATGAGCGCATCGCTGCTGCCGTCCCTGCGCCAGCCGTCGATGAGCGCCAGGTCGTCCGTCGTCGGCGTGACGCCCGTGCGGCCAAGGCCGGCAAACACCTCGCGGGCAAAGTCCCTGGCGGTCTTCTCCGTCGAGATGCCGCCCAGAATCTCCTGCGCGTCGTGGCGGCCCAGCTGATGCTGCCGCAGCAGAATGCCGTCGAGGTACGCCATCGTCGGCGTGCCCTTCGTCGTCTCGCGGCAGGCCTCCTGCACCGCCTCCGGCGTGAAGCCCCACTCGTCGATCCACTTGAGGTACATGTCCTTTTCGTCCTCGCTGGCCGGACGATGCTGTCCGAGACGCGCAAGCAGACGCTTGAGGCCCTTTTCACGCTCGCCGGTGAGGATCAGCATCTTCTCCGCGTCCTCCAGCGTGCGCACGCCGCTCTGCGCCCAGCGCTGCGCCGTCTCATTGGCGATTTTGAAGGACACGCGGCCCGTGCGGCTCCTCTCCTTCTCGCTGCGCAGCAGCATGATGACGACCTCCTCGGGCAGCTCGTACACCTGCACCCAGTCCAGAATCGTCTGGTAATCGCTTTCTCCGAGGGTCTGCGCATCCAGCGTCCTGCGCACCTCGTCCATGAAATGCCGGTTATAGAGCTGCTCGCTGGGCTTTTCCGCGCGGGTCAGCGTGATCTGCTTGAGGTTGTAATAGGTGTAGCACACCGGGTTGTCGCCCGTCTGGCGCACGAGGCCCTCGCGCTCCCAATAGCGGTAGGCTCGCTCCACGTCCTCCGGGGGCACGTCCAGGTCGCGCGCCATGGACGCGAGGCTCATGCGCTCCGCATGGTGATAGCAGAGCATCAGGCCATAGAGATAGACCTTCACAAAGTCGCCCGGCGCGCGCAGCATGTACTCGGTGATGAACATATTTTCCACAGGCGTGGCGTCAAACAGCGCCGCGCTGTCGTCAAACGAACAGAACGCCATGAAACGTCCTCCCTTTTATATACATTTGCATAGATGCTTTATTATAGCACAATCGCCGCGCGCGGCGCAACGCCGGAGCGCATTCTGGACGTTGACATTGACATCGCGCCGCGCGGAGTTTAAAATAAGATGAGTTTATATCTTCCGAGGTTGGATGGGATGAAGAAAAACACGCTTTTGTATCTTCTGGCGCTGGCCGGCTGCTTTTTGCTGGGCTGCGCCGTTTCGCTGGGCCTGAGCATCTGGGACAGCCAGGAAATCCGGCCGCTGAAGGGCGGTCAGGTCTGGGATCTGTCTGCGTTCGGCTTCACCCTGCGCGTGCCGGAGGACGCGGTGCTCGGCGATCACTCGCGGGAAAACGCCGAGCTGGGCGGCAATGCGCTCTACGCCGGCAGCGCCGAGGGCAAGGACGGCACGCTGTATCTCTTCTGCTATGAAAACGGGACGGGCGACCGCCTGGCGGACTATCCCGATCAGGACGTGGTCACCTATTACATGAGCGCCGGCGCGACCAGCGTGCGCACGCGCATCATCGGCGGGCGCAAGTTCGTCTGCTACCGCGCGGTGGTGCTCACCGAGGACGGCGAGCAGACCTGGGATACCTATGAAACCTGGGACGAGACGCTTCAAATTTCCTTTGAAACGCAGATGGCCGAGAGCGTCGTCCTGCCGATGCTCGCCACGATCCAATTCGATTAACCGGGAAAGGAGCTCCCTATGGCCTTTGCACATCTGCACCTGCACACCGAATACAGCCTGCTCGACGGCGCGAACCGCATCGGCCCGCTCCTGGACCGCGTGAAGGAGCTGGGCATGGACGCCTGCGCCATCACCGATCACGGCGTGATGTACGGCGTCATCGACTTCTACACCGAGGCGAAAAAGCGCGGCATTCACCCGGTCATCGGCTGCGAGGTCTACGTCTGCGACAACATGGACGAGCACAACGCGCAGCTGGGCATGCGCGGCACCAGCCACCTGATTCTGCTGTGCGAGACGCAGGAGGGCTACCGCAACCTGACGCATCTGGTCAGCGAGGCCTGGACGCGCGGCTACTACTACCGTCCGCGCATCGACATGGCGTGCCTCAAAAAATACGCCAAGGGCCTGATCGCCTCCAGCGCGTGCCTCTCCGGCAAGCTGGACAAGCTGCTGCTGGACGGCCGCTTTGAGGACGCCTGCGCCCACGCGCGCGAGATGGAGGCGCTCTTTGGCAAGGGCAATTACTTCATCGAGCTGATGGATCACGGGCTGGAGGACGAAAAACGCGTGCTGCCGGAGCTGGTGCGCGTCGCAGAGGCGACCGGCATCCCCCTGATCGCCACGAACGACTGCCACTACCTGCGCCGCGAGGATGCGGAGGCGCAGGAGGTGCTCATGTGCATCCAGACGGGCAAGACGCTCGACGACGAGAACCGCATGCGCATGGAGTCCCGCGAGCTGTACGTTAAGAGCGAGGACGAGATGAAGCAGCTCTTTTCCGCTTGGCCGGACGCGCTGGCGCGCACGCAGGAGATCGCGCACCGCTGCCAGGTGGAGTTCGTCTTCGGCGAGACGAAGCTGCCGCGCTTCCCCACCGAAAACGGCGAGACCAGCGAGCAGATGCTGCGCAGGCTCTGCGAGGCTGGCCTTGCCGAGCGCTACCAGCCCGTCACAGACCAGGCCCGCGAGCGCCTTGAATACGAGATTAGCGTCATCACCAAGATGGGCTACGTCGATTACTTCCTCATCGTCTGGGACTTCATCAACTATGCCCGCAGCCAGGGCATCGTCGTCGGCCCGGGCCGAGGCTCCGGCGCAGGCTCCATCGTCGCCTACTGCCTGCACATCACGCAGCTTGATCCGCTCAAGTACAACCTGCTGTTCGAGCGGTTTCTCAACCCGGAGCGCGTGTCCATGCCCGATATCGACGTGGACTTCTGCTATGAGCGCCGCCAGGAGGTCATCGACTACGTCGCCCGCAAGTACGGCGCGGACCACGTCAGCCAGATCATCACGTTCGGCACGATGTCCGCGCGCGCGGTCGTGCGCGACGTCGGCCGCGTGCTGGGCTATCCGTATCAGGAGGTCGACGCGGTCTCCAAGTCCATCCCCTTTGAGCTGAACATGACGCTCGAGCGCGCGCTGACGATCTCGCCCGAGCTCAAGAAGAACTACGCGGAGAACGAGCGCGTGCGCAAGCTCATCGACATGAGCCGCAGCCTGGAGGGCATGCCGCGCCACGCCTCCACCCATGCGGCGGGCGTGCTCATCACCGACAAGCCCGTCACCGAATACGTCCCGCTCCAGCGCAACGACGAGGTCATCACCACCCAGTTCCCGATGGGCACCATCGAGCGGCTGGGCCTGCTCAAGATGGACTTTCTGGGCCTGCGCACGCTCACGGTCATCCGCGACGCGCTCGACCTGATGCGCGAGGCCGGGGTCGATATGCGCGCCGAGGACATCCCGCTGGATGACCAGGCCGTCTACGACATGATCTCCGAGGGCGAGACGGACGGCGTCTTCCAGCTTGAATCGGGCGGCATGCGCTCCTTCCTCACCAACATGCGCCCGCAGAACTTTGAGGACATCATCGCGGCCATCTCGCTCTACCGCCCCGGCCCGATGGACTCCATCCCCCGCTACATCGAGGGCAAGCGCAATCCGGAGAAGATCCAGTATCTGCACCCGAAGCTCAAACCGATCCTCGACGTCACCTACGGCTGCATGGTGTACCAGGAGCAGGTCATGCAGATCGTGCGCGATCTGGCCGGCTATTCCTACGGCCGAAGCGACCTCGTGCGCCGCGCCATGAGTAAGAAGAAACACGACGTGATGGCCAAGGAGCGCGAGTACTTCATCCATGGCATGGTCGAGGACGGCGTGGTCACCGTGCCGGGCTGCGTGCGAAACGGCATCCCCGCCGAGATCGCCAGCCAGCTCTTTGACGAGATGACGGCGTTTGCGTCCTACGCGTTCAACAAATCGCACGCCGCGGCCTACGGCGTGGTCGCCGTGCGCACGGGCTGGCTCAAGCGCCACTATCCGGTGCAGTTCTTTGCCGCGCTGCTCAACTCCGTCTCCGACAACAGCGGCAAGGTCGCGGAGTATTCCCAGTACTGCCGCAAGCACGGCATCCCGCTGCTCCCGCCGGACATCAACCAGTCCGGCCGCAAGTTCTCCGTGGGCAGGGACGCCGAGGGCAAGCCGGGCATCCGCTTCGGCCTGGGCGCAATCCGCTCCTGCGGCGACAAGGCGATCGACTCGATCATCGAGATCCGCCGAAAATCCGGCCCGTTCAAGGACATCTTCGACTTCTGCAAGCGCCTCTCGAGCGATCTGGTCAACAAGCGCGTGGTCGAGTCCCTGATCCTCTCCGGCGCGTTTGACTGCACGGGCGCGACGCGCGCTCAGCTGATGGCCGTGTACGAGGCGGCGCTCGACGGCGCCAGCCGCACCCGCAAGAGCAATATCGTCGGGCAGATGTCCCTCTTCGGCGACGGCATGCTCGAGGAGGTCAATCCCCCGCTGCCCAACATCCCGGATTTCAGCCTGCGCACGCGCCTGAACTTCGAGAAGAACATGACCGGCCTGTACATCACCGGCCACCCGCTGGGCGACTACACGGACGCGCTCTCGCAGCTGGAGATGAACACCGCCCAGCTCGCCGCGATCATGGAGGAGCCGGATCACGGCCTCTCCCACGACGGCATGCGCGTGCGCATGGGCGGCATGCTCACGGAGTTCCGCCAGAAGGCGACCCGGTCGGGCAACCTGATGGGCTTTGTGACGCTGGAGGACATGACCGGCACGATCGAGGCGCTGGTGTTCCCGAAGGTGCTCGAGCGCGTGAGCACAGAGCTGACGCCCGACACGGCGGTGATCCTCTCCGGCCGGCTGTCCATCCGCGAGGACGACGACGCCAAGCTGCTGCTGGATACGGTGGAGCCGCTGATGACCAACGCGGAGTATGCGCAGGCGCTCAAGGACGGCATGCTCTCCCCGCAGGCTGCGGCGAAGAAGCAGGATGCGGTTCTTCCGGGCAGCACGCTCTACCTGCGTCTGCCCAGCGACAGCGCGATTCAGGTCATCCGCCCGGTGCTCTCGCGCTATCACGGCGAGGTCAGCGTCGTGCTCTACATTGAAAACACCGGCGTCAAGCTGCGCGCGCCGAAGGAGCTCTATGTCGCGCCGACGAAGGCCATGATGGACGAGCTGATCGAGATGCTGGGCCACAAGAACGTGGTGCTGAAATAAGGGAAGCAAAAAACGGATGGTTCAGGCCATCCGTTTTGCTTTTGGAAAACAATGCTGATGAACTCCCTCAGTCAGCTTCGCTGACAGCTCCCTCAAGAGGGAGCCCGATTCGCTTTAAGTAGCCTTAGCCTCCCTCTCGAGGGACGTTTCAGCAGCCGCGCCCAGTGGGCGATGCAGGCTGATGAAACGCCGTAGGTTGGCTGCCGCAGCAGCCGGAGGGAGTGGTCCTTCGTTAACATTCGCTCTAAATGCGAATCAAACCGCCTGCCAGATGATCTCCGCCAGGCAGAGGAGATTCCTCTCCTCCAGCACCGTATCCCGCGGCGTATGAATCCGGTTGAGATACAGCAGCTTTTTTCCCTTGAGCGCCGCCAGCGCCGTGCCGCGCGGGAACAGCATCTGGTCAGACGGATACATCCATTTGGGAAACGCCCCGCCCGCGGTGCTCATGCCGTACCGGGGCGTAATCTCCTCCATGGCCTTTTGCAGCCGCATCGCCTGCGGCATGCGCAGCCCGCGCGGCACGCCGGTAAAAAGCAGCGTATCGCCGTCGCCCACGCAGTCCAGGTTGAGCAGAAAGCGCCTTGCGGCCTGCGGATGCGCCCGAATGAACGCCTGCGAGCCCCACAGGCCGGTCTCCTCGTTGTCAAACAGCACAAACGCCACGTCCGGCCTGTCCTTCATCTGCGCCATCAGCAGGAGCATGAGCAGCACGCCGGAGGTGTTGTCGTTCGCCGTGTGCGGGTTGGACACGCCGAAGAACATGATCGCAAGCAGCGGCACCAGCAGCACCAGCTGCACAAGCTCGGTGAGCAAAAGGATGGCCCAGCAGCCCGGCGTGGTCACGGCGCCGGTGGGCATCCAGGCGCAGGTGTCATAGTGCGCAGTGATGATCGTGCGCGCCTTGTCCACGTCGCCGAAGACGATGTTGCGCGAATGGATGGCTTTGCCGCTCTCCTCGACCGTGACGCGGACGCCCAGGTCTTCTGCATAGCCGGTCACCCAGGTGAGAAACGCCGTCTTCTGTTTCTTCGTTCTGCGCACCTCATAGGGCCCGAGCAGCGAAGCGCGCAGCTGCTCCATCAGCGCCGTATCCTCCATCGTCTCTCCTCAAATGACCCTGTGATCCATCCACTTCCCGCTGACAAAGCGCAGCACGAAGCAGATCACGCGGCAAACCCAGTCGATGTACATGCCCAGCCACACGCCGAACAGCCCCATGTGCAGCTTCAGCACGAACACATAGCACGCCAGCACGCGGAACAGCCACATGCTGAGCATGCTCACCGTCATCGTGAATTTCGCGTCGCCGCCGGCGCGCAGCGCATTGGGCAGCGTGAAGCTGCCCGCCCAGAACACCACGCTGACCACGTTGAACGAGCGCATCACGAAGATCGTGATCTCCGTTGCCTCCTGCGACAGGCTGAACCAGGACGTCAGATGCGGAATCAGCACGAACAGCAGAGAATTGGTCAGCGCGATGCCGATACAGGCGATCTTCATCAGGTGCAGGGTACAGCGCTTCGCCTCCTCCCGCCGGCCCGCGCCCAGGCACCGGCCGACCACCGGCGTCATCGCAAGCGATACGGCGCTTCCGGGGATGTTCGCCATGCTCGAAAGCGAATTCGCCACCGCATTGGCCGCGATCGCCGCCGTGCCCAGCGTGCTCACCAGGCTGCTGAGGATCAGCTTGCCGAAGTGGAACATGCCGTTTTCCAGGCCGTTGGGCACGCCGATGGCCAGTATCCGGCGGATGTACGCGCCGTCGGGCCTGAGCTGCGCCAGCGCGCTGATGCGCATCGGATTGCCCGGCCGCTGCAGCTGCCTTGTGACGTAGATCGCGGCGAACACGCGGCCCGCCAGCGTCGCCAGCGCCGCGCCGAGCACGCCCAGGCGGAACCCGAAGATGAGCAGCGCGTTGCCCAGGATGTTGATCACGTTCATCACCAGGCTCGCGTACATGCTGGTGCGGCTGTCGCCCTGCGCGCGGAACAGCGCCGCGCCCGCGCCATAGACGCCCATGAACGGATAGGAGACCGCGCTGAGCAGGAAGTACGTCCTGGCATAGCCCATCACAGTATCATCGATCGTGCCGAAGACCAGCCGCAGAAGCGGCGTGCACAGCGCCAGGCAGATCAGCGCCATCGTGGTGGTGGCGATGATCAGACAGGCATAGAGCTGCGACGCGCCCTTGCGCGCGTTGCGCATATCGCCGCGCCCCAGATACTGGCTGGCCACCACCGCGCCGCCCGTCGCCAGCGCGAGGAGCACCTGCAGGATCAGCGTATTGACGCTGTCCACCAGGCTCACGCCGGAAATCGCCGCCTCGCCCACGGAGGAAACCATCATCGTGTCCGCCATGCCCATGGAGACCGCGAGAAACTGCTCCATGACCAGCGGCAGCAGGAGCTTTCGAATATCCCGGCGGTCAAACAAAGGCGCTTCCTGCGCCGCGCCGCACTGTGCACTTGACTGCATTGCCGTTTCGCTTCCTTATCCTTTGAATGCACAAATATGCCGCCATTATACCGGCATGGGCGCAATTTGTCAATGCCGCATCTGATTGACAGCGTGCGGCGCAGTTGCTATAATACAGGCAATCATCCCATACGAAAGGAAGTCTTTTTCCCATGACCTATGACGAGGCATTTTCCCTGCTGAGAACATACAACGCCGAGACGTTCCACATCACCCACGCGCTCACCGTATCCAAGGTCATGCGCCGCATGGCCGCCGAGCTGGGCTACGGCGAGGAGGCGGATTTCTGGGCCGTCGTGGGTTTGCTGCACGACATCGACTTTGAGCGCTGGCCGGACGAGCACTGCAAAAAGTGCGTCGAGCTGCTTCAGCAGGCCGGCTGCGACGAGCGCCTGATTCACGCCGTCGTCTGCCACGGCTACGGCCTGTGCACGGATGTGAAGCCGGAGCATGAGATGGAAAAGGTGCTCTTCGCCTGCGACGAGCTGACCGGCCTCATCGGCGCGTGCGCCAAGATGCGCCCCTCCGGCAGCATCACGGACATGGATCTCAAGAGCCTCAAGAAGAAGTACAAGTCGAAGGGCTTTGCCGCCGGCTGCTCCCGTGAGGTCATCGCGCAGGGCGCCGAGATGCTCGGCTGGGCGCTCGACGACCTCCTCTCCCGCACGCTCGAGGCCATGAAGCCGGACGAAGCGGCCATCATCGCCGAAATGGCCGCGCTGAACGCTTAAAACGTGTTCTGCAAGGTGAACTCCTGCCGCTCGTAGACGTGCTCAATGCCGCCCTCCAACTCCCCGGCGTAGATCAGCGCGGAGGCCTTGTCCCTGCTCTCCAGCGCGGCCAGGAGCCGGGAGAGCGCGTAGCGCACCTCGTCCGTCGAGCCGTGATCGACCATGACCTCCAGCTTGCTGGCTTCCTCATCCCACGCCTGATCCAGGGCGTGGGCTTTTTCTTGCGCCTGCTCAAAGTCGTCCGCGCGGATGTCGGCCAGAATCAGCTGCGTCTGCTCAAGCGCCGCGCTGGTGATCCTGTGCACGACCACCTGCTCGACGATGCACAGCGCGGCCAGCAGCGCAAGCGTCACGGCCATCGTGATGATCTTCCTGCTCATGTTACCACCTCACCTCGCCCGCAGGCATGGCCTGAACGCGGATCATCCGGCCGTTTTTTCCCTTCTCCTGGACGAGCAGCTCGCCCTGCGTATCCAGCAGCGCGATGAGCACGTCCTGATCCCGCTCGATTCCCTGCCCCTTGAGGATGCGCCGCAGCCAGCCCGCATCCCGCCCGGACAGCGCCAGCGTCCGCTCCTGCAGCTTGCCGTCGAGGATGAGCGTCAGCGGGATGCCGTCATACTGCGGCGGCAGGCCCTGCTCCCCGCGGGTGACCGGACGGTTCTCCGCCGCGGGAAACACGCTCAGCGCGCCGTTGGTCTCCAGGATCACGCTGCCCGTCTCGTGCAGGCCGCTGAGGCCCTGGGAGCGGATGCCCTCCATCAGGTCCGACAGGTCAAAGCAGAGCCGGGACAGCTCGTCCTCGCAGATGCGCCCGTTGCGCACCAGCACGCTCGGCCTGCCGCAGATGATCGCGCGCAGGCGGATGCTCCAGAAGGAGAGCAGGCTCAGCAGGCTGTGCATCAGCAGCAGCGTGAGGATCGCGATCAGCCCGCCCAGCAGCGGGATCTCCACGTCGCCCATCGGCTGTGTCGCCAGATCGGAGATCATCAGCGTGATGACCACCTCATACGGCTGAAGCTGCGCCAGCTGCCGCTTGCCCATCAGCCGCAGCACGATGGTGGTCACGAAGAAGAGGATGATGGTTCTCAAAATTCCTGTCAGCACAACGTTTTTTCCACTCCTTGCTTTTCAGGAATACTCTTTCCATTGCATGTCGTCTCTATGCGGGCTGGATTCTGACAAACAATTTGACAGACGTTTACGCCTCCGCTCATGCAAAAAGACACCGCCGAAGCGATGTCTTTCATGATTTGTGTGGGGTTCGTCAGGCCCTCATCTGGTAGCCGCCGTCGACCTTTTTCCAGACAGCCTCGCGGCCCGCGTGGTACGCGCCGACCGCCGCGTGCAGCATGGCGATGCCGCGATCCAGCGGCGCATACTTCTTGTAAATCGTGCTGGCCTCCAGAATGCTGACGCTGTTCCTGTCCGCTTCAATCTTCCAGGGCTGGAGATTCACGGCGCTCGGCGCAAGGCGCGCGGCGAGCACGGCGTCCTTCTGCCAGACGCCCAGGGCCGCCAGCTCCTCCTCGGTCTTGCCGCAGATTTTCGCCAGCTCCTTGCGCTTGGGCGCAAACGCCGGCATCTCGCACTGGCCCAGCGAAATCACGCAGTGAACCTCCTCGTCATTCTGCAGGTTCACGTTGCGGCGAATGATCTCAGGATAATAGTCCACGCCCAGCCAGCAGGCGCCCAAACCCATGCTCGTCGCCTCCAGCACGAGCGCCTCGCCCATGAAGCCCTCCAGCTCCATCGGGGTGCCCTTCTTGGCGACGATCACAGCGTACACGTCGGTGCCCTTCACCTTGCTGCGCAGGCCCGGGCCCTTGAACATGCGCACGGTAATGCCCTGCCAGCTCAGCTTGCGGCACAGCACGCCCAGGCGATCCAGCTGCGCCTTGTCCGGCGCGCCGGTGTATTTGCGCACAGAGCTGCGGCGGTAGATGGCGTCGTACCAGCTCTTTTCCAGTTTCAGTTCAAACATCGTTTATCGCTCCTGTATCATAGAATCCAGTATTTTATACTTTAGCACGTTTGACCCGCCGCTGTCAACGATAACCGTTGACTGCTTCCAGATCAGCCAGAAAAAAACGGCCCCGCGCAGGCGAAGCCGTTCAAATTCCTTAGGCAAAACCTCTGCCGCATCCGCGCCGTTCAAAGCGCCGGTTTACTCGTGCTGATCCTGCGGCAGATCGGTGATCAGCTCCTGCGGCTCATCGGTCATGGCGTCCACAAAGGCCGCAATGCGCACCAGGCCGCGCTGGATATTCTCCAGCGACGTCGCGTAGCTCAGGCGGCAGAAGCCCTCGGAGCAGAACGCGCTGCCCGGCACGACCGCCACGTCCGCGTACTCCAGCAGCATCTGGGCAAAGCTCATGGAATCGTTGATCTGCACATAGCCGTAGTACTTGCCAAACAGCTCGCTGATGTCCATCATCGCGTAGAACGCGCCCTTGGGCATATTGCAGTGCACACCGTCCATGGCGTTCAGGCGGGAAACCATGTACTTGCGGCGGCGGTCATACTGCTCGCGCATCGCCTCCACCTGGGTCACGCCCTTGAAGCTGGTCAGCGCCTCGACGGAAGCATACTGCGCCATGGCGTTGGGGCCGGAGGCCACCTGGCTCTGCAGGCTGCCCATGATCTTGGCGATGGGCGCAGGCGCAGCCGCATAGCCGATGCGCCAGCCGGTCATCGCGTAGGCCTTGGACATGCCGTTGATGACGATCGTCTGGTTGTAAATCGCCTCGCCGAAGGACGCGATGGACGTGTGCTGCTCACCGTCATAGATGAGCTTCTCGTAAATCTCGTCGGAAATCACATAGAACCCGCGCGCCACGGCCAGCTTGGCAATCTCGCGAAGCTGATCACGGCTGAAGACCGCGCCCGTCGGATTGCCCGGCGTGTTGATCAGCAGCACCTTTGTGCGCTCGGTCACATAGGGCGCAAGGTCGCGCGCCTCGGCGATATAGTTGTTCTCGCGCTTGGTTTGTACAAACACCGGCACGCCGCCCGCCAGGCGAACCATCTCCGGATAGGAGACCCAGCACGGCGTGGGGATGATCACCTCGTCGCCGGGATTCAGCAGCGCACACAGCGCCGCGTAGATGGAAAACTTCGCGCCGTTGGAAACGACAATCTGGGACGGCGTATAGGACAGCGCATTGTCGCAGAGCAGCTTGTCGCAGATCGCCTGCCGCAGCGCCAGCGTGCCCGCCGCCGGGGTGTATTTGGTCAGGCCCATATCCAGCGCCTCATGCGCCGCGGTACGGATGTACTGGGGCGTCACAAAGTCCGGCTCGCCGGCGCAGAAGGAGACGACGTCGCGGCCATTGGCCGCCATCTCCTTGGCCTTCGCGTCGATCGCCAGGGTCGGGGACGGGGAAATCGCGCTGCAAACGCTGGAAAGTTCAAGAGACAAGCTGAACTCCTCCTTCGGACTCAAAATACCTAAAATGAATTTCGTGATTATTATACGACCGCTTTGCCGTTTTTGCAACCCATATTTTTCCCATTATTTGCAATTTATCACTTTCATTTGCACATTTCATTTGAATTTCCTGCAAATTGTCCAACTCGGCCTTCCGCCGGCAGACGGACGGCGCGCGCATGCGAAGCGCCCGGCGCGGGCTTGCGGCAGGAAAACCATCTTTTGTATCGAAAGAGCTTGCAAGAAACGGGTTTTTGCGTTATGATAGATAAGGTAATATTTCTTTTCTCAATATGTGTGGAGGTGTTTAATTTTGCATCGCACGATCAAGTGGATCATGATGGCCGCGCTGGCTCTTTCCCTGTGCGCGACCGGCTTTGCCATGGCGGAGGAATCCTATTACCTGGAGCTTCCCGCCAAGGGCATCACGTCTTCCCGCAAGATTACGGTGGCCGTTCCCGGTGAAAACGAGGCGGTCAGCGGCATCAACCCGCTGACCGGTGAGGTCTGGTCCGGCAGCTATCGCCCGATCGGCGTCAATATCGACCAGCATCCGGAAGCGCTGCCGAACTGGGGCGTCTCTTCTGCGGACATCATCTTTGAAATGCCGATCCAGGCGGACGGCTCCACCCGCGCTTTCGCGCTGTTCATGGGCGACATCCCGAGCTACGCCGGTCCGGTTCGTTCCGGCCGCGTTCCGATGGCTTCCCTGCGCGAGATCTGGGACAGCGCGTGGGTTTTCTACGGCTGGCAGAACACCGTCGTGAACGCCGGACTGCTCGTTGTCGACGTGGACAGCTGGGCGCTGAATCTGCATCCGGATGCGCGTCAGGGCGGCCGCTGGGTCTTCCCGTTCATCGAGGGCACCGAGCGCAACTACGCCAACCTCTTCCATCGCGAGAATGACGGCCAGCACGTCGCGCCGCACAACGTTCAGATCGACATGAAGGCCGTCGAAAGCCAGTTCACCACGGAGCCGGCGAAGCGTCCGTTCCTGTTCAGCGACACCGGCTTTGAAACCGGTATCGACGTGTCCGAGATCACCATCAACTACAAGACCACCAAGCCGCAGTACGTCGCGAGCTACAAGTACAACGAGATGACCGGCCTGTACGAGCGCTATCGCAACGGAGAGCCGTACTATGACGCGCTCAACGGCCTGTCGACCACCTACGCGAACGTCATCATCATGCGTACCGACGTGTCCTGGTTCAACAACAACAACTCCCGCCCGGTCATTCAGACTGTCGGCCAGGGCGTTGCCGAGATCTTCCAGAACGGCAAGTACATCCGCGGCACCTGGGTTCGTTCCCACAGCGACAAGCAGGCCGACGACTTTGATTCCCAGTCTGCCCGTCTCGTCTTCCTGGACGAGAACGGCGAGGAACTGCCGCTGAAGGTTGGCAAGACCTTCATCCAGATCGTGGACAACGAGCAGTCCGTCATCGTGACCTCTTCCGAGAAGATCGAGGGCGCTGCCGCGCAGGCCACCCCGAAGCCGACCGCTACCCCGAAGCCGACCCGCACCCCGAAGCCGACCCGCACCCCGCGCGCTGCGAAGAACTCCGACGCGCCGGTGATGGAGACCGAGGAAGAGGGCGACATCTCCTTCGGCGGCTGATCCCCTACACTCACAAAAGCCTCCGCGCAAAGCGGGGGCTTTTCTCTTTCTCTCTTTTCTGCACAGAAAAAGACGGGCGGTTTTTCCGTCCGTCTTCTGTTTGCAGGTTATTTCTGGTTTGCGCGGTACCGGCTCAGCAGCTTCTCAATCCGGGACCACGGATCCAGCAGATAGCTCAGGGACTGGTCGTGATTGAGCGTGGCGATGACAAAGGCCATATACTTGCTCATATCCGCCTGGGTGAACCACGGCGCCTGAAGCAGCTCCGGCGTGGCGTAGGTCAGGTTGGTCGCAAAGACGTGATCGATCACGCCCTCCTCGTACGCCTTGTTGAACGCATCCAGGCCGCTGGTGAAGAACGCGAAGGTCGCACCCGCAAACACGCGCTTGGCGCCGCGCTGCTTGAGGTTATACGCCAGATCGAGCATGGAGTCGCCGGAAGCGATAATGTCGTCGGCAACGAAGACATCCTTGCCCTCCACGTCGACGCCCATGTACTCGTGCGCGACGATCGGATTGCGGCCGTTCACCACGCGCGTGTAGTCACGGCGCTTGTAGAACATGCCCAGGTTCACGCCCATCGCGGAGCTGTAATAGATATTGCGGCCAATCGCGCCCTCGTCCGGGGAGACGACCATCATGTGATCCTTGTCGATCTTCAGATCGTCATAGGTGGCGCACATGGCCTTGAGCATCTGATAGGTCGGCATGATGCTCTCAAAGCCGTTGAGCGGAATCGCATTCTGCACGCGCGGGTCGTGCGCGTCGAAGGTGATGATGTTGGCGACGCCCATGGAGACCAGCTCCTGAAGCATCAGCGCACAGTCCATGGATTCGCGGGCCGTGCGGCGATGCTGGCGTCCCTCGTAGAGCATCGGCATGATGACGTTGATGCGCTTCGCCTTCCCGCTGACCGCCGCGATGATGCGCTTGAGGTCGGCGTAGTGCTCGTCCGGCGTCATCGGTACCTCCCTGCCGTAGAGCTCGTAGGTACACTGATACGCGCCGACGTCGCAGATGATATACAGATCATACCCGCGCACAGAATCCAGCAGCATCCCCTTGCCCTCGCCGGTGCCAAAGCGCGGGCAGTTTGCACGGATCAAAAAGCCGTTGGCCTCCGAGCCGTAGAAGCTGTGCAGCTTTTCATCGGTGCTGTTGTCCACCTGCCACCTGGTCAGGTAATCGTTGACAGCCTTGCCCATTTCCTCGCAGCCGCGCATGGCGATGATGCCCAGCGGTGCAACCGGCATCATCGGGAACTTCTGGGACGCTTCAGTGTTGATGTTCTCGCTCATAATAATCCCTTTCTTCAGTGATTACTAAACAATCCACATGGACACTTACGTTCCTATTATATCACAACTCTCACGATAATAAATCATAACTTTCCGGTTTCCGAGATTTTTGTCTGCTTACGACAATTTTACACGGCCCAAACTCAAAGGCCTTGGCCACTTTCTGTGATTCCGGCAAAAAGAATCGCGCCCCGGGTTGTCACGCTTGACCCGTTTCTTTCCCCTTGGTATAATAGGAGAAACGACCAACGAGGAGGTCTTTTTTGTGAAGCGCATTGTTCTGACCGGCGGCGGCACAGCCGGCCATGTTTCCCCCAATCAGGCGCTGATTCCCCTGCTGCTTGAGGAGGGCTGGGAGATCCACTACATTGGCACGAAAAACGGCATCGAGCGCTCCCTGATCGAGCCGATGCAGGGCGTCACCTACCATGCGGTCAGCTCCGGCAAGCTGCGCCGGTACTTTGATCTGAAGAACTTCACCGACCCGTTCCGCGTCATCGCCGGCATGTTCCAGAGCTTTGGCATCATCCGCAGGCTGAAGCCGTCCATCGTCTTCTCCAAGGGCGGCTTTGTGAGCGTACCCGTCGTGGTGGGAGCGGCGCTGTGCCGCGTGCCGGTGGTCATGCACGAGAGCGACATCACGCCGGGCCTGGCGAACAAGCTCTGCAAGCCGTTTGCCAGGGCCGTCTGCACGACCTTCCCGGAGTGCGCAAAGCTGCTGGGCGACAAGGGCGTTCAGACCGGCACGCCGCTGCGCGCACAGATCTTCTCCGGCGTGCGCGAGAAGGGGCTTCAGCTGGCCGGCTTTGACGGCAGCAAGCCGGTTCTGATGATGATCGGCGGCTCCCTGGGCGCGCAGACAGTCAACGCAGTACTGCGTGAGTCGCTGCCGGCGCTCACCAGGAAGTACGACGTGCTGCACGTCTGCGGCAAGGGCAATCTGGACGCCGGGCTTGAGGGCACGCCGGGCTACAGGCAGTTTGAGTATCTCTCGGACGACCTGCCGGACGCATTTGCCTGCGCGGATATCGTGCTCTCCCGTGCGGGATCGAACTCGCTCTCCGAGCTGCTGGCCCTGCGCAAGCCAGCGCTGCTCATTCCCTACCACAGCGGCCGCGGCGATCAGGTGCTCAATGCGAATTCGCTCAAGGCGCGCGGATTGGCGCACGTGATGATTCAGGCGGACATGAACGCCGAGTCCCTGCCCGCCGCAATCGACGCGCTCTGGGAGGACAAGGACCTGCTGATCCAGCGTCTGAGCGCACAGGAGGACGCAAACGGTACACAGGCCGTGCTCGAGCAGATTCACAAGTACGCGAAGAAGTAAGGAAATGTTGGGGCCGCGAGTCCCCTCTTCGCTTCGCGGCGGCTTGAAGAAGTGAAGATCATAAAAGACCGGACGGTTTCACGTCCGGTCTTTTCGCTTTATTCAGAATAGGTTTGCGTCTCTACGCCCTCGTCCAGCTTGACGCTTTCGAGCACATAGTCGCGCATGAAGCCCGTGGTGTTGCCGGACTCCGTGGAAATCTGATACCAGATCTGGTCATGCGCATCCTTGTACTTGCCCAGGATGTAGACCTTGACGCCCTCGCTGAGCTGGCGAACCACCTTGCCGTCCGACGCAGGCGTCATGCGCACGTTGGCGGCGCGGTTGGTCTTCGCCGTGCCGACGGACGCCTTGCCGACATCCGTCACCACCTCGAGCTTCGCATCGTCCTTCAGATCGATGACATAGTCGCGCATGTAGCCGGCCTGTTCGCTGTCATCGACGCTCAGCCTGTACCAGATATTGCCGCTCTTGTCCTTCAGCACCTCGTAGATGCTGACGGTTTTACCCTTTTTCACGGTACCCAGCACCGAACCGTTCATGCTCTTGCGGATGTTCGCGTCGCGATTAGCTTTTCCGGAAGCGATCACGTCCTCCGCAGACGTCTCACGCTCGTCCTCTGTATCCGGCGATGCCGTCTCCGCCGGCGTTTCCTTGTCGGGCGTCGCTTCGGGATTCGGCGTGTAGGTCGGCTCTGCGAGCTTGTCCTCCAGATCGATCACATAATCGCGCATCCAGCCGGACACCGCCTGGTCGTCGATCGTGAGGTTATACCAGACCTTGCCGCTCTTGTCGAGCAGGGTTTCGTGAATCGTGACGGTTTCGCCCTTCTTCACGGTCTGCTTCACCTTGCCGTTCGAGGACGCGCTCGCGCGCAGGTTTGCGCTGCGGTTCACCTTGCCCTTGCCGATTTCCGCTAGCGGCGTGGGCGTCGGCTCGGGCGTGCTGGTCGGCGCGAGCGTCGGGGACGGCGAGGGCGTTGGCGTCGGCGACGGGCTCGGAGTCGGCGTATTCGTCAGGATGATCGGCAGCGGCGTGTTCGTCGGCGCAGGCGTCGGCGTCGCTGTCGGCCGCTGCGTGGGCGCTTCGGTCGGTTCCGGCGTCTCCCCCGCGTCGATCACCGGGGCAAAGACAACCGAGGTCGGCGCAGTCGTCGGCGTCTGTGCGGCAGGCGCAAGCGTGTTCACCGCCGAGGGCAGCTGTTTGTTCTCCTCCGGCTTGCTCAAAAAGCGGATGGCAAGCAGAGCGAGAAGCACGAGAAGCAGCAGCGCGATGAGAACCACGGCGATTTTCCCGATCCTTGAGAAGAAGAAGCCTCCGGTCTGCCCAGTCTGTTCTTCCTCATCGCCATATCCGCCGTCGTACTCGTCAGCGTAGGCGTCGTCGTACGCCCCATTCTGATCGCCGTCTTCGTAATCCTCGTCCATCTGCTGATAAGGACTGATCCGTTTTGTCTGTTCGAGATTCTCCGGCTGTTCGCGTCTCTTGGCCATAGTCTGACCCTCCTCACACCCACTATACGTTATCCTTATTATAAAGTTTCCTCGTGTGGGATGCAAGCATTTTCTATGCGCAGTCTATGATTGGAAAAAACGCCCCCGCTCCGGGACGATATCCCGAAGAGGGGGCGAATGTTATGCGGTTAGGCGACCTGTTGACGGGCAATTACTGCGCCATCTTCTTGTAGGTCTCCAGACGGCGCCTCGCGTCGGCCTCGTTGATCGCGAAAGCTTCCTCGGCCTTGCCCGGGAAGAGCTTGGCCAGGGAGGCGTAGCGCACCTCGGACTTGATGAAGTCCTGATAGGACTCGGTCGGATCCTTGGAGTCGACGATCAGCGGGTTCTTGCCCTCGGCCTCGAGAGACGGGTTGTAGCGATACAGCGGCCAGTAGCCACAGGCGACGGCACGCTTGATCTCCATCTGGGAGTGCGCCATGTTGATGCCGTGGTTGATGCACGGAGCATAGGCGATGATCAGGGACGGGCCCGGATACGCCTCAGCCTCGGTCATGGCCTTGAGCAGCTGCGCCGGGTTCGCGCTCATGGCGACGGTCGCAACGTACACATAGCCGTAAGACATGGCCATCATGCCCAGATCCTTCTTGCGGGTCTTCTTGCCGGACGCCGCGAACTTGGCGATGGAGCCGGTCGGGGTGGACTTGGACGCCTGTCCGCCGGTGTTGGAGTACACCTCGGTATCCAGAACCAGGATGTTGACATCCTCGCCCTGCGCCAGGACGTGATCGACGCCGCCGTAGCCGATGTCGTAGGCCCAGCCGTCGCCGCCGAAGATCCACTGGCTCTTCTTGACCATCATGTCCTTCATGGACGCAATCTGCTTGCACAGGTCGCAGTCCTTGCCCTCAACGAGCGCAGCCAGAGCAGCGGAGGAAGCCTTGCTCTTCTCGCCGTCCATCATCGTGGCCAGCCAGTTCTCGCAGACAGCCTTCTCCTCGCCCTCGAGCTTGCCGGCCAGCTCGGTCACGAGCTCCGCCAGCTTCGCGCGGCGCTGGGTGGTCGCCAGGTTCATGCCGAAGCCGAACTCAGCGTTGTCCTCGAACAGGGAGTTCGCCCACGCCGGGCCATGGCCCTTGTCGTTGGTGGTGTACGGAACGGTCGGGGCGCTGCCGCCGTAGATGGAGGAGCAGCCGGTTGCGTTCGCGATCATCATGCGGTCGCCGAAGAGCTGGGTGACGAGCTTGACATACGGGGTCTCGCCGCAGCCCGCGCAGGCGCCGGAGAACTCAAACAGCGGCTTGAGGAACTGGGACTCCTTGACGTTGGCCTTGTTGAGGATGGTCTCGTCGACCTCCGGAATGGTCTGCGCGTACTCCCAGTTGGCTTCCTGGTTCGCCTGGGTGGCGAGCGGCTTCATGGTCAGGCACTTGCCGAGGCAGACGTCCACGCAGTTGCCGCAGCCGGTACAATCCAGCGGAGACACCTGAATGCGATACTGCTTGCCGGCGAACTGCTTGCCCAGCGCCTTCTTGGTCACGAAGGTCTCCGGAGCGACACCCTCGTCCACGATGTACGGACGGATGGCGGCATGCGGGCAGACCAGAGAGCACATGTTGCACTGCACGCACTTGGTGACGTCCCACTCCGGAACGTTCACGGCGATGCCGCGCTTCTCGTACTTGGTGGTGCCGGTCGGGCAGGTGCCGTCCGCCTCAATCGCGGAGACCGGCAGCTTGTCGCCCTCCTGAGCGAGAACCGGCTTGATGAACTTGTCGTAGTACTCGCCGCCCTCGATCTTGACAGCCTCGGCGCCGGTGGTCGCGTCCGCCCAGGAAGCCGGGTAGTTCACCTGGCGCAGGCCGGAGATCGCGATGTCGATGGCGTCCCAGTTCTTCTTGACGATGGCGTCGCCCTTCTTGCCGTAGGTCTTCTTCGCATACGCCTTCATGTACTCGTCAGCCTGCTCGTACGGGATGACGTCGGCCAGCTTGAAGAACGCGGCCTGCATGATGGTGTTGATGCGGTTGCCCATGCCCACCTCGGCGGCCAGCTTGATGGCGTCGATGGCGTAGAACTTGATGTGCTTCTTGGCGATCAGCTGCTTCATGGAAGCCGGCAGCTGCGCGTCGAGCTCCTCGTCGCTCCACTCGCAGTTGAGCAGGAAGGTGCCGCCGTCCTTGATGGAGGACACCATGTCATACTGGGTGACATAGGCGCTCTTGTGGCAGGCGGTGAAGTCGGACGCGTCGATCTGGTACGGAGACTGGATCGGGGTCTTGCCGAAACGCAGGTGGGAAACGGTCAGACCGCCGGACTTCTTGGAGTCGTAGGCGAAGTACGCCTGCGCATACATGTCGGTGTGGTCGCCGATGATCTTGATGGAGTTCTTGTTCGCGCCGACGGTGCCGTCAGAGCCCAGGCCGTAGAACTTGCAGGCGATGGTGCCTTCCGGAGCGGCGTTGAAGATCTCGCCGATCTCCAGGCTGGTGTTCGTCACGTCGTCCACGATGCCCACGGTGAAGTGGTTCTTCGGCTCGTCCTTCTTCAGGTTGTCGAAGACAGCCTTCACATGGGTCGGGGTGAACTCCTTAGAGCCCAGGCCATAGCGGCCGCCGACGGTGGCGATGCTCCTGCCGGCCTCGGCCAGCGCGGTCACGACATCCAGGTAGAGCGGCTCGCCCAGGGAGCCGGACTCCTTGGTGCGGTCCAGCACAGCGATCTTCTTGCAGGTCGCCGGGATCGCGCTCACGAAGCGCGCGGTGTCGAACGGACGGTAGAGGTGCACAGCCACCAGGCCGACCTTCTCGCCCATCGCGACGAGCTTGTTGATCGCCTCGGTCGCGACGTCGCAGCCGGAGCCCATGGCGACGATGACGTACTCCGCATCCGGAGCGCCGACGTAGTCAAACGGCTTGTGCGGACGGCCGGTCAGCTTGCCGACCTCCTCCATGACCTCCTCGACGATCGCCGGGGTGGCCAGGTAGTACTTGTTGGCCGCCTCACGGCCCTGGAAGTAGATGTCCGGGTTCTGCGCGGTGCCGCCCAGATGCGGATGCTCCGGATTGAGCGCGCGGGCGCGGAACGCCTCGACCTTGTCCCACGGCATGAGCTTGGCGATATCCTCGTAGGAAATCTCGTCGATCTTCTGAATCTCGTGAGAGGTACGGAAGCCGTCGAAGAAGTGGAGGAACGGCACGGAGCTCTTCAGGGTGGCGATGTGGGCGACGAGCGCCATGTCCTCAGCCTCCTGCACGGAGTTGGACGCGAGCATCGCAAAGCCGGTCTGACGGCAGGCCATGACGTCAGAGTGATCGCCGAAGATGGACAGCGCGTGGTAAGCCAGCGCGCGGGCGGAAACATGGAAGACGCACGGGAGCAGCTCGCCGGCGATCTTGTACATATTCGGGATCATCAGCAGCAGGCCCTGGGACGCGGTGAACGTCGTGGTCAGCGCGCCGGCCTTCAGAGAGCCGTGCACAGCACCAGCCGCGCCGGCCTCGCTCTGCATCTCCGCAATGCGGACGGTCTGGCCGAACAGGTTCATACGGTCATGCGCAGCCCAATCGTCCGCAACTTCCGCCATCGGGGAAGACGGGGTGATCGGGTAGATCGCTGCCACATCGCTGAACGCATACGCGACATGGCTGACAGCAGTATTGCCGTCAACGGTCATTTTCTTAACAGCCATTGGTATAACCTCCCTATATTAATTCAGGATTACCATTTTTGTGAGCGCCGTCTATGGATTGCCGCAGACGCAGCAGGCCCCATAACAGACAGTTCTCGACAAACCTATTATAGCCAACCGGCAAAAACATGTCAAGGCTGACAGGAAGATTCTCCTATTTTTGCATAGAATGAATGGGATAACGCCCAGATTATACGCGCGTGTACAGCTTCATGAACGCCTTGGGCGAAAGGCGCAGAAGCAGCCCCTGTGCCGCCACCGGCGCGTCCCCGCTGCGCAGGGCATAGCCGGACAGCTCCCCCCTGTGCGCGCCGGCAAAGGCCATCGCCTCCCCCGCGACCGCCTCCGGCAGGCGGTATGCCGGGATGTTCTTGACCACGCTCAGCGCGATCTGCCCCACGCGCTTGCGGAGCGCGGCCCTCGCCCCGCCCGCAGGCAGCGTCTTTGCCAGCGCGGACAGCCTGCGGCACACCTCCAGGTAGCTTTCGCACCAGCGGCTCGATTTGGCAAACGATCCCATGATGCTCCCCGCGCGCTGGCGGTAGCGCAGGATGTCCGTTTCAAACGCCGCCGCGCGCTGCGCGCAAAGGAGCGCCGGCGCCTGGAACAGCTCGTCCTCAAAGAGCAGGCCCTCGGCCATCGTCAGTTCGTTTTCCTCAAGGAACGCCCGGCGGTAGACGCACTGCCACACCATCGGCTCGTACACCCCCGCCCGGCACTGGCTGGCAAACAGCGCGCCGCCTGGCATCGCGTCCGTCCGCTCAATCGCCGGGCCGGGCGTCTCCTCCCCCGTCTCATCGTCAAAGTAGGCAAAGCGCGCCTTGCCCACGTCCAGCGCCAGCGTCTTCGCCGCCTGAACGAGCTGCCAGAGCGCCTGCGGCCGCGGCAGGTCGTCGCTGTCCAGGAAGTAGACGTATTCGCCCCGCGATGCCGCCAGACCCGTGTTGCGCGCCGCCGAGAGCCCGCCGTTTTGCTCCCTGCGGATCACCCGCATGTTTGCGTGCCGCGCACAGAAGTCCTTGGCGATCGCCGCCGAGCCGTCGCTGCCGCAGTCGTCCACCAGCAGGATCTCGCAGTCCCGCTCCGGCAGCTGCGCCGCGAGGGTCAGGCAGTCCCCGATGTACTTTTCCACCTGGTAAAACGGGATCACAACGCTCAGCAGCATGGCACGCCCTCCGCTCCAATCCGATACTTGCGCATCGTGTCGTTTTATGCGATAATAGATGTATCTATAGCGTATTATAGCATATTCCGCCGCGGGAGGGAAGAACGATGATCAGCGTTGTTGTCATCGGCAAAAACGAGGGCGAACGCCTGAGCCGGTGCATGGAGAGCGTCCATGCGGCGCTGGGCGTGCTCGCGCATGAAATCGTCTATGTCGATTCCCATTCTGCGGACGACAGCGTCGCGCGCGCAAAGGCCTGCGGCGCGCGCTGCTTCCTGCTGAGCGAGGAGAACACCACAGCCGGCCTTGGCCGCCTGATCGGCACGCAGCAAGCGCAGGGCGAATACCTGCTGTTTCTGGACGGGGACATGCAGCTGCAGCCCGGCTTCTGCGAAAAGGCCATGATGGCCATGGCCGCGCGCGGCTACGACGGCTGCACCGGCATCCGCGAAGACCTGTACATGAAGGACGGCAAGGTCGTCGGCCAAAACGAAAACTACTTCGGCTGCACGCAGGAGCGCATCGCACCGGAATTCGGCGGCGCGCTCTTTCTGAAAAGAGAGGCGCTTGATCGCGCGGGCGGCTGGTCTGCGGACACCGTGGCCTGCGAGGAGGCCGAGCTGCATGCGCGCCTCAAAGCGGCCGGCTGCGTGATCGCCGAGCTGCCCGTGCCCATGATCGTGCACACGGACGCGGTGCGCGAGGGGCGCGGCGTGCTGGGCGTCGTGTTCTCCCGCCGCCGTCTGGGCGAAGGGCAGGCGCTGCGCTGCGCGATGGCGCTTCACCAGGCCGACGCATACCTCCGCCATGAAAACGAAAAGTTCTTCTTCTATATGCTTGACTGGATGTGCGTGATCCTCATCCTGCTGCTGGGCGTTTGGGGCTTCCTGGGCGCGCTGTTTTTCCAGGCCGCGCAGCTGGGCAGCCTCCTGGCGAAGAAGCGCGCGCGCGCATTTGTCTCCCAGAAGCTCTTCTTCTTCGCCTTCCCGGCGGGGCTTGCCACCTATCGCGTGCGCAGCCGGGCCTGTATCCCGGCGTGAGTCACGCCCTTCATCCTGACAGAGACGGTGCATGATATGATGAAAATCAGCTTTATCATTGTGGCGTTCAACGCCGCGGGCAGTCTGAACGCGCTGCTTGAGGATCTGCTGGCGCAGACGATCCCGCATGAGCAGATCGAAGCGCTGCTGGTGGACAGCGCGTCCACGGATGCGACGCGCGCGATCATGCTGGATTTCGCCAGGAACGCGCCGTTTGAGGTGAAGGTGCTGGACAACCCGAAGCGCTGGCTGGCCAGCGGCATCAACGTCGCGCTGGGTGCGGCGACGGGCGACGCGATCATCCGCCTGGACGCGCACGCGCGCATTCCAAAGGATTTCCTCCAGAAGAATCTGCAGGCGCTGGAGCGGGGCGAGGACATCGTCGGCGGCTGCGTGCTGGGCGGCGCGCCCAGCGGCGCGTGGGAAAGCGTGCTGCGCACGGTGGATACCTCCCGCTTCTGCGGCGGCGCGGCCCCGTTCCGCAACGGCGGCGAGGCGCGCTATGTGGACACGCTGGCCTACGCGCTCTACCGCCGCGAGGTCTACGATCAGGTGGGCCTGTACGACGAGCGCCTGCGCCGCACCGAGGACAACGACATGCACTACCGCATGCGCAAAGCCGGCTACCGCTTCTACTTCTCCCCGGACATCGTCTCCTACCACGCGGCCCGCGCCACGATGCGCGGCCAGCTGCGCCAGAAGTGGGGCAACGGCTACTGGATCGGCCGCACGATGCGCATCCAGCCGCGCTGCTTCGCCCCGCGCCACCTGATTCCGGCGCTGTTCGTGCTGGCGCTGCTCGCCGGGCTTTTGCTTCTGCCGCTGAGCGCCTGGCCGCTGCTGCTTCTGCTTTTCGCCTATCTGGCCTGCGACCTGGTCTTTGCCGTCCGGGGCGCGCTCTCCCAGGAAACCGGCAGGCTGCTGGCGCTGCTCACGCTGCCCCTCCTCTTCCCCGCCGTGCATGTGGTCTACGGCGTCGGCACGCTGGCGGGCCTGCTCTCCGGAAAGGAATGATACCATGCTCCAGTGGATCCGCGACGTCTCCGATTTCATCTTTCTGGAGGACGCGCCCGCGCCCGCGGACGTGATCTTCATCCCCGGCAACGGCCACGCGCTCCCCGCCGAGCTGGCCGCCAGGCTCTACGGCGAGGGCCTTGCGCCCTGGGTGCTGCCCTCCGGCCGCTATGCCATCGGAACGAGCGGCTTTGCCGGTCAGCTGTCCGGCGCGCGCCGCTACGAGGGCCATTTTGACACGGAGTGGGCGTTCATGCGCCGCATTCTGCTGGATAACGGCGTGCCGGAGCACGCCATTCTGCACGAGGACGAGGCGACCTACACCTATCAGAACGCCATCTTCTCCCGCAGGCGCATGGACGCGATGAAGCTGACCGTCTCCAGCGGGATCATCTGCTGCATGCCGGTGCATGCGCGCCGCGCGAAGATGTACTACGAGACGCTCTTTCCCGAGGCGCAGCTGCTCGTCTGCCCGGCAGAAGGCGCGGCCGTCACGCGCGAAAGCTGGCTGCAAAGCGAGACGGGCATCGACGCGGTGCTCGGCGAGCTCTCCCGCTGCGGCGGACAGTTTCACGAGATTCTCAAGGGATGGGCGCAAAACCGCGAAAAGCCTTGATTTTGGTGCATGCTTATCGTATAATGCTCCTGTCACATGCGATTCGTGAGGATGACAGGGCGTCGCGATGCGTGCGGCGACGAAGAAGATGCGTTAAGTGCCCATGTTTGGGAATACCATGGGACGAAGAAGGAGCTTTCCTTCGCGGTATCTCTTCGGCCCCGACTGTCTCTTTACCGGAAAAATGAAGATTGTCATCTCTGCGAATCATCCCCCTGGCCCGCATTGGGCCTGATTTGCGGAGGTGTTTTTTATGCGTCCCGGTTTTTTTCGTTCCCAGTTTTCCGATTCTCTTCATTCGCTTTCCCGCACGCAGACCGTCACCACGGCCGGCCTTCTGCTGGCCATCCAGATGGTGCTCTCCTCCTACGGCGTCATTGAGGTGAACGACAGCCTCAAGATTTCCCTGGCGCATCTGGCGGTCGCGCCCACGGCGATCCTCTTTGGCCCGGTGGTTGCGGGGCTGCAGGGCGCGCTGAGCGACGTGCTCGGCTTCCTGCTCAAGCCCTCCGGCCCGTATTTTCCGGGCTTTACGCTCTCCGCGGCGCTGCTGGGCGTAATCTACGGCCTGCTGCTCTACAAGACAAAACGGTCGGCCTGGCAGATCATCGCCGCGCGCGTGATCGTCTGCGTGGTGATCAACATCGGCCTGAACACGCTGTTCCTGACGATGCTCTATGGGCCCTCGCGTCTGGCGACGCTGCCCCTGCGCGTCATGAAAAACGTGATTCAGCTGCCGATTGACTGCCTGCTGCTGGGCGCGATGTGCCGTCTGGTGCAGCGTCTCCCCGCCCAGGGCCGCTGATGGACAAAACCCGCCGGTGAGATGCGTTCTCACCGGCGGGTTTTGCTTTGCAGAAATCAGAGATTATACCAATTGATACTGTTTTCAAATGGAAACAGCCATGTGCTAAGCACGTCAGGTAACGCTTCGCTCCCTGACTACTGTTTCTTTGATCGCTTCGCGATATAAGGACATTGGGCTGCCGCCCAAACCGCCTGGGACCGGAGCCTGCTGCGCCCAGTGGGCGAAACAAGCAGGCGGAGTGTCGGAAATCGCAAGGAGTGCCATTCATGGAACGACTATGCGAGTTTCCCGGGTCCCCAGACCCCTTCTTCGCTTCGCGCAGATCAAAGCATTTGGGGATATCACAGGTGCAGCACCCGGATGAGCAGCAGCCACGCCAGCCCGTAATAGGAGACCACCGCCACCAGGTCGTTGATCGTCGTGATCAGCGGGCCGGACGCCACGGCGGGGTCAACGTTCATCTTCTTGAACGCCAGCGGAACCACCGTGCCGCAGATGCTCGAAAGCAGAATGGAGACCACCAGCGCGATGCCGGTGCACAGCGAAACCGAAAACGCCATCATGGCCGTCTGCCCCTTCAGCACGACAAGGTACAGCCCGATGCACACCACGGACAGGGTGCCCAGGATCAGGCCGTTCACCAGACCGACGCGCGCCTCCTTGCCGATCAGGAACAGCTTCTGTCTGCCGCTGATCTGCTCGTCCATCAGCACACGGATGGTGACCGCCAACGACTGCGTGCCAACGTTGCCGGCCATGTCCAGAATCAGCGACTGGAAGCTCACGATCAGCGTCAGGTGCGCGACGACGTGCTCAAACATGCCCACGACGCTGGAGACCACCAGGCCCAGGCCCAGCAGAACCATCAGCCAGGGCAGGCGCTTCCCGATGCTCCTTTTCAGCGGCTCCTGCAGATCCTCCTCCGCAGACAGGCCGGCCAGCCTTGCATAGTCCTCGCCCATCTCGTCGTCCACGAGCTGGGTGATGTCCTGCGAGGTCAGCACGCCCTTGAGCCTGTTGTCCGCGTCCAGAACGGGAATGGAGTCCTCGGAATACTCCTTCATCCGCTCGATGCAGTCCTCGATCTGCTCATTCGCGTAGACGTACGGATAGGACGACATGGTGATGCTCTCCAGCCGCGTGCCCTCGCGCGCGATGATCAGATCCTTCAGGTCGATCGCACCGACGAACATGCCCTCCTCGTCGACGACGTAGATGGTGGAGATGTTGTCGTTGTCCGCCGCCTGCTCGATCAGCCCGTGCATGGCCTCGCGCACGCTGACGCCGCTGCGCACGGAGATGTAGTTGGTCGTCATCCGGCTGCCGATCTCGTCCTCGTCAAAGGAGCTCAGCAGGGTAATCTCGCGCCGCACATCCTCGTCCATCAGCTCGATGAGGACGTTCCGCTCCGCCTTTTCCAGCTGCGCAAGGTACTCCACCGCGGTGCCCGGCTCCACCCGGGAGAGGATCTCCACCCGCTTGCGGATGCTCAGCTCGCCCATGTACTCTCCCAGCAGGCCGGAGTATTCCAGCACGCTGGCAAGCATGTCCGTCTGGAGAATGCTGTACAGCCTCATTCGCTCGTCCTTTTTGAGGAGCTCCAGCGCGGCCGCGATGTCGTTTTCATGGTATTGAAGCAGCCGCTCCTGCATTTTTCTGGGCGTCAGGTTGCTGCGCAGAATGTCTGCGATTTCCGTCCTGTAATCGGGGTGCTGCGTGATGACTGCGGTTTCGGTCATCGCGCCTTTGTTTTCCGTCATTGTCTTTCGCCTCCTCGCACATATTCCGGGGGGAAAGGCGGGCATAGCGGACCGCGTTCAGGAAAAACGGGCATAAAAAACCCATTGTCGCCCCAAAGCAGCCCATCTACGCTCGTCTTGTGCCGATTGTAATGCAGCTTGAAAACAGACAATGGCGTTCATATGGAATGGCAAAATGAAACTACGGCTCGGCCACAAACGGCAGAGCGCTGTACAGCTTCGGGCCTCCTATGAACACGCCGTCTGGATTTCGACTACTACTACCGCCGTCCATGGTCTCACCTCACAATTCAATGATTTGCCGGTTGGCAAGCTCAGTGTAGCACACTTTTCCGACGATTTCAACCGTCAGAATCCGCGAAAAGCGGGCCATGCCCGCTCCCTCTTCCGAACAGCTCAACAAAATCAAGCCACCCGATGCTCGCTGCGCGAAAGTCCGCGCAATTTCCTATAGGAAAAAAACGGGCGATGCCCGGCTTGCCCGGATATCGCCTGCTGAAAGGGGTCACTTCACGATTGCAATCGCGTTCATCTGCGGCGGCAGGGACATCGTGGAGATGCCCGTGGTATACGCGGTGATCACGTCGCCCACGGCAAGCTCCGGCACGTCCTCCGGCAGCGTGAGCACCACCTCGTCGCCGCCCTCGGTCTTTTCCACGGTGACGCGGCCGTCCTCCATCGCCTTCACCGTGCCCCTGATCTCATACACGCCGATGCGCAGCGCGGTGATCTGCGCCGGCAGCGAGCGGGTCATCTTGCCGTCATACGTCACCATCGCCATCTGGCCGATGGCCAGCTCCTCCACGCCCTCGATCAGCGTATCCTCGGACAGGTTCGCCTGAATCTGGCCCATGTCGCCCGCGTCGATCAGCACATATTCATCCGTGATTCCGTTGATCACGCCGGTCAGCGTGACGAGCTCGATCTCTGCCTCTTCGCTCAGCGCTTCGGCCTCCGCTTCCTCCACGATCTCCGGCTCCGCCGTGGTTTCCTCCGTCACAATGATGGGTTCTGCGCTTTCCACCGCGTTATTCCTGAACAGCAGGAATGCGGCAACAGCCACCGCCAGAACCAGCACAACCGCCAGCAGCACCCAGATCATCTTCTTTTTCATGTTCATATCCTCCTTGGATGTTTTCGTTCATCTTACCCGGCCTCTTCGCCGGACAATAAACAGACGAAGCACGCATGGCATTTCTTCCCGCGCGCCCTAAAAAAGCGAAAGCTCCGACAGACGCCGGAACTTCCTTCGCTCAGCTTTTCTCAGTTTTCCGCGATCGCGCGCGCGACGTGCACGCCGCTGGCGGACGCATGGGACAGGGAATGCGTGATGCCGCTGCCGTCGCCGATGATGTACAATCCGTCGTAGCGGGTCTGCAGGCGTTCGTTGACGGCGACCTCCATGTTGTAGAACTTGACCTCCACGCCGTAGAGCAGCGTGTCGTCGTTCGCCGTGCCGGGCGCGACCTTGTCCAGCGCGTAGATCATCTCGATGATGCCGTCCAGAATGCGCTTGGGCAGCACCAGGCTCAGGTCGCCGGGCGTGGCGTTGAGCGTCGGCGTGAGGAAGGAATCGCGCATGCGATCCGCGTTGGAGCGGCGGCCGCGGATCAGATCGCCGAAGCGCTGCACGATGACGCCGCCGCCGAGCATGTTGCTCAGGCGCGCGATGCTCTCGCCGTATCCGTTGGAATCCTTGAACGGCTCGGAGAAGTGCTTGGCCACCAGCAGCGCAAAGTTGGTATTCTCGGTCTGCCGGGCCGGATCCTCGTAGCTGTGGCCGTTGACGGTGATGATGCCGTTGGTGTTCTCGTTGACAACCGCGCCCCTGGGGTTCATGCAGAAGGTGCGCACCAGATCGCCGTACTTCTCCGTGCGGTAGACGATCTTGCTCTCGTAGAGCTCGTCCGTCAGATGGGAGAAGACCTCCGCGGGCAGCTCCACGCGCACGCCGATGTCCACGCGGTTGGACTTGGTGGGGATATCAAGCTCCTTGCACACGCGCTCCATCCACTTGCTGCCGATGCGGCCGACGGAGATGACGCAGTCTTTGCAGACGTAGTCCTGCCCCTTCGCGCGCACCTGATAGCCGCCCTCGACCACATGCACGCTCTCCACCGGCGTATCGAAGAAGAAATCGACCTTCTCCCTGAGCTCGGCGTAGAGATTTTCCAGCACCACATAGTTGATGTCCGTGCCCAGATGGCGTACCGACGCGTTGAGCAGGTGCAGGTTGTTCTGGATGCAGAGCTTCTTGAACTTCGTGCCGGCGGTGGAGTACAGCTTCGTGCCCGCGCCGCCGTAGCGCACGTTGATCTCGTCGACGTAGCGCATCAGCTCCAGCGCCTTTGCCTTGCCGATGTACTCATACAGCGTGCCGCCGAAGTCGTTGGTGATGTTGTACTTGCCGTCGGAGAACGCGCCCGCGCCGCCGAAGCCGCTCATGATCGAGCAGCTTTTGCAGCCGATGCACGTCTTGATCTTCTCCCCGTCGATCGGGCAATGGCGCTTGGAAAGCGGATGGCCCGCCTCAAACACGGCGATGCGCATCTCCGGCTTCAGCCGCGTCAGCTCATAGGCCGAAAAAATGCCGCCGGGGCCCGCGCCGATGATGATCACGTCATACTGCATAGTTATCCTCCTTGAAAGCGAGCCGTTCCTGCTCCCGCTATCGAACAGCTGATCCAAATCCGGCTGTCCGGTGCTCGTTGTACGGTTTCCGCGCAATTTCCTGTATTTGTGAAAGCAGACCGGCATGTGCCGCCTTTGCCGCGTCAGCCCCTCCAGATCCGGAAGAATTTCGCCATCAGCGGAATGTACGTCACGACAAACACGGTGCCGAAGATCATCAGAACAGGCGTCTTGCAGGCTTCGGGCAGCAGGACACCCACGATGAGGCCGATGGAAAACAGGCAGAACTTGAGGGCCGCCAGCGTCTTCCAGGTGGACTCCCTGCAATACTGGTTGGCTTTGCTAAACAGCTTCACACGAACACGTCCTTTGCGCTTTTGTTTGATTATATCATGCGCGCAAAGCCGCCGTCAATCTCGCCCGCATCGCGCGGCGTCAAAGCCATATGCAAGAAGCAGCAGACCCTCGCGCCCTGCGGGAGTCTGCTGAAAGGTATTTCAGATCGCCTTGGAAATCTGCTGGCCCTGCTTGGTGTCCTTGAGGACATAGCCGAGCTTGGTGATCTCGTCGCGCAGGCGGTCGCTCTCCGCCCAGTTCTTATTGGCGCGGGCTTCGGCGCGCGCGGCGAGCAGCTTCTCCACCGCTTCGTCCTTTTCGTCGGTCTTGCGGCGCAGGATGCCCAGCACGCCGGTCAGCTCCTCCATGGCGTCCAGCACGGCCTGGATCGCCGCCTTCGGGCTCTTCTCATCCAGCGCGGCGTTTGCCTCGCGCACCAGCTCAAAGATCTGGGCGATCGCACCCGCGGTGTTCATGTCGTCGTCCATCGCCGCGTCAAAGCCCTCGCGCACGGCCTTGACCTTGGCCAGCAGCTCGTTCTCCTTTTCGCCCATCTCGCCGTCCGCGGCGTTTTCAAGCAGGAAGCTGTAATGGTCGCGCGCGGTGTACAGGCGATCCAGCGAAGCCTTGGCCTGCTCGATCATGTCGCGGGAGAAGTTGATCGGGCTGCGGTAGTGCGCGCTGAGCATGAACATGCGCACGGCCTCCAGGTCAAACTCCTTGGCGATGTCGCGCACCGTGAAGAAGTTGCCCAGGGACTTGCTCATCTTCTGGTTGTCGACGTTGATGAAGCCGTTGTGCATCCAGTAGCGCACGAACGGCTTGCCCGTCGCGCCCTCGCTCTGGGCGATCTCGTTCTCGTGATGCGGGAAGACGAGGTCCTTGCCGCCGCAGTGGATGTCGATGGTCTCGCCCAGGTACTTCATGCTCATCGCGGAGCACTCGATGTGCCAGCCCGGACGGCCCATGCCCCACGGGGACTCCCACGCCGGCTCGCCCGGCTTCTGCGCCTTCCAGAGGGCGAAATCCATCGGGTTGCGCTTGATGCTGTCCACCTCGATGCGCGCGCCGCTCTCCAGGTCGTCCATGCACTGGCCGCAGAGCTTGCCGTAGCCGGCAAAGCCCTTGGTGTTGTAGTACACGTCGCCCGTCTCCACGGCGTAGGCCAGGCCCTTTTCCTCCAGCTTCTGAATCATGGCGATGATCTCCGGGATGTGCTCGGTCGCCTTCGGGTTGACGGTGGCGCGCTCGATGCCCAGCGCGTCTGCGTCCTTGTAGTACTCGGCGATGAAGCGCTCGCCCAGCTCCTTGACGGTGATGCCCTCCTCGTTGGCGCGGCGGATCATCTTGTCGTCGATGTCGGTGAAGTTCTGCACGAACTTGACCTCGTAGCCCTTGTGCTCCAGGTAACGGCGCAGCGTGTCAAACACGATGAACGGGCGCGCGTTGCCGATGTGGAAGTAGTTGTAGACGGTCGGGCCGCAGGCGTAAATGCGCACCTTGCCCTCCTCGATCGGGACGAATTCCTCCTTGCGGCGGGTCTGTGTATTATAGATCAGCATCCTCGATATCCTCCTTGATGTGATGGGTTCCGTGCATCTGGTGCATGCTTTCTTCCAGCTCGTAGATTCTGCGTTCGAGCGACTCGATGCGCTCCTTGACCGGGTCGGGCAGGTGGACGTGATCCAGGTCGACCTTGGGCGCCTCGCCCTGCCTGCGCACGATGCGGCCGGGATTGCCCACGACCGTACAGTTGGGCGGCACCTCCTTGAGCACGACCGCGCTCGCGCCGATCTTGCTGTTGTCGCCTACGGTGAACGGGCCGAGCACCTTCGCACCCGCGCCGATGGTCACGTTGTTGCCGATGGTCGGGTGGCGCTTGCCGGTGTCCTTGCCCGTGCCGCCCAGGGTCACGCCCTGATAGATCGTCACGTTGTCGCCGATGACCGCCGTCTCGCCG
>JAGBDL010000016.1 GCA_017937505.1 Clostridia bacterium | reverse complement strand
CGGGCCGCCGCCGTGCACGAGGATCGGGTTGATGCCCACATACTTGAGCAGCGTCACGTCCTCCAGAATCTTGTGCGTCAGCTCCTCGTTCTTCATCGCGTTGCCGCCGTACTTGATGACGACCGTCTTGCCCCACAGACGCTGGATGTAGGGCAGCGCCTCGATGAGGATGTTCGCTTTATTGATAAAGCCCATGTCGATGGAATCGATGCCCGGATGATTGGCCATGGTGGTTGCCTTCTTTCTGCACAGTGCTTAAAAATGAGTATGTGCTCCGGATTATACCATAAAGAGCCACAAATATGCAATATATTTTGAATAAAAATGCAGATCAGGTTTTTGGCCTCACGCCCTCCGGGATCGGGCAGACATACGGCGCGGCCGCCGTGCGCGCGCAAAACTCCTCCTGCGCCTGGGCAAGCAGCGCATGATCGCGCATCAGCAGCGCGCCGGTGATCCCGATGACCCTGCCGGCATAGAGCATCGCCTTGTGCGCGATGGAGCTTGTGCCGATGGCGACGGCCTGCCAGGTGTGGGCCGGCGTGTCGGCGGCCCAGGCGGCGACGGAGATCTGGCTCGTCGGCGCGCACCAGCTCGCGTCGCCCGCGTCGGTGGACACGGTGATGAGCGGGGAGTCGGTCGGCGTGTGCGGCGCGATGAACGCGTAGATCGGCTCGCCCTGGTGCGCGAGCACCGCCGCGCGCTCCCTGGCGCCGCACAGGCGGGAGATTTTGGCGAGCGTCTTTTCCGGCGATTCAAGCGCGTCGTGCAGGGACTGCGCGAGAGCCAGTTCCTCGGGGGTGTACTGCGGCACGCCGAGGGCGTGCATGGTGCGAACGAGCGTCTCCTCGATGGTCGTGTTGGGCAGGATGTTGGAGCAGCCCTTGACGAACTCCATCTCCATGGTCGTGCCGGTCATGATGGCCGCGCCGCGCGCGCAGTCGATCACGCGCTGCTTGATGCCCTCCAGATCGGCCAGCCGCGGCGAGCGGACGAGGTACACCGCCTCGGCGCTGGCCTGCACCACGTTGGGCGAGGCGCCGCCCGCATCGGTGATGGCGTAGTGAATGCGCGTGTCCTCGGGCACATGCTCGCGCAGGAACTGCACGCCCATGTTCATCAGCTCCAGCGCGTCCAGCGCACTGCGGCCCAGCTCCGGGCTGCCGGCGGCGTGCGCGCTGCGGCCCTTGAAGCGGAAGATCATCTTCACGTTCGCCAGCGAGCCGCCCGGCCAGATGCCAGTGTAGTCCCACGGGTGCCAGGTCAGCATCGCGTCGATGCCCGCAAAGAAGCCGTCGCGCGCCAGGAATGTCTTGGCACTGCCGGTCTCCTCGGCGGGCGTGCCGAAGTACACGACCGTGCCGGAGAGCGTGCCCGCCGCGATCTGCTCCTTGACGGCGATGGCGGCGGCCAGCGCGCCCACACCCAGCAGGTTGTGGCCGCAGCCGTGGCCCGCGCCACCGGGGACAACCGGGTCATGCACCGCGCAGCCGGCCTTCTGGCTCAGGCCGCTGAGCGCGTCGAACTCGCCCAGATACGCGATCACCGGACGGCCGCTGCCGTATTCCGCGCGGAAGGCGTTGGGCATGCCGCCGAGGTTTTCATTGAGCGTGAAGCCGTTCTTCACCAGCAGCTCACGGAGCACGCCGGCGGAGAAATCCTCATGGAAATTGACCTCCGGATGCGCCCAGATGGCGTCGCTGGCCTCGGTATATGCGCCTGCGTGCGCCTCCACGCTGGCGCATATGGCCTGAACAAGCGGGTCTGCGTTCACGGTGTATATCCCTCCTTATATCACACAATGCAACAAGTATAGACCAGTACTGCATTTCTGTCAACATTTGAGCAAAGAAAGAGCTGCAAAACGGCGTTTGCAGCTCAATGTGAATTCGGATTATTCGGCTTTTTGCGAGGACAGCGCCTCGCCGGACAGGCAGAACGCCAGGATCAGCAGCACCGGAGCCAGGCAGAACAGCGGCAGCATGTAGCGCGCCAGCGTGCACGGGCCGAAGAGATAGGACGCCCAAAGAACCATCACGCCGGAGACGGCGGGCAGGAAGCGCGCCTTTCTGCGGGCGATGAGCATGGCGCAGGCGAAGAGGAGCACCCACAGCGGCGTCGCTGTGCAGAAGAGCACCGTGATGATCGGATACTTCTGGTACTCGTTCAGGCGGCAGATTTTGTTCACGAAATTGCTCAGCCTGGGCAGCGGGTACTGAATCTCCACGCCGTATTCGCTGAAGTCATATTCGTCCGTCTGCAGATAGCCCTTGAGCAGGCCGGAGGTGTCGCGGTAGATGCGCGAGTGCGTCAGGTCATCCGGATACCAGGAGCCGATGTTGAGCATCAGGAACGCCTCGGCATAGACGCGCGGGTTTTTGCGGCCCACGCGCGCCCAGAGGTCCATGAAGCCCTTACTGTCCTCCTTGAGCCTTTCCTGGTCGAGGTAGCCCTTGGCCGCGTCGGCCAGGTATGGATGGAGCATCAGCCCCCAATCCTCGTCGACATACCAGCTGCGCAGCTCCTCCTTTTCCTCCTCGGTCATCTCGCCGACGTTGTAGGCGCGCACCAGCTGCTGCGCCGGGAGGCTGTACGTCTGGAAGGAGGGCTGGTCAAACGGCTGAAAGGCCGCGTAGATCACGACGTTGACCAGCAGCGTGGCCGCCAGACCGGCGGCGCACAGGCGAACCGCTTTTTTGCGGAAGCCGCGCACCATCAGGATCATCAGCGGCAGGAGCACCAGCGCGGCGACGCCGTTTTTGCGCAGATGGTAGGTGAAGACGACCATCAGCACAAACGCGATGCAGCGGCGCCTGCTGGAAAAGAAGGCCTTCGGATCCTCGATGGCGTCCCAGCAGAGCAGGGAGAGCACGAGCACCGCTGCGGTAAACGGTGTATCCTTGGCGGCGGAGACGGACATGACCGAGAAGATCGGCAGCAGGGCGTAGAGCGCCGTCAGCAGAACCAGCGCCCAGGCCGGCGCGCGGCGGCGCTGCACAAACACGCAGCTGTACGCGAGCGCGGCGGCGAAGGCGGCCATGCGGAGGAGAGAGACGACCAGCAGCGCGAGCTCCGGCTCGTCGATGAGCCGGCCGATGGCGTACACGCCGTAGCACAGCGCGATATACAGCAGCGGATGGCGGTCGTCCCACTCGCCGTAGAACCACTGCCTGTACTCGGTGTTCAGGTCATAGTTGAGCATGCCGGGGTAGAACGCGACGAGCAGCGGCAGCCAGCAGATGAGCAGGATGAGCATGTAGCCTCCCATCGGCACATGGAGCGTGCGGCGGTCCATGCTGTCCTGCTGCATGAGCATGCAGCGCGCCGCCAGGCCGCCCAGCAGCGGCGTGACGAGCACGGGCACGGCCATGCGGCGGAGCATGCTGCCCATGCCGGGCAGAAGGCCGCTGTAAAACCTCAGCTCTGCGCCCAGGCTCAGCGCGCCGCCCAGCAGCAGACCAAAGCCCGCCGCGCAGATCAGCGTGCGGCGGCAGGCCTTGGAGAAGGCCTGCGAAAGCGGAAAATAGCACGCCAGAACCAGCAGCGTGCCGAAGACGCCGCTGCGGAAGACCGCGCTGTCCGGATTCTCGGGGATGAGATACGGCGCGGCGGCGAGACCGGCAAGCGCGGAGAGCAGCGCCAGCAGGGATGCGTGTTTGCGGATGAATGCCATAAGGTACCTCGTTTGGAAATGGATTGCGGCAGAAACACGTTGCCCCGCCCGCGAAGACGCGGGCGGGGAGACGGTTGTTCAAACATGAAGGAATGCGGGAAAGCCGGTCACTCGGCCGGGGCTTCCTCGGTCTTCTTCCTGCGCGGAGCGCGCTTCTTCGGGGCCGGCTCGGCGACCGCTTCGGCCGGGGCTTCCTCGGCCTTCTTCTTGCGCGGGCTGCGCTTTTTGGGCGCTTCGGGGGCCGGAGCCTCGGCGGTCACGGCCGCCTCGACGGCTTTCTTGCGGCCGCGCTTCTTCGGGGCCGGCTCAGCCGGGGCCTCGGCGGTCACGGCTTCCTCGGTCTTCTTCTTGCGCGGAGCGCGCTTTTTCGGGGCCGGCGCTTCCTCGGTCACCGGAGCCTCCTCGGTCACAGGCGCTTCCTCGACCGCCGGGATTTCCTCGGCAGCCGGGGCCTCCTTAGGGTTTTCGGTCACCTCGGCAGGGGCTGCTGCCGGCGCTTCCTCGGTCAGGGTGAAATCGGTGGCCGGCTTGGCCAGACGCTCGTACATGTCCATGTACTTCGCCGCGGAGGAGTACCAGCTGTAATCGCCGGTCATGCCGCGGACGATGAGCTTGTACCAGACCTCGCGGTTGTTCCTGTAGTAGTGCACGGCGCGGCGGACGGTGTGCAGCATGTCGTGCGCGTTGTAGTTGAAGAAGGAGAAGCCGTTGCCCTCGTCGGTGAACTTGTTGTAGGAGAGCACGGTGTCGCGCAGGCCGCCGGTTTCGCGGACGATCGGCACGGTGCCGTAGCGCAGGGCGATCATCTGGGACAGGCCGCACGGCTCAAACTGGCTGGGCATGAGGAACATGTCCGCGCCGGCGTAGATGCGGTGCGCCAGCTGGTGGTTCATCGCAAAGCGCGCCGCCAGACGGCCCGGGTACTCGCTCTCCGCCCAGGAGAACAGGTTGGTGTACTTCGCCTCGCCCATGCCCAGCACGACCATCTGGATGCCGGTGTCCATCAGCTCGCGGATGACGCACTCGACCAGGTCAAGGCCCTTCTGGTTGGAGAGACGGGAGATGATGCCCACGATCGGCGCGTTCGGATCGACATTGAGGCCGAGCTCCTTCTGCAGCTCCTGCTTGCAGTATTCCTTGCCGCCCAGGTGATACGGATCGTAGTTCGCGTAGATCATCGGATCCTTCGCCGGATCGTAGTCGTCCACGTCGATGCCGTTGAGGATGCCGGAGAGCTGCGCCTTGCGCGCGCGCAGCAGGCCGTCCAGGCGCTCGCCGTAGAAGGCGGTCTGAATCTCGTCGGCGTAGCTCGGGGAGACGGTGGTCAGCTCGTCTGCGTAGACGAGGCCGGCCTTCATGTAGTTCGCGCAGCCGTAGCACTCAAGCTTGTCGCTGGTGAACAGGCTGTCGCCCAGGCCCAGGGTATCCTGCACGGCCTTGATCGGGAACACGCCCTGATACTGCAGGTTGTGGATGGTGTACACGGTCTTCATGTCCTGATAGAACGGGAAGTGCGCGTACTGGATCTTCAGCAGCGCCGGCACCATGCCGGTCTGCCAGTCGTGGCAGTGCACGATGTCGGGCTTGAAGCCCAGGTGCGGGAGCGCGTCGATGACCGCGCGGCAGAAGAAGCCGAAGCGCTCATACTCGTCGCCGCCCAGGCCGTAGATGTAGCTGCGGCCAAAGTAGAAATGATTGTCGATGAAGTAGAAGGTCACGCCCTGATACTCGAGGGACTTGACGCCGCAGTACTGCCTGCGCCAGCCGAGCTCGACCTCGAATTCGCACTCGGACTTCATCTGGGAGGTCCATTTCTCGGGGATGGACGCGTACAGCGGCACCATGACGCGCACGTCGGCGCCCTTCTGGGCCAGAACCGGGGAAAGTGCGCCCACGACGTCGGCCAGGCCGCCCGTCTTGATAAACGGCACGCATTCGGAAGCGGCAAACAAAATCTTCATCAAAATACCCTCCTAAAAGAGGGGCTGCACAGAGGATTTCTTCTTGTGCAGCCCGCAAATGCGATCAGATCACGACGTTCTTGGCGATCACGATGGGATACGCGGCGGGCGCGATCAGGCGGCCGTTGCGGCGGATGACGCTCTGCTTGTCCAGAATGCAGTGGTCGATCTCCGCGCCCTCCTGAATCTGCGCGTCCTGCATGACGATGGAGTTCTTCACCACAGCGCCCTTGGCGACCTTAACGCCGCGGAAGAGGACGGAGTTGATGACGGTGCCCTCGATGATGCAGCCGTTGCCCACCAGGGAGTTGGAGCTCTTGCCCTCGTTGTTGTAGCGGGCGGGCATGTCGTCGCGGACCTTGGTGTAGACCGGGCGCTCCGCCGGGAACAGCTGGCGGCGCACCTCGTCGTTCTGCAGCGACATGTTGAAGTTGAAGTAGGACTGGATGGAGTCGATCTGCGCGGCCAGGTCGGTGTACTCATAGCCGCAGATCTTGAGCGTGCCGTCGTTGATGGCGCGCTGCACGATGTCGCGGTCGAAGTCGTGCAGGCCGTTGGCGGCCGCCTGCTCCACCAGCTGGCGCAGCAGCTCGCGCTTGGCGATGTAGATCTTCATGAACGCGCCCTCGCGGGTGGGCACCATCGGGCCGATCTCCATGCCGGTGACGGTCTTGTTCTCGTCCACGGAGATGTAGGTGGCGTTCTCGGTGTCGGTGCTCTTGAGGCTCTTCGAGTACACGAGGGTGATGTCCGCACCGGTGTCGATGTGCTGCTGGATGGCCTCGGAGAAGTCCGCGTTATAGACGGTGTGGCTGTTGGTCACCACGATGTACTCCTGGGTGGACAGGCGCAGGAAGTTGCGGTTGGAGTTGAGCGCGTCCAGAAGGCCGGCGTACACGCCCATGTTCTCACGCGTCAGGAACGGCGGGAGAATGGTGAGGCCCTGCTTGCCGTGCAGATCCCACTCGCGGCCGGAGCCGATGTGGTCCATCAGGGACTGGTAGTTCTTCTGGGTGATGACGCCGACGTTCTTGATGCCGGTGTGCACCATGGAAGAGAGCTGGAAGTCGATGACGCGGTAACGGCCCGCGATCGGAAGTGCGGCAACCGCGCGAAGGCTGGTCAGTTCACCGAGATGGATGTCGTTTTCACCGGTGAAGATAAGGCCCATGACGTCTTTCATGTTGGGGTACCTCCTTACTGCGCATCGGCGTCGATCTGAACGCCGGCAGCAACTTTATCGCCCGAGGCAATCTCGGCCTTCGGTCCGACGACCGCGATCAGGCCGGTCTCTTCGCCGACGACCGCGCCCGCGCAGATGTGCGCGTTCTCGCCGACGATCGCCCTGCGCACGACCGCGCCGCGCTCGATGACGGCGCCCGGCATGATGACCGCGTCGGTGATCTCCGCGCCGGTCTCTACCGTCACGCCCGCGAACAGGACGGAGTGATTGACCACGCCGCGTACCTCGCAGCCCTCGGTGATCAGGGAATTGACGACCTTCGCGCCCTCCGCGACATAGTGCGGCGGCATGCCCGGATTGCGGGCGTAGATGCGCCAGCGGGCGTCGTACAGGTCGATGGGCATCGGCATCTCCAGCAGGTCCATGTTGGCCTCCCAGAGGGACTCGATGGTGCCCACGTCCTTCCAGTAGCCGTCGAAGGTGTAGGTGAAGAGCTTCTGGTTGTCGGCGAGCATGTCCGGAATGATGTTCTTGCCGAAGTCGTTCTCGGAATTCGGGTTGAGCTCGTCCTGCTCCAGATACTTGCGCATCTTGCTCCAGGTGAAGATGTACACGCCCATGGAGGCCTTGTTGCTCTTGGGGTGCTTGGGCTTCTCCTCGAACTCGGTGATCTGGTTGTGCTCGTCGGTGTTGAGGATGCCAAAGCGCGGGGCCTCGGCCCACGGCACCTCGCGCACGGCGATGGTCAGGTCGGCGCCGTTGGCGATATGGGACTGGAGCATGGCGTTGTAGTCCATCTTGTAGATGTGGTCGCCGGAGAGCACGAGCACGTACTCCGGATCCCACTGCGCGATGAACGGGATGTTCTGGTAGATGGCGTTGGCCGTGCCCTTGTACCACTCGCCGGTCTTGCCGGAGTGATACGGCGGCAGGACGTATACGCCGCCGTTGGACAGGTCCAGATCCCACGGGGAGCCGGAGCCGATGTACGCGTTGAGCTCCAGCGGACGGTACTGCGTCAGCACGCCGACGACGTCGATGCCGGAGTTGGTGCAGTTGGAGAGCGGGAAGTCGATGATCCGGTACTTACCGCCGTAGGGGACTGCCGGCTTGGCCACGTTCTTGGTCAGGATGCCCAGACGGCTGCCCTGGCCGCCTGCCAGCAGCATGGCAACGCATTGCTTCTTCCTCATTGTGAACACACTCCTGTGATTTTGGGTTTTCTCGCCAAAGTTGGCTTGAGCTTAGGCGGGACAGGCAAACGCATGCTCAGCCGCTTCGCCTATCTACTTACGGTCATTATATCATAAACTGTGCAAAAGGGAAAGCAAATTCATGTGATGTTTTCATTAAAGGAAACTGCACGCGGTCAGTTTTTGAGCAAATAACGTCCCAGTATACAAAAAACGTCCCGAAAAAACGCGGGAAAAATGACGGATATCCCGGTACAAAAGCGGCGCGGCGGGGCGAAGAAACACGCGTCCGGCGGATTGACAAATTGCAAAATGTCCGCCTGTGCTGTATAATGCATGAAGACGGATTATGCACATCACGGGGAAAGACGGAAAGAAACGGAGGCGGCCGGGTGGCTTCGGGAAACATCATGCGGCTGGACAGGCTGCTGACCACGCTGGGCGAGGGTACGCGCGCGCAGGTCAAGGAGATGGTGCGCGCCGGGCGCGTGACGGTTTGCGGCGTGCCCGCGCGCGACAGCGGCATGCAGGTGGACGCGGGAAGCATGGAGGTGCGCCTGGACGGACGGCGGCTTGAGTACAAGGCGGTGCGCCATGTGATGCTCAACAAGCCGCAGGGCACGCTGACCGCCGCGCGGGATAAAAAACAGAAAACCGTCATGGACCTGCTGCCGCCGCTGTACGCGGCGATGGGCTGCATGCCCGCCGGGCGGCTGGACAAGGATACGGAGGGGCTGCTGATCATCACCTCGGACGGCCAGCTCGCGCACCGGATCATCTCGCCGAAAAAGGACGTCAGCAAGGTCTATTTTGCCCGCGTCAGCGGCGTGCTTGGGGAAGACGATATCGCCGCTTTTGCCGCGGGGCTGCACATTGCCGACAGCGACGGCGCGTTTGACGCCAAGCCCGCCGGGCTGGAGATCGTCTCCACGGACGGCGCATGCAGCGAGGTGCGCGTGCGCGTGTCGGAGGGCAAGTATCATCAGGTCAAGCGCATGCTGGCGAGCCGGGGCGCGCCCGTGGTCTATCTGCGGCGCGAGAAAATCGGCGCGCTTTCGCTGGATCCCGCGCTCGCGCCGGGTCAGTGGCGCGAGCTAACGGAGGAAGAGGTCGCCTTGCTTGACGTATAGCGCAAGCATTGTGCAGCGAGCACCGGACAGCTTTGTTTCGCCGGGCTGTTCGGAAATGGGGGCGGGCACGGCCCGCGCTTGAAAAGGAGGATCGGAATGCCTGAGCACTATTTTACGAGCATACCGACGAGCGCGCATGAGGCACGCTCCTTCCGCGCGGTATTTGCGGGCCGCGTGCTCGCGTTTGACACGGACGCGGGCGTGTTTTCCAAGCAGCACGTCGATCCGGGCAGCGAGCTGCTGTGCAGCGCCCTGCCGGACGGTCTCTCCGGCGACGTGCTGGATCTGGGCTGCGGCTGGGGCGCAATGACCGTGCTGACGCTGGCGCGTTTCCCGGAGCTGAACATCACGATGGCGGATGTGAACGAGCGCGCGCTGGAGTTGGCGGCCGCCAACGTGGAGAAAAACCACATGCAGGCCCGGGCGGAGCTCTCGGACGGCTTTGAGCAGATTGAGGGCACGTTTGACGCGGTGATCACCAACCCGCCCATCCGCGCGGGCAAGGCGGTCATCTACAGGATGTTTGAGGACGCGAAGGAGCACCTGAAGCCCGGCGGCATGCTGGTGCTGGTCATCCGCAAGCAGCAGGGCGCGCCCAGCGCGCTCAAGTTCCTCAGGGAGCTGTACAAAAAGGCCGAGGTCATCGCGCGCGACGGCGGGTACTGGGTGATCCGCTGCGACGCATGACAGGCGACGGCATGAAAGGCTTGATGAAATGCTTAATGAAATGCAAAGGAGGCCATGAACCCCATGGAGTTTGACAAGGCATATTTTGACGCGGGCGTCCGCCGCGTCGGCACCGAGTGCGAAAAGTGGGACGGCATGATGGCGAGAACCGGCGACGCGGACATGATCCCGATGTGGGTGGCGGACATGGACTTTCCGTCCGCCCCGGCGATTGCCAAGGCGCTGGGGGACGTGCTGTCCTGGGGCACCTGGGGCTACACCATTGCCGGGGAAAAGGACGCCGAGGCGCTGTGCGCCTACTGGGCGCGCCGCCATGGGATGCAGCTTTCCCCTGACGAGGTGCTCATGAGCCCGTGCGTCATCACCGGCATGCGCGTCGCGCTGCGCACGCTGACGAAGGAAGGCGACGGCGTGCTGATCAACCCGCCGGTGTACGGCCCATTCTTCCAGTCCATCCAGCTCAACAACCGCCGGGTGGTCGAAAGCCCGCTGGTTCGCGGCGGAGACGGCCGCTTTTGCATGAACCTGACCGAGATGGAGGAGAAGCTCGCCTCCGGGGAGGCCAGGGCCGTGATGATCTGCTCCCCGCACAATCCCGTAGGCCGAAGCTGGGACGAGGACGAGCTTTCCGCCGTGGTGAGCCTGTGCGAAAGATACGATGTGCCGCTGATCTGCGACGAGATTCACGCGGACTTTGTGTACGCGCCGAAGAAGCATCGCTGCATTCTGTCCATCCCGGGCGCGCAGGCGCGCGCCGTGATGCTCTGCGCGGCGAGCAAGACGTTCAACGTGGCGGGCCTGCAGCAGAGCAGCATCGTGTGCAGGAACCCGGAGATGCTGGAAAAAATGCGCCATGAGATGGAGGCCGGCGGCGTGAAGAGCGGCAACGCATTTGCGCTGGCGGCGACCCGCGCGGCCTACACCGACTGCGACGCGTGGCTGGACGGCCTCGTGGCGTACCTGACGGACAACCGCGACTTTGCTGTAAAATACATCGCCGAGCACATGCCCCATGTGCGCGTGACGCCGCTGGAGGCGACGTACCTGATGTGGCTGGACTGCTCGGCGCTGGGCATGGCGCAGAGCACGCTGATGGAGAAGATTGCTTCCGCGCACGTCATGGTGAACGACGGCACGATCTTCGGCGAGCAGGCGAAGGGCTTCATCCGCCTGAACATCGGCTGCCCGAGGCCGCAGCTGGCGCTTGCGCTGGAGCGGATGGCGACGGTGCTGGGGTGACGGAGGGAACGTTAGGGCTGCCGCCCTAAGACCTGCTCGGGGACATCGTCCCCGAACCCCTTCTTCGCTTCGCGGCGGCTTGATGCAGCCTGTGAAGCATGAAAACAAAATCAGCCTTCCCCTCTGGGGAAGGTGGCACGGCGCAGCCGTGACGGATGAGGTTCAGAGCGGCGCGCAGGACAATCATAACGAGTAGTCAAACATCAACATAAGGGGGAACGACCGATGGAATTCAAGGCCAATGAAAAGCTGGACGCGGCGCTGGCCGCGCTGGAAAACGACATGATCGAGACGCTGCAGCGCTGGATCCGCGTGCCGAGCGTGCGCGCGGACAGGAGCGCGGACAACGCGCCGTTCGGCGCGGAGGTGCGCCGCGCGCTGGATACCGCGATGGCGGACATCCGCCGCCTGGGCATGGAGCCGCGCGACATCGACGGCTACTGCTGCGACGCGGAGATCGGCGCGGGCGAGGAGACCGTGGCCGTGCTGGCGCATCTGGACGTGGTGCCCGAGGGCGACGGCTGGGCGCATGATCCCTACGGCGGCGAGATCATCGATGGCCGCCTGATCGGCCGCGGCACCAGCGACGACAAGGGCCCGGGCGTGGCCGCGCTGTTCGCGATGAAGGCGATCCTTGACGCGGGCATCCCGATGAAGCGCAGATGCCGCTTGATCCTGGGCTGCGACGAGGAGTGCGGCATGCAGGATCTGGAATACTACGAGGAGAAGATCGGCCTGCCGGCGATGGGCTTCTCCCCGGATGCGAACTTCCCGCTGATCAACACGGAGAAGGGCATCATGCAGATGAAGCTCGACGCGCCGCTGGCTGATGAGCGCCTTATGTCCATCGCCTGCGGCACCCGCGCGAACGTCGTGCCGGGCACGGCCGTGGCCGTGCTGGCCGGCGACTGGCGCGAGCAGGCTGCCGAGGCGTTTGACGTGGAGGACGAGGACTGCGCGATCGAGACGGAGCTGGTGGACGGGAACACGAAGGTCGTCGTCACCGGCGTGCCGGCGCACGCGTCTACTCCGGAGAAGGGCAAGAACGCCGCGAAGATGCTGCTCTCTGTGCTCAAAAAGCTGGGCATCGGCGGCGAATCGGTCGCGCTGCTTGACGAGGCCTGCGGCGAGGGCAGCGCGGGCGAGGCGATGGGCATCGCCGGCTGCGACGCGGTGTCCGGCCCGCTGACGCTGAACCTGGGCCTGCTCTCCGCCGGCGAGGGCGCGCTGTCCGTGACGTTTGACTGCCGCTATCCGGTCTTCTTTGACGACAAAACCATCTCTTCCACCGTGGCAAAGCGCCTGGCGCCCGCTGGCTTTGTGCTGGAGCCGGGCCACGCGAGCCATCCGCACCATGTGCCGGAGAGCTCCGAGCTGGTGCAAAAGCTGATGGCCGTGTACAACGGCGTCACCGGCGAGAACGCGAAGCCGTTCGCCATCGGCGGCGGCACCTATGCGCGCCATCTCAAGGAGGGCGTGGCCTACGGCATGCTCTTCCCGGGCGACCTGGAGCTGGAGCATCAGGCGAACGAGAGCATCGACCTTGCGAACTTCGCCAAGGCGGCGCGCATCTACGCCTACGCGATCGTCGCGCTTTGCGCGTAAGCTGCTTGCGGACGCGCGAAGCGAGAAAGGGAGTCCGAGGGACATGTCCCTCGGGCAGGTTTGGGCGGCAGCCCAACGTATCCCAATATCAAATCTGAAAAAAGCAGTTTCAGAGCAGGCTGCGCAGCAGCCTACGATTGAAACGGGTTTAGCCCGCAGAAAAGATTAACGAGAAATAGCAAATGCTGGAGGCGAACGCAATGACCCATGATGAGGTATTGGCCCGCATCGGGCAGGAAAAGTTGGTGGCGATTCTGCGCGGCGTGCCGATGGAGCGCATCGACGGCGTGGTCACCGCGCTGGTGCGCGGCGGCGTGCGCATTCTGGAATTCACCTTCGACCATGCCGAGCCGGACTGCGTGGCGGGCAACGCCGCGAAGATCCGCCGCACGGTTGAGCGCTTTGGCGATCAGGTGCGCGTGGGCTGCGGCACCACGCTGACCGTTCAGGAGGTCGAGGCGGCGCACGAGGCGGGCGCATGCCTGGTCATCTCGCCGAACGTCGATATGGCAGTCATCCGCCGCACGCGCCAGCTGGGCATGGTCTCCATGCCGGGCGCGCTGACCCCGACGGAGATCGTCGCGGCGCATCAGATGGGCGCGGACATCGTCAAGCTCTTCCCCGCCGGCGAGCTGGGGCTGGGCTACATCAAGGCTGTGCGCGGGCCGCTGCGGCACATCCCGATGAGCGCCGTGGGCGGCGTGAAGCCGGAAAACGTGAAGGATTACCTCGACGCGGGCGTGTGCGGCTTCGGCGTGGGCGGCCCGCTGGTGCTGGCAAGCGCGGTGAAATCCGGCGACGACGCGGCGATTGAGGCGCGCGCCCGGCTGTTCACCGACGCGATTCGCGCATGGGAGGCGGAACGATGAGCCGGTGCAATCTGGTCGTGGACTGCGGCACCACCAATCTGCGCGTGACGCTGCTGGACGAAAGCCTCAGGCGGCTCGACGCGGTCCGGGCGGAGGGCGGCGTGCGCCATACCGCCATCGACGGGCACAACGGCCGCCTGCGCGCGATGCTGCGCGAGAGCATGCAGACCGTCCTCGCCCGCAACGGCTATGCTCTGACGGATGTCAGGAAGTGCGTGGCCTACGGCATGATCACCAGCGCGCTGGGTCTGCTGGAAATCCCGCATGTGCCGGCCCCGGCAGGCGCGGCCGATCTGCGCGCGGCGATGCAGGAGAGGACGTTTGAGGATATCGCGCCGTTTCCGATCGCGTTCATTCCGGGCGTGCGCAATTTCGCCGGCCCGGTCGATCTCACGAATTTCTCTGAGATGGACATGATGCGCGGCGAGGAGACCGAGGCCATCGGCCTGCACAAGCTGCTTGCGCCGAAGGGCGCGGCGATGTTCGTGCTGCCGGGCACGCACAACAAGTTCGTCTCCATGGATGAGCAGGGCCGGATTCTGGGCTGCATGACCTCCATCTCCGGCGAGCTGCTCGACGCGATGACGCATCACACGATCCTCTCCGACGCGGTGGGCAGCAGCTTTGTGAGCGCACAGGACTACGACGCAGCGTATGTGAAGGCGGGCGCGCGCGAGTGCGCCGTCAGCGGCCTGGGGCGCGCGGCGTTTGCGGGCCGCATTCTCAGCACGCTCGGCGGGCAGGAGAAGACGAAGATTCAGTCCTACCTGCTGGGCGCGGCGCTGGCGCTGGACGTGCAGGCGATGCAGGCCTTTGTGGGCGACCGGGAGGACGTCGAGGCGTACATCGCGGGCAAGGCGCCGCTGCAGCAGGGCATGTGCGACGTGATCGAGGCGCTCTGCGCCGGCGAAGCCGTGCAGGTGCCGCCGGAGCTTTCCGGACAAATGGGCCTTGCGGGCGCGCTGGAGATCGCGTTCTGATCAACCACGATAAACATGAACGGGCTTTTCCCCTGGGGAGAGGCCCGTTTTTGCATGCTGCATCACGCTGCGCGCATATACATGCCCCGAGGTGGGGCGGATGGTTCAGATGCTGATGATTGAGAGCGGCGTGCGCGGCCTGCTGATGGTGAACGGCCAGTTCTGCGGGCCGGTGGACAGCGAGGGTCAGGCGTTCCCCGCAGGACAAAGCGCGGAAATCTATATGCAGCTCTTTCCCTTTGCCGAATCCGCCGTGCCGCTGACGGCCGAGATGCGGCTGCGGGAGGGGCGGATCGAGCGCCTGGAGCCGCGGGAGCGGTGCTTTGCGCTCGTCTGGCCGGACGGCGTGATTCAGCTGGAGCTGCGCCCGCAGGCACAGCAGGAGGAGCCCGAGCCGACCCGGCAGGCCGCGTCCAGCGCGCTGCTGCGCTACCTGACGATGAGGCTGGCGGGCGAACCTCAGGCACAAACGCTCTGGATGCGCCCACAGGACGAGGCGCAGGCGCCGGATCTGTCGAGCTATCACGCAGCGGTGCCGCTGCGCTTTGCCCCGCTGGCGGCCAGCGAGCGCTTTGACGAGCGCGCGGGCCTCGTGCGCCGCACGGCGGACAACGTCGCGCAGGTGGACACGG
>JAGBDL010000177.1 GCA_017937505.1 Clostridia bacterium | reverse complement strand
GGCGGCCAGAGGGCTGAGCCTAGGCCGCGGACAAGCCGCCGCGCTGTGGCTGCCTGCCGCGGCGGGCATGATGGCGATCGCCTGCGGACGATCCGCCGTCCGGCATCCCGTGCGCTATGGCGCGCTGCTGCTGAGCGCGGCGGGCCTGCTGGGCGGCGTCATGCTGGCGCTTGACGGCGCGACGGGCTCCCTGATGACAGCATATGCGCTTGGCGGCGTTTGTACGCTATGGATTGCGGTCAGTTCGCTCAAAACGCGCCGTGCAGCGCAGGCGGTTCGCCGTGTGCGGCTCATCTGCCTGTATCGCGGGGAGACAGCGTCGTTTGACGCGATGGTCGACAGCGGCAACACGCTCAGGGATTACCTGACGCGCCTGCCGGTGATCGTGATGCCGGAGGCGGCCGGGAGACGGCACTTCCGCCTGGGCGACGCGCCGCTGCGGCCGATCTTTGCGGATACGGCCGGCGGCCGGCAGATGATGAGCGTGCTCACGCCGCAGGAAATCAGCGTAGAGGCGGACGGCAGGCGGCGCACGGTGCGCGCGGTGGTGGCGCTTTCCCCGGGCATGAGGGAGGGCGCGCCGGCGCTCGTCCCATCTTCGCTGATGGAACCGGATCAGGCGTCAGGATAACGGGGATCAAGAACAGAGGGGGAACGGAACATGGAACAGGCAAGGAACGGAAACACATGGCAGCGTACGACGAAACCGGGTTGGGCGATTCTGCGGCCGGAGGGAACGGTTGCATACATTGGCGGGAGCGATTCGCTGCCTGCACCACTGACCAGGGAAGAGGAGAACGCGCTGTTTGCGCGTCTGCCGGAGGAGCCTGATTCGGTGCACAAGGCGCTCATCGAGCACAACCTGCGTCTGGTGGTGTACATCGCGCGCAAGTTCGAGAATACGGGCGTGGGGCTTGAGGATCTGATCTCCATCGGCACGATCGGCCTGATCAAAGCGGTGAATACGTTTGACCCGACGAAGAAGATCAAGCTGGCGACGTACGCCTCGCGCTGCATCGAAAACGAGATTCTCATGTTCCTGCGCAGAACCAGCAGGCAGAAGCTGGAGGTGTCGCTCGACGAGCCGCTCAACACCGACTGGGACGGCAACGAGCTGCTCCTCTCGGACATCCTGGGCACGGAGGGCGACATGGTGTACCGCAGCATCGAGGAGACGGTGGAGCGGCAGATGCTCGCCAGCGCGCTCTCGCGGCTGTCCATGCGGGAAAAGGAGATCATGCGCCTGCGCTTTGGCCTGGGCGGCGGCACGGAAAAGACGCAGAAGGAGGTCGCGGACATCATGGGCATCAGCCAGAGCTATATCTCCCGGCTGGAAAAGCGGATTCTGATGCGGCTGCACAAGGACATGGTGCAGATGGGTTAAGCCATTGAGCCCTCTTTCGGAGACGGAAGAGGGCTTTGCATATGCCTTCCATGACAGCCGGATGGGCGATCTCTTCCTGTGCCTCGCTGATCTCCTCCTGTGCCCTGTCAAACCGCTTGACAGAAAACCTGCTCTGCGCTACAATAATCAGGTTATATGATGCCGGATTGTGCGAAACCTGAGGAGGCGCCTGGGATGTTTGATTATCTGTCCACGCTCTTTGCGGAGCCGCTGGCTTTTTTTGACCAGGCGATTTACCGCGTGCTGGCCGTGCTCATCGGACTGTGTTGCCACGAGTGGGGCCACGCGTATGTGGCGTACCGCTGCGGCGACGACACCGCCAAGCGGGCGGGCAGGCTGTCGCTCAACCCACTGCGCCATCTGGACCCTGTCGGCACGCTGCTGATGTTCTTCGTGGGCTTCGGCTACGCCAAGCCCGTGCCGGTCAACCCCTTAAACTACAAGGGCGACAGGCGCAAGGCGGATCTTGCGGTCAGCCTCGCGGGCATCACGATCAACATCCTGCTGTTCGTGCTCTTTACCGCGCTCACCGCCGTGTGCAGCGCATTCATGTGGTATCCGCAGGTGGTTTCCCAGGTGGGATTGTCCACGGTCATCAGCTACCGCTACAACGCCATCTGGTCGATCATCGGCGGCTATGGCATGCAGGATTTCGGCAGCCTGATCGCGCATCCGGCGCTGGTGCCGTTTGTGCGCCTGTTTGCCTATACCGCGCTGGTCAACCTGAACCTCGCGGTGTTCAACCTCATTCCGCTGCCGCCGCTGGATGGCTATCATGTGTTCAACGACATCGTCTTTAGGGGCCGCATCCGGCTGTCCCCGCGCGCGTTTCAGATCGGCATGCTGATCGTGCTGATCCTCTCCGCGCAGGGCCTGCTGGGCAGAATCATCTCCGCGGTGGTCTATCCCGCGCAGGATCTGCTGCTCTGGCCGATCCGGATGATCTGGGGGTAAGGGATGGCGTACGTCGTATCACTCAAGCAGTTCGAGGGGCCGCTCGATCTGCTTTTGCACCTGATTACCCGCGCGAAGGTGGACATCAAGGACATCTTCGTCTCGGAGATCACCGAGCAGTACCTCGCGTCGCTGGATGGCATCGACGAACTGGACATGGACACGGCCAGCGAGTTCCTCACCATGGCGGCGACGCTGCTGGAGATCAAGTCCCGCGCGCTGCTGCCGCGCCCGCCCGCCCCTGAGGAGGAGGGCGAGGAGACGCCGGAGCAGGCCCTCATCCGCAGGCTCGAGGAGTACAAGCTCTACAAGGAGAGCGCCGGGCGGATGAAGGAGTTTGAGCAGGTGGCCATGCAGGTCTTTTCCAAGCTGCCCGAGGAATACCCGCTGCCGCCGCAGCCGGTGGAGCTCACGGGCCTCACCCTGCAGGGCCTCGTGCGCGCGCTGGAGCGCATCATCGCCCGGCAGACGATGCAGGACGAGCCGGGCCGCGTGTTCCGCGCGATCACGCGCGACAAGTTTACCATCGAGCAGTGCACGTTCAACCTGACCAGCAGGCTCAGACGGGGGCCGGTGCTCTTTTCGGACATGCTCTCCGATCAGGTGACGCGCGACGAGATCGTCTCGTATTTCATGGCCATGCTCGAGCTGCTCAAGCTGGGCAAGCTGCATGCACAGCAGGAGAAGGTCTATGACGACATACTGATACTGCCCGGCAGAAGGGATGGAGAAGATGGAGAAGACGGAGCAGACGACGCTGCCGATGGACGAGACGAAGCCGAGGCTTGACATGAAGGAACGCGTGGGCATCGTGGAGGCCATCCTGTTTGTGACCGGCAACGCGGTGGAAAAGAAGGAAATCTGCCGCGCGATGGAGCTGACGGAGGGCGAGCTGGAGGAGACGCTCGACGCGCTGGAGAGTGGCTACGACTTTGACCGGCGCGGCCTGCGGCTGCTGCGCTTTGGCGCGCACGTGCAGCTGGCCACGCGCCCGGATTACGCGCCGTATGTGGAAAAGCTGCTTCAGCCCGTGCAGAAGCAGTCGCTCTCCCAGGCGGTGATGGAGACGCTGGCCGTGATCGCCTACCGCCAGCCGGTGACCAAGGCGGAGATCGAGCAGGTGCGCGGCGTGAAGTGCGATTACTCCGTGCAGTCGCTGGTGACGAAGGGGCTCATCGAGGAGGTCGGCCGCAAGGAAGCGCTGGGCCGCCCGATCCTCTACGGCACGACGGACGTGTTCCTGCGTCATTTCTGCATCACCTCGCTCTCGGAGCTTCCGGAGATCGACTTTTCCAAGCTCACCGCAAAGCTGGAGGCGGGCACGGCCGGGCAGGACGAGCTGCCGGCGCATGAAGAGGAGATTGACAGCGGCACGGCCGCTGAGCAGTCATAAACCTACCCACTGTACACGAGGAGGAATTCTGCGATGAAGAAGTTTTTTGAGGAATTCAAGGCATTTGCCATGCGCGGCAACGTCGTGGACATGGCCGTCGGCGTGATCATCGGCGGCGCGTTCGGCAAGATCACCACGTCCCTGGTCAACGACATCTTCATGCCGCTGCTGGGCATTGTGACCGGCGGCGTCAACTTCGGCGGTCTGTTCTATGCGCTGGACGGCAATCACTATGCCAGCATCGAGGCGGCGACCGAGGCGGGCGTGGGCACGCTCAACTACGGCGCGTTCATCCAGTGCATCATTGACTTTGTGCTGGTGGCCTTCTGCATGTTCCTGGTCATCAAGCTGATGAACGGCCTGAAGAAGAAGGAAGAGGAGCCGGCCCCGGCACCTGCGAAGGAGCCGCGCCTTTGCCCGTACTGCCGCATGGAGATCCCCGAGGATGCGACTCGCTGCGGCCACTGCACCAGCGTGCTGGACAAGTAAGATGCATCATGCAAGCTCCCTCCAAGCGATTTGGAGGGAGCTTTTGTACAATGAGGAAATTACGCAAAGAATCGTACAGCGAGCACCGGGAGATATGGCCTTCATCAGTCGTTCGGAAGTGGGAGCGGGCACGGCCCGCTGATGCATGCCCGGGCCTCTTTTCGCATACCTTCGCCGGGAGGGGATGAGAATGCGACTGGTAGCCTTTGGCGGAGACGCGCGCATGCTGGGCGCGCTGGAGGCGGCAAAGCGGGCAGGCTGGGAGACGGAGTACGTCTGCCGGGAGGAGGACGCGCCGCAGGCGGGAACATGGGCCGACGCGGTGATGCTGCCCTGGCCGCGCAGCTTTGAGGATGGTAAGCTGACGGGCACGCAGCTCCTGCGGGAACGGACGCTTGCGCTGCTGCCCGCGTGCGGTGTGGCGCTGCACGGCGGCGGCGTGACGGGGCAGGAGATGCCGGGCGCGAGGCTGGCGTTTGATCCCGCGCACGACGAGGCGCTGCTGCGCGTGAATGCGCAGCTGACAGCGGAGGGCGCGATTGAACGCGCCATGCAGCGGCCGGGACGGGCACTGCTGGGCAGCACCTGCGTGGTGACGGGCTTTGGCCGGATCGGACAGGCGCTGACTGTGCGGCTGACGGCGCTGGGCGCGTTTGTGATCGTGTGCGCCCGAAACGAGGCGCAGATGCGAAGGGCGCATGAGATCGGTGCGCATCCGCTGCCGCTGGAGCGGATTGCCCAGGCGTGCGCGCAGGCGGACGTGATCTTCAATACCGTGCCGGCGTGCATCCTGCACGAGGCGGCGCTTGCGCGCATCGGCCGGGAGACGTTGCTCATCGAGCTGGCGAGCCCGCCATACGGCGCGGACCCGGAGACGGCAAAGCGGCTGAACGTGCGCATGGTGCTTGCAGGCGGGCTGCCGGGCAGGTACGCGCCGATGGACGCGGGCGCGGCGCTGTTTGAGGCGCTGCAGCGGGAGACAGACGGGCAAGGCGGCGAGGGAGGGCAAGGCGATGGCTGAGACGCGGATCGGGTTTGCGGTGACGGGTTCGTTCTGCACGTTTGCGAAGGTGTTTCCGCAGATGCAGCGGCTCGTGGAGAAGGGATACAGGGTGATTCCGATCATGTCGGAGAACGCCTACGCGACCGATACGCGCTTTGGCCGCGCGCAGGACTGGGTCAGGCGGGCAGAGGAGATCACAGGCGAAACGGTGATTCACACGATCGCGCAGGCGGAGCCCATCGGGCCCAAAAAGCTGCTCGATCTGCTGGTGATCGCGCCGTGCACGGGCAACACGCTGGGCAAGCTGGCCTGCGGCATCTACGATACCGCGCCGACGATGGCCGTCAAGAGCCACCGGCGCAACGACGGGCCGGTGCTCATCGCGGTCTCCACCAATGACGCGCTGGCATTCTCCGCCGCAAGCATCGGCACGCTGATGGCCCGGCGCGGCGTGTTCTTCGTGCCCTTTGAGCAGGACGATTTCAGGGGCAAACCGACCAGCTGCGTGGCGGATTTTGACAGAATCCTCCCGGCTGTCGCGGCGGCGCTGGACGGCAGGCAGCTTCAGCCGTTGATTTTTTAACGGGGACGGGAAGAAAACGCGCGGGTGATTCGTCTAGTTGCTGAATGAGAGGATTTTGGAAAGACCCGTACAGCGAGCGCTGAAAGCCTTGTGCTGTCAGGCCGTTCGGAGGCGGGAGCGGGCACGGCCCGCCTTGACAAAAGGCGTTTTTTTACCTATCATGAGATAAAGAGGTGATGGACAGTGAGACGAATCCTTGCGGCGATGGCGGTTGCCCTGCTGCTGCCCGCGTGCGCGCAGGCGGCGCAGATTGTGATGGCGATCGAGGAAGACGAGATTGGCGGAAGCCGTCTGGCCGTCTTTTCCGCGGCGGCGGATACGATCGACACCGTGCCCGGTCAGGAGACGCAGCCCGACGCCGTGATGATGGCCATCGACGCGCAGATTGAAGCGCGCTTTGCGCAGCAGAAGGCGAAGGTGGCGATCAACCGCGGAACGGTCATGCAGACGGGCAGCGTCTGGCAGGACGGGAAGACGGCCTCCATGGCGCTCACCTGGCAGGGCGAGCAGGCGGATGGCAGCGACGGCTGCACGTCCATGGGCCTCACTGTGAACCTGGAGACCGGCGAGGAGATCCTGCTTCATCAGTTGTTTTCCGACTGGGACGGCGCGCAGGCGGCGATGGAGACGATCATCACGGACGACGTGCTGGACGGCATGAGCGACTACATGGAGTATGGCGACCTGCTGCCCATGCCCACGGACAATTATGCCTTTGACGATTTCGGCCTGACGGTGTACTGGCCGGAGGACCGCTACCGGTATTTCGACGGGACGAGCGGCAGCGTGACGTTCTACTGGCACGAGCTGGCGGATTACATCGACGAAAACAGCCCGGTCTGTGCGCTGGCGCACCCGGACGCGCAGTACAACGCCTCGGAGATCGAAGCCCTGTGCATGAGCGGCGAAGTGACGTCCATGCTGACGCTGAAGCTGGGTGAGCTGTTGGGCGACACCGCAGGCCGGTATCGTCTGGCCGATCCCGATTACACGACCGACGCGCTGGTGTATCCGCTGGAGTGCATGCGCGGCTTTGCGGTGGAGATTCCCAAGTACGCCGAGACGGAGGAGGAGCAGACGCCCGTCTCAGCTGTCCGCGCCTCGCGCGTGAGCATGGCGGGCATGCTGACCACGGGGAAGACCACGGAGCAGGAGGTGCGCGCGCTGCTGGGCGAACCGGCAAGGGAACAGGATTATGACGAGGACGAGGCGTTTGACGCGATGCTCCCGCCGGGCAGGAGCCTGCTGTATGAGATCGCGGGCCGCGTGCTTCAGGCGCACTTTGATGAGCGCGGCGTGCTCGCTTGCGTCATCCTGCGCAGCGCGATGCCGGAGGGGCTTTACTGAAAAATGGAAATGTGATAGAATAATCTGCCTGAATTTGCTCAGGCAGATTGTTTTGTATAGCATACCGCGATATTCTGTATCGCTTTGTGGAATCCGGGAGGATGAAGGATGGCCAAAAAGGCGGCGCCCAAGGGCGCGAAGAACAAACGAAAGGTGAGCGGCAGGCGCGGCTCGGCGGGACGCAGAAAGAAGCAAAGCGGCGTCGATCCGCGCGGCGTGGCGGGCATCGTCATCCTGTGCGTGGGCCTGCTGGCGCTCATCAGCCAGTTTATCCCGTCCGGCGGCGGGCTGCTCAACGGCGCGACGATGCTGACCCGCGGCCTGGGCGGCACGCTGTGCCTGCTTTTGCCGGTGGTGCTGTGCTGGGCGGGCGTGACGCTGGTGTTCTTTTCCAGCGGCCGCATGAGCCTGCGCACGATGATCTGCGGCGCGCTGCTGTTCCTGTTCGTCGAGACGCTCCTGCAGCTCTTCGAGATCAGCACGGTGGTCTCCGCGGTCTTTGCCGACGGACAGCAGGCGACCTACGGCACGTTCCTGCTGCGCTCGTACAGGAGCGCGATGCTCACCTGCAAGGGCGGCGGCCTGATCGGCGCGCTGCTGGCCTGGCCGCTGTATCAGGCGCTGGACGTGTGGGGCGCGGTGATCGTGCTGATCTTCGCCTGCACGATCGTGCTGATGGTGCTGACCGGCGTGTCCTTCAGCGGCGTGGGGATGTATCTGAGCGAGCTGCTGGACGACCTGCGCACGGCGCACAGCGAGCAGCGTGAGGAGCGCGCGGCGCTGCGCGAGCAGCGCGAGGAGGAGGCGCTTCGCCGGGAGACGGAGCTGGCCGAAGAGCGCGAGGCAAAGCGCATCGAGCGCGAGCGTCAGGCTGCGGCCGGGAAGGAGCGGCCGGAGACCGGGACGCAGGCAGCGGCTGCTGCCGCACAGGTGGAAGACGCGGCATATGACGAGCAGCCGGAGGACGAGAAGCCCGCGCGCAAGCGCAAGGCCAGGCCGGCGCTGGAGGTGGTGAAGACGGAATCACCCGCGCAGGACGTGCCGCCGATTCAGACGGCGGGCCCCAAGCGGCAGCCAGCGCAGAGAACCGCGCCGCAGACGCGCCGGCGCACGGCGATCCGCGAGGACATGCCGCTGTACATCGAGCGGGACGACGAGTTCACCCGAGAGAGCATCGAGACGCGCGCCGAAGCGCACGGCCCGAAACGTCGGCACAGCTTCACGATGGAGGAGGCGGAGAATGCGTTCCTCTATGGCATGAATAGCGCGGGCGCCGTCCCGGCACAGGAGGCGGAGCAGACCGAAGACCTGGTGTACGACGCGCAGCCCACGGCGTATGCACAGGAAGCGCCGGCCTGGCCGCAGGAGGCGCAGCAGACCGCAGATGAGCCGGAGCTGCAGAAGCAGGTGGAGACGATCGCAGAGCCGGATGAGCCTGAGAACGGCGTGCCGTTCTGGAAGGCGAACCCGGACATGGTGATCGAGCACTACGAGGCGCCGGCGGACGATGATGTGATCGTGCGCGACGCGGACGAGGCGGAGGACGAGCCGGATGCGCCGGCGTACAGGCCGCTGGTGCGCCGCGCGGCG
>JAGBDL010000176.1 GCA_017937505.1 Clostridia bacterium | reverse complement strand
CGGCACGGCCTTTCTCCCTCCGGCTGCGTCGGCTCCTTTTCCTGCTCCGCCACAGCGCGCCGGCCGCTTAAGCGCTGCGCGATCTGCTTCATGTGCTCCGGCGTGGTGCCGCAGCAGCCGCCGATCAGATGCGCGCCGAGCGATGCGCAGGCGATCACCTGCTGCGCGTAATACACCGGATCGCTGTCGTAATAGGTGCGCCCGTCAATCACATGCGGATAGCCCGCGTTGGGCATCGCCAGCAGGAGCTTGTCCGTCGCTGGCAGGCCCTCCAGCAGCCTGCGCATGTGATATGCGCCGCAGATGCAGTTCAGGCCCACCGCGTCCACATGCGGGCATGCGCTCATCCGCGCGATCAGGCCCGCGGCCATTTCGCCCGCGCGCGTGAATCCATCCGGATCCGCCGCAAAGGATACGGCAACAAACGCCTGCGGGTTTCTGGCCTTGATGTGCGCCGCGGCCTCCTGAAGGCCCGCGTCCGAGGGCATGGTTTCCATCAGGAAGCAGTCGGCGCCGGCGTCAAGAAAGGTATCCGCCAGTGCGGTATAGGCCTGTGCCGCGTCTTCGCCCGCCGGTGCGGGGCCGATGTCCGCAAAGACGAACGCCTGATTTCCCGCAGCCCTGCGCGCAATCCCCATCGCCGCGTTCACAAGCGCGCGCTCCTGCGCGGGATCCTGCGCAGCCAGACCGACATGCGCGGCAAACGTGTTCGTCTTGATCGCCTCGCAGCCCGCCGCCAGGTACGCCCTGTGCAGCGAAAGCACCTGCTGCGGCGCGGTCAGGCACGCCCGCTCGACCGGCTCCTCCGGCCATCCGGGGATCGTCCTGGCATAGGTGCCCGTCGCGCCGTCAAAGAGCAGCGCGCCGCGCGCCAGCCTCTCGCGCAAGTCCAGTGCGTTCATAGCCGCTCCTCCGCTTCACTCAGGATTGCCTTGGCGATATCCGCCGACTGCTTGGCGTCCTTCGCGTAATAGTCCGCGCCGATCTCCCTCGCGTAATCGGGCGTGAGCACCGCGCCGCCCACGATCACCGGCACATGCAGACCCGCGGCGCGCAAATGCTCGATGGTGCGCTGCATGCTCGGCACCGTCGTGGTCATCAGCGCGGACAGGCCGACGATCTTCGCGCTGTGCGTCCTCACCGCCTCCACCACGCGCTCGGGCGGCACGTCCCGCCCCAGGTCGATGACATGGAAGCCGTAGTTTTCCAGCACCGTGCGCACGATGTTCTTGCCGATGTCGTGGATATCGCCCTCGACCGTCGCCAGCACGATCGGGCCCTTGCCCTCGCCCTGCGCACCGGTCTGGTCAATCGCCCTGCGCACCTCTTCAAACGCCGCGCCGGACGCGCTCGCCGCGTTCATCAGCTGCGGCAGGAAGATCTCCTGGCGCTCATAGCGCTCGCCAACGAGATCGAGCGCCGGAATCAGATGACGCTCCACCAGCTCCAGCGGCGCGACGGTTTTGAGCATTTCCGCCGCAATGGCTCTGGCCTCTGCCTGCATGCCCTTGGCGATGGCCTCGCCGATGGTGAGCTGCGCAGGCGCCGCAGCAGAAGCATCCTTCTTCTCCTGCTGCACAGCGGCATGACGCCCGATATAGGCCGCGCAGGAGACGTCCTCGCCGCTGAGCACCCGGCACGCGTCGATCGCGTCCATCATGTCCCGCTGATTCGGGTTGATGATGGGCAGCGTCAGGCCCGAGAAAATCGCCTGCGTCAGGAATGCCCGCGTGACCAGCTGGCGCTGCGGCAGGCCGAAGGAGATGTTCGACACGCCCAGCACCGTCTCCAGCCCCAGCTCCTCATGCACGATGCGCACGGCCTCCAGCGTCCGTTTCGCCTGCTCCTGCTGGGCGGAGACCGTCAGCGTCAGGCAGTCGACCGCGATATCCTCCCGGGGGATGCCCGCCCGCTGCGCCTCGTCCACAATCTTTTTGGCGAAGTCCACGCGCTCCTGCGTCGTGGCGGGCAGACCGCTTTCCCCCAGCGTCAGCGCGACGATGGCCGCACCGTACTTTTGGGCCAGCGGCAGCACGCTGTCAAGCGACGCGCGCGAGGCGTTCACGCTGTTGATCAGGCACTTGCCCGGCGCGGCGCGAAGGCCCGCCTCAATCGCCGCAGGGCTCGACGAGTCGATCTGCAGCGGCAGGGACACCGCGCCGGAGATCGCCGTCACCACGCGGCGCATCATCTCCGGCTCATCCACACCCGGCAGACCGACGTTCACGTCGAGAATCTGCGCGCCGGCCTCCTCCTGCTCGATCGCCTGGGAGACGATGTAGCTGAGATCGCCCTCGCGCAGCGCCTGCTGGAAGCGCTTCTTGCCGGTCGGATTGATGCGCTCGCCGATGACGCGCACGCCCTGGCCAAAGGCGCAGACCTCGCTGGCCGAGCAGATGCCGTGCACGCGCTTTTGCGTCCACACCGCCTGCCTGCCCGCAAGCGCGCCGCGCAGCGCGGCGATGTACGCCGGCGACGTGCCGCAGCATCCGCCGATGTACGCCGCGCCCACATCCGTCAGCTCGGCGCAGGTTGCGGCGAATTCCTCCGGTGTGGTGTCGTACGCGCCGGACGACGGGTTAGGCAGGCCCGCGTTTGGCTTGAGAATCAGCGGCAGATCCGTCACCTCGCGCATGGCGCGCAGGATCGGCGCGACCTCCTTCGGGCCCAGCGAGCAATTGACGCCCACCGCCCGAACGCCCAGAGCGGACAGCGACATGGCCGCGCACGGCGCGCTCACGCCCAGAAATGTGCGGCCGGACTGTTCAAACGTCATCGAGGCGAACACCGGCAGATCGCAGCATTCCTTCGCCGCAAGCACGCCCGCACGCAGCTCATTCAGATCGGAGAAGGTCTCAAAGAACACGGCGTCCGCACCGGCCTGCACGCCCGCGCGGATCATCTGCGCAAAGAGCGCGTACGCCTCCTCAAAGCGCAGCGTGCCCAGCGGCTCCAGCAGTTCGCCGATCGGGCCGACGTCCAGCGCCACCTTGGCACCGGTGCCCGCGCAGGCGCGCTTGGCGACCGCAACGGACGCACGCACCACGTCCTCCACCGCGAAGCCGGTGCCGGCAAGCTTGTGCGCGTTCGCGCAAAACGTATTGGCCAGCAGCATCTGCGAACCGGCCTCCACATACTGACGCTGTATTCCCTCCACCACGTCCGGTGCGGTGATGGACAGCGTCTCCGGCCTGTCGCCGAGCCTGAGGCCAGCCCGCTGGAGCATGGTGCCCATCGCGCCGTCCAGAAGGGTGATTTCCTGTGTATACATCATGAATCCGTCCTCTCCGCCTCGTTTTTGCACGCGGCTGCGTCAGATGGTCAGCGCTTGGTTTTACACAGTGCACAGCGTCCCCGCATGCTGCATGCCGCGCAGCCCGAGGGCCTGCGGCTGACCGGCTCGCGGCCGATCCCCATGATGGCTGTAACCGACTTGCGCGGGATCATGATCCCGCTTTGTGACACCGTGAGCCCGATGGTCTTGTCCGCGGAGAGCACCGCGCAGATTTCCCTTGTCTGCGCCAGCGGCATGTCGCCGTAGCCGGGGCTGAAGCGATCCGTCAGGTACAGCCCCTCGTCCGCAAGCCGGCTGCGCAGCGCCGCTTCCTGCGCATCGCAGACCGCTTCAATCGCCGCGCTGAGCACCGCGTCCAGCAGCACCGCCTGCACGCCGCTTTTCGCCTGCGCCTTGAGCAGCATCCGCTCGCTTGCCGCGCCCAGCGTCGCCGCCAGCAGCACCGCTTCATGACAGCCGGAGAGCATCCGGCGAACGTCCTCGCCCCGCGGGATCAACGTGGTGCCTTCCAGTCTTCCGTCTCCGTCCATTGCGAAGCGGCGCAGGGCTGTGCGCGGCTCCGCCTCGCGCTCCGCCAGGCCGATCAGCTCCTCAATCTGCTCAAGCAGCCGGGGTTCCACCGGCGTGCCGCGCCAGCCCATGTAGTGCAGCGCCTCGCGCATGGGAATGGATGGCATCTTCATCTGCATCCCTGATCCTCCCCGTTCGCAAACAGCTGTGCGCCCACCGGCCTCTGCAGATCAATCGGCCTGGCGCCGCGCGCCAGCAGCAGCCGGTTTCCCGCAAAATCCTCGCCCGTCTCGTTGAGGGCGAACAACGGCGTATACCCGCCGCGCAGGCAGGCCGATGCGCCGCTCCACGTACCGCCCTTCTGTGCGCGCGCCGCGACGACGACGGCCGCATCGCCCAGCGCGTAGATCGTGTGGTTGCGTGAGAGCGCCTTGGGCGCGGAAAATGGCTCGTCCGGCCAGGTATCGCAGACGAGCAGCAGGTTTCCCCGCGCCATGGCGTCACGAAGATACGCCTGCCGCATCAGTTCTGCGGCGGGAAACGCCGGCACGAGAATCAGCGCGCCCTGGCGCTCGAGAAACCCGCGCTGCGCCGATGTGTCAACGCCCCATGCGCCGCCGCAGACCATCGCGTAGCCCTCGCGCGCCAGCGATTCGCCGCACGCTGCCGCGAGCTTCACGGTTTTTTCCCCGATTGCCCGGCTGCCGGCTACCGCGACGGCCCGGCGCCCGAGCAGGGCCAGGCTGCCGCGCACAAAGAGATACTGCGGCATCTGTGCGCCGAGCGCGTGCAGATTCACCGGCCACTGCGCATCCTCCGGCAGCAGCACGTCGTAGCCCTGCGCCCTGACCGCCTCCACCGCGTGATAAATCTCCGTCGCGCGCGTGAGCAGCGCCTCCGCGCGGGCATAGTGCTCCTGACGCACCTCCGGCGTCCGCCGCAGCGTCAGATCGCTGAGCGCGCCCACGCGGAGCATCCTTCGCACCATCGGCCTGGTCAGCGGCGCGGGCAGCCCCTCGCGCCATGCGGCGCGCGAGAGCAGGCAAAGCCGCGCGCAAATTGCTTCCATCCCCGCCACTGGCACGCCTCCTTACAGCCTGATTGGGTTTTATTATATCGCAAAGCCCGACGCCTGACAAGGAAGGATTGAAAGGATTGAATCGGGGCGGCAAATGGCGTATACTGTTGTGCATGGAGCAGCAAAGGAGGATACGATGATGATCTGTTATGAGAATGCCCGCGTTTTCACGGCGGACGCGCGCACGGCGGACTGCTTCGTCGTCAGGGATGGCGTGTTCGCGTTCGTCGGTACGACGCAGGACGCGCATCAGGCCTTTCCCGACGCCCAGCGGGTCGACCTGAACGGCCAGTTCGTCTGCCCGGGCTTCAACGATTCACATATGCACCTGCTCAATCTCGGCTGCATGCTCACGCAAGCGCAGCTTGCCCCCGCCACCGATTCCCTCGCGCACATGCTGTCCGCGCTTTCCGAATATGCGCAGACGCACCCGCAGGAGGCGTGGGTTCTCGGTCACTGCTGGAATCAGGATGACTTTACCGACGAGAAGCGCTACCCCACGCGCGACGATCTCGACCGCGTCTGCCCTGACAGGCCCTGCGTCATCTCGCGCGTCTGCGGTCATGTCGCCGTCGCCAACAGCTGCGCGCTGCGCCTAGCCGGAATCGATGAGCAGGCGCATCCCGTCGACGGCGGCCGCATCGTCACCGATGAATCCGGCCGACCGAGCGGCGTGCTGGAGGAAAACGCGATCAGCCTGGTCACCGGCCTGGTTCCCGCGCCGGACAGGCGGCAGCTCAAGGAAAGCCTGCTGCTGGCCATGGCTCATGTGAGCCGCTTTGGCGTTACCTCCGTACAGACCGACGACTTTGTCACCACCAAGGCGCCGTTCGAGGAGGTCATCGCCGCCTATCTGGAGCTCAAGGCCGAGGGCCGCATGACCGTCCGCGTCACGCAGCAGTGCCAGCTGCCCGATCTTGAGACGCTGCGCCGCTTCCTCTCGCTGGGCTACAGGACCGGCTGGGGCGACGAGTGGTTCAGGCTCGGCCCGCTCAAGCTGATCGCCGACGGCTCGCTCGGCACGCGCACCGCCCTGATGAACGCGCCGTATGACGATGCGCCGGACACCTGCGGTATCGCCGTGTACACGCAGGAGGCGCTTGACGAGCTCGTGCTCACCGCGCATCAGGCCGGCATGCAGATCGCCGTTCACGCCATCGGAGACGGCGCCGCCGACCGCGTGCTGAACGCCATCGAGCGCGCGCAGGCGCTTTGCCCGCGCAGCGACACGCGTCACGGCATCGTGCACGCGCAGATTCTCACGCAGGCGCAGGCGGCGCGCATGAAGCAGCTGGATATGCACGCGTACATCCAGCCGATCTTCCTTGACTACGACACCACGATCGTCTATCCTCGTCTTGGCGTGCGCGCGGACGAGGCGTATCCCGCCGCCTCGCTGCTCCGCCGCGGCATCACGCTCTCCGGCGGATCGGACAGCCCGGTGGAGCCGCCGGACGTGCTCACCGGCATCCAGTGCGCCGTCACCCGGGAATCGGTCACGCGCCCTTCCGGCGCGCCGTATCTGCCCCACGAGGCGCTCTCCCTGCGCGAGGCGCTGCTCAGCTTTACGAGCTTCGGCGCATACGCCAGCTTTGAGGAGACGATCAAGGGCCGCATCGCGCCCGGCATGCTGGCGGACTTCACCGTGCTGGCCATCGACCCGTTTGAGGCCGATCCTTCGTTCATTCACAGGATCCCCGTCAGGCTGACCGTCGTCGGCGGCAGGGCCGTCTGATCGTTTGCGGGGTTTGCATTTTATCCGCCGATCAGGTATAATAGGGACGTTTGCAACGCGATCACCCACGAGCTACAGACAGAGGCATTGCTATGAAGATCATCACCATCGTCGGCATCCGCAAGTCCGGCAAGACCAGTACCGTGACCTCGCTGATCGAGGCCATCCGCCGCCGCGGCAAACGGGTGGGCACCTGCAAGACGGTGTTCTGCCCCACCTTCTCCATGGATACATCCACCAGCAACACCGCCAGACACCGCCGCGCCGGCAGCGAGCTGGTCTGTGCGCGCGCCCGGTTTGAAACCACGTTCCTTTATCCGGAGGCGCTGCCGCTGTCCAGAATTCTGGAAGCGTACAGGGACTGCGACTATGTGCTGCTGGAGGGCGACTACGCCGCGCCGGTGCCGCGCATCGTCTGCGCGCATCAGGCGGAGGACGCGCTCCCGCGCATGAACAGCCGCACGCTGGCATTCGCCGGCCGCATCAGCCAGAAGCCTGAGATTGAGCTTCCGCTGCCGCGCTTCAACGCGCTGGAAAACGCCGACGCGCTGCTTGACTACATCGACCAGAGGATTCCGGACATCCAGCCCTGCGCGCTGCTGGACGATCCGCTGCCGCCGGTTGCCGGCGTGACGGACGACGGCTTCTGCCAGTGCGGCTGCCATCACAACGAGAAGAAGCAGGCCAAGGATACGCTTCAGGTGTTCCTCGGCGGCGATGAGATCACGCTGACCGCCGGGCAGCGCGCCGCCATCCTCGCCCTGCTCAAGGAGGCCGGGGATGCCGAGTGAGCTGACCGGGCTTCGCAGGCACCTGTTTCTGACCGGCGACAAGCAGGTAGGCAAATCCACGCTGCTGCGCAGGCTGATCGAGGCCAGGAAGCTCGATTGCGCCGGATTCGAGACGCAGGCGTTTTACCTGAACGGCGAACGCCGCGGCTTTACGCTGCACGGGCGCGTCGCCATGCCGCCGTACCAGAACGACTGCATCTGCTGCGCGCGCATCGAGGAAAAGCGGAGCGTGCCGGTGCTGCCGGTCTTTGAGGAGAACGGCGTGCTCATGCTGAACAGGAGCCTCGCCTCCCCCGCGCCGTTCCTGCTGATGGACGAGCTGGGCAGGCTTGAGCGCGAGGCAAGCGGCTTCATCGCGCAGGTCGAAGCCTGTCTTGATGCGGACAAGCGCGTGCTCGGCGTGCTGCAGAGGTGCAATTCCGCACATGTCGCCCGGATTGCGCAGCGCCAGGACGTGACCGTGCTGACGGTCACGCCCGAAAACCGTGAGGAACTCCTGGAATTGCTCTGCCGTGAGCTGTAAGCATGGAGTCTGCTTCTCCGAGGCCGCTGCGCGGCGATCTGTACACATTCCTGTCAGGAACCAAAAACTCCACCTTCCAAACGGAAAGTGGAGTTTTTTTATCCTCAGAAATCAACGGCAGCCGGGTATTGCACCGTCTGACCGCTCAGCGCCCTTGCATCGGCTCATTCGTCGCTTTGCAGCCAGCCGTCTGTCAGGAACCTGCCTCCTCGGTCTCATTCCCATCGGCCAGGGCCTTGGCATAGCGCTCGGACATGATATCCGTGGAATACATGTACAGCACGTCGTTGAACGCAACGACGGTTTTGATATCCTGCGTATCCTTGTCCGCTTTCAGCACGCGCAGCGCTTGCTCAAGCTGTGGCTTAGTATAGTTATACGGCGAGCGCATGAAGTGATACAGCGGCGTGGGCGAAGGATACGTCTTGCAATTAAAGCGCACCATGTGCGCGACGGTTCGCGCGATATTCTTCTCCAGCACAAGCATGGCAATCATCGCATAATTATTCGCCATGACTTCGTCGGAATAAAAGTATTCGTCCTTGCTCCCCTGCACGCTCTTGATGTCCGCGCACGATTCAAGGCTGCGCATCTCCTCCAGCATGTCCTCCAGCTGCGGTTCTTCGGCTTCCAGCGCTTTGCGCGGTGTGAGATGCGCCGCGCCGGAACGCTCGCGAATGTACTCGGCCAGCACCTCGCCAGGCTTGCGCTCAGGCTGCGGCTCCGGATCCGGCTCCGGTTCGCTGGGCGGGAACGGATCCTTCACCTCAGGCAGAGAATCCATGTAGTCAAACAGATCGACGGTCTTTCCGTCCGCAGCGGCCTGCTGCGCCATATCAGGCGCATTTTCAGCCTCGGCTGCCGCCAGGCCGTCCATCACAGCCTGCGCGCGCGCGGCATATTCCGCCTTTTCCAGCTTCGGATTGCCGTCGAGCTGCATGGCCGGGTCGTTGCGGTCCGAGAATTCGTCCGTGATTTCCTCGGGCCGCAGCTCAACCTCCTTGGAAAAGCCCGGCTTGCGACGTCCAAACAAAGACATAGAGCATCTTCCTTTCTGATGCACAGCGGGCTGTGCCCGCCCCCACTTCCGAACAGCTTGACAATATTACGCTATTCGGTGCCCGCTGAACGATATTTTGCACAACTTCCGATTGTACAAAAAGTGGGAGGAACGTGAATTCCTCCCACAAGCATATCACGTCCAGCCTGTCCAATCAAGTCCCAAAGGGCTTACTTGATGAGGCCCAGCTCGGCGAGCTTGTCGGCGCAGTCGCCCAGATCAAACTTCTCGAGGGTCTCGCGGGTCGGGATGCCGGTCTCCTTGTCCCAGCCCATCGCGTCATACCACATATCAAGCGCCTTGGCGAAGTCCTCGCGGTCGAGCTTAACCGTGCCCTCCTCGAATGGCTTGAAATCCGGATCCTTGTCGAACACCCAGTCGCTGGGCTGATCGTGATCCCGGCGCAGGTTGTCGCTGCCCAGATTGAGCTTGAAGGAGACGGCCGTCATCACGCGCAGCAGCTGCGAGATGCGCTCGGAATCGAACTCCAGAGACTCGCGGGTGTAGTCCTCGCCGACGACGGCGCTCATGTACTTGGCATCGAGGTCGAGGTCGCCGACGTAGTTGCGCTTCTTGCTGGTCGCAATGGTCATCGGGTACATCCAGTTGCACAGCGTCGCGGAGTCGTGCCACTGCTTGCCATTGAAGGCCCACTTCGTCAGCTTGATTTTGTTCTCGTTGATCGGCGTGTACGCCTTGGGCTTGTCCACGCAGCCTTCGCCGAAGAAGCCCTCGAGCACCGGCTTGATGATCGCGTCATACGGCGCGCCGGAGGAGACGAAGTTGATCAGGTGATGGATCATGCAGTCGCGGTTGTACATCAGCGAATAGATGGTGCCGCTCTGCCAGCAGCTCTCCGGGCCATGGTGACGCGGATAGCCATTGTGGCCGATATTGAAGTTCTTGCCGTTCACGAAGTCGTAGAAGTTCTTGCCCGCCACGTTCTTGCCGGCGTCGTCCATGCCCCACTTCTCATAGAGCTTATAGGTGCCCAGGCCCAGATCGGAGAAGGTGCCCTCCTTCATGGCGATTCTGCGGTAGACCTCCACCAGCCAGCGCGGGTCGCCGGTCTCCATCAGCTCCCACGGGATGGAGTCCCACTCGGTCATGTCCGTGCCGCCCTTGGTGATGACATCCTTCAGCACGCCGGTGGAGTAGGCCATATTGAAGTCCTCGTAAAGGTTGCCGTAGTTGCACCATACGCCGTAGTCATCCGCCGCGCGGGAGCCGGCGCCGCCGAGGATCATCTTTGCATCCTTCTCATCGACGAAGTCATGCGTGCTCTTGACCTTCTCGCCCGTCGCCGGATCGACGTGATCCGGATACCACTCGAGCATCTTGATGATGGGCATGCAGGTGTTGGAGACGTGGGTCGGCAGGTCGTAATCCGCCAGCGGGTCCATCTCATACTCGGTGTAGCAGCGAACCGGGCAGGAGGAGCAGCCGCCCTGCTTGACGGTGTACTTCTCGGCGATCGCGCCAAAGTCGAACACGCCCTTGTTGCAGCGCAGCGCGGCGACGTTGATCTGGCCGCTGGGCTGCTCGCCCATGTCGATGGGGCCGTTGGGCGCCTTGTCCCAGGTGACGCCGGGGCCGCCCTGCCAGCGGTTGGAGGCGGTGGCGGAATACTCGCTCCAGCTCTGCGGGATGGTCGGGACGGTGTGGTTGTTGTTGCCGCCAACCAGATCCTTGATCATGTAATTGGAAAGCAGGCGAACCTCCATCGGGCGCGCGATCTTCACGGCGCCGGTGCCGCGGCACACGATCGCCTTGAGCTTCTTGCTGCCCAGGACCGCACCGACGCCGCCGCCGCCGGAGTTGCCGAAGCTGGTCACCATGCAGCTCATCGGAACCAGGTTCTCGCCCGCCTGGCCGATGGACGTCACGTCGAACGTGTCGCCGTTCTCCTTGGAGAGCACTGCGTTGGTCTCGAAGGTGCCCTTGCCCCAGACATGGGAGGCGTCCTCAATGGTGACCTTGTCGTCGTCGATCTTGATGTAGACCGGCTTGTCGCTCTGGCCCTCGACGATCATCGCATCATAGCCGGCATACTTGAAGGCGTGCGCGAAGTGGCCGCCCATGTGCGCATCTACGATGGAATAGCCCTTGCTCCAGCAGGAGAGAAAGGAAATATTCATGCGGCCGGAGCACGGCACGCCGGAAGCGGTCAGCGGGCCGACGGCGAAAACAGCCTTCGCCTGCGGGCCAAGCGGATCGGAATCAAGCGGAACCTCGTCCCAGATGACCTTGTAGCCAAGGCCCATGCCGCCGATATACGGCTTGTACTTCGGGAGCGTATCTTCCGTGGTGATCGTGCCGGTGGTCAGGTTGACGCGCAGGATCGAACCGGCCCAGCCGTTGATGCCATTCTTAACAGACATTGTGAATTCCTCCTCTGATTATTCTTGTCGCCGCGATCAGACCGCCTGAGCAGCAGCGGAAACCTTGTCCCACGGGATGATGGAGAGCGCGCCGGACGGGCAGCCTTCGACGCAGGCGCCGCACATCACGCACTTGGAGGACTTCCTGGTCACCGGGTTGACGGTCGGCATATGCCACGGGCAGGCAGCGGTGCAGGCGCCGCAACCGACACACTTCTCGGTGTCCACCCTGCGGATACCGCTCTGGTCCGCATAGATCGCGCCCATCGGGCAGGCGTTGCCGCACGCTGGATCCTCGCACTGGCGGCAGGTATCCGGGAAGTAGGTCCAGTTGTTCTCGGTATACAGACCCTTGCCGTTGCGGCTGGAGTACAGGTTGCGGGTGACCTTCACGCGGGAGATGTAGCTGGAGCAGCAGCCGTCGTTGGTCAGCGTGCAGTTGATTTCGCAGCGCTGGCAGCCGACGCAGCGATCCGCATTCACCACGAGCAGGCCCTGCGGGAACGCCCAGACCTTGACCTTGTCCTCAGCCAACGCGGCAGCCGTCACGCCGAGAGTCGAAAGCATCGCGGAGGACATCGTCACGCCAACCAGGCTCTTGCCAGAGAGCTTGAGGAACTGACGGCGCGTGAAGTCCTTGTCAAGGAAACGTTTCTTGTCAGACATGGTATTCTCTCCTCCTTTTTACACATATCCCTGCAACCACCAGGGACAAAACGCAGGTAAAAAACAAGAGCGCCAAACAAAGCCCGGACACTAACCGTGTCCAGCCTTCGTTTTGCACTCCTTCGCATCAGGCAGGCGGCGCGGTTGCCCCCGCCACCCATTGGCCGCATATACCCGGAGGGCAACGGCGGCTTGGAGTTTGTATCTGTCTGCCCGATCAACAGGCCTACATCTGGATTTATTTTAACTGTTCCTTAACTGCTTGTCAAGTATTTCTCAAAGCGTCCTGCATATTTTATTTGATTAGGTTGGTTTTCTTCAGAATCTTGCATGATTTGTCCGATGATTTTCACAATATAAACTGACCGCCTGTTTCCTCTTTACCGATTTGGCGCGAATTCTTCTCCTTTTCACTTTACAAGCGTATGCAAACTGGTTTATAATGTGTGCGTAACCATCTGGCCAGGAGGAGGAGGACATGTTCAACATCGGCTTCGCCGAACTTATTTTGATCCTCTTGATTGCGTTTGTGGTCGTCGGCCCGAAGGATCTGCCCAAGATCGCCAGGGCGCTGGGCCGCTTCGTCCGGTACATTCGCAATATGATTGAGGAAGTCAAGCGTGAATCCGGGCTTGATGAAGTCGAGAGCGAGTTCAAGAATATGGAACGCACAATCGACGAAAGCGTCCGCGCCGCGGATATCCGTCCGGAACTGCAGAAGACGCAGCTGTCAATCAACAAGGAGCTGAACGAAATCAAAAAGGACGTCAGCTTCAAGGACTTCAAGTCAAATATGGGAGGTAAATCAACATGAGACTGGGTACTATGGAAATTCTTCTGATCGTCGTGCTGGCGCTTGTGCTCTTTGGCGGCAACAAGCTTGCCGGCGTGGGCAAGGCGCTGGGCCAGAGCATCAAGGAGTTCAAGAAGGAAGTCAAGGAAGACGCCCCGGCCGCCGAGACTCAGCCGGCAGAAAAGAAGGATGAATAAAAAAAAGTCTGCCGCGGTCAGCGAGCATGACGCGGGCGTAACGGGCAATACACAGCCCCTGATTGCGCATCTGATGGCGTTTCGCAAGCTGGTCATTGCGATCCTGATCGCGGTTTTGGTCGGCTTTGTCGCCGTATTTTATTTCTTCTGCGATTCACTGATGAAGTTCATCACCAGCCCCATCGAGGCGCGCGGCGTGCAGATCATCTACACCGCCGTCAGCGAAGCGTTCACCACGCAGCTCAAGATCTCGCTGGTCGCCGGCATCGTGCTGGTCAGCCCCTTCATCTTCTATCAGCTGTGGGCATTCATCAAGCCCGCGCTGTACGAAAGCGAGATCCGGCTGTTCCGCGGTCTGTTCTTCGTCGCCCTGTTTCTGTTCCTGGCTGGCATCGCATTCTGCTATTGCTATGTCTATGAGCTTGCGCTCAACCTCTTCCTCGTCGCAGGCGAGGATCTGGCCACGCCGATGCTCTCCATCGACAAGTATGTGGGCTTCCTGTTCTCGTTCCTTCTCCCCTTTGGCGTCGTGTTCGAGATGCCGGTAGCGATCTTCATGGCCGCCCGCATGGGCTGGGTGACCGTTGCGCAGCTCACCTCGTCCAGGAAGTTTGTGTTCTTTGGCATCTTCGTGCTCTCGGCAATCCTGACGCCGCCGGACGTCATCTCTCAGCTCATGCTCGGCCTGCCGATGTATCTGCTCTATGAGGTCAGCGTGCTGGTAGCGCGCCTCACCAGGCCGCGGGATCCCCTCGCTTCGGGCACGGAAAGCTGACTTGTCTCCAATCGGTTGTCCCAACCCTGTTTCCACACGTCGGAGACAGGGCTTTTTTCATATCAAGACCCCTCCCACCGCGGCGCAATGGCTCGCGTCACGGCAGGAGGGGTGATCTATGTGCTTTATCCTTCGTGTATGCCGTCAGGCAGATCGGCTCAGCCGATGTACTTGTGCAGCGTCGCGCGCACAGCGCCCTTGCCGGCAAGCTCCTCGACGAAGATCGCCTCGATGCGATCGGCCAGACCGGCCTTCTCCAGGTCGCTGCCGAAGATGTTCGCGTTGCGCAGGATCGGACGGAGCTGGCCCTTGTAGGTCTCCGGCTTGCCCGCCTCGATGCCGGCCAGCTGAGCCTGCAGCTCGTCCTTCATCGGATCGGCGGAAACCTCCATCGGCTCCAGGTTGTCGTCCACCGCCAGCAGGTAGCGCATCCAGCCGGCGATGGCCAGCGGGATGGACACCAGCTCGTTCATGTCGCGGCCGGTCGCCACATAGCTCTTGATCGTCTCGCCGAAGCGGATGCCCACCTTCTGGGAGGTATCGGTCGCGATGCGGCGCGGATCGTCCGGCATGAACGGGTTGGGCAGGCGCTGCTCCACGACCTCGTCAATGAACGCCTTCGGGCTCATGATCTTGGGATCGACGACGACCGGCAGGCCCTCGACGTAGCCCAGGCGCTTGATGAGCTTCACGATGTCCGCGTCCTTCATCTCCTCGCAAATGCGGGTGTAGCCCAGCAGGCAGCCGTACATGCTCATCGCGGTGTGCAGCGGGTTTAAGCAGGTGGTGACCTTCATGCGCTCCGTGCAGTTGACGGTGTCGCGGTCGGTCATGTACACGCCGGCCTTCTCCAGCGCCGGACGGCCGTTCGGGAAGCGATCCTCGACGACCAGATACTGCGGGCCCTCGGCGTTGACGAACGGCGCGATGTAGGTGCGCTTGGAGGTGATCACCGGCGCGATGTCCTCGCAACCGAGCTTCGCGAGCTCCTCGCAGACGGAGTCCGCCGGGCGCGGGGTGATCTTGTCAATCATGCTCCACGGGAAGGAGACCTGCGCCTCGTCGGAAATGTAGGCGACAAACTCAGCGGAGACGAAGCCCTTCTTCTGCCACTCCTGCGCCATGGTCAGGATGGAGGAGCGCAGCTTCTCGCCGTTGTGGCTGCAGTTGTCCATAGACACGACCGCCAGCGGCGCCTTGCAGGTTTCAAAGCGATGGTTCAGCAGCGCGCAGACGACCGCCATCGCGGAGGTCGCCTTCTCCGGGCCGTTGTCGATGTCGGCCTGGATGAACGGGAAGAAGTCCCCCGCCGCGTTCTTGAGCGCGTAGCCCTTCTCCGTGATGGTGAAGGAGATCATCTGCAGGCCCGGGTTGGCGAAGATTTCCTTCAGGCGGCTCCAGCTCGCAGCGTCGGCGGACTGCGCCTTGATCGCCTCGGTCAGGGCGCCGATCACCTGCTTGTCGGTGGTCGCGTCGGCGTTGAGCGTCACAGCGAGCACCAGGTTGTCATACGGCACATAGATCTTGTCCACCACGTCAAAGTCGAACGTCTCCACGCAGGTGATGCCGCGATCCATTTCGCCGCTGGTGAGCAGCTTGTCGGCGATGCCGCCGATGAAGATGCGGAAGATGTTGCCCGCGCCGAAGTGCACCCAGACCGGGTTCTCCTTCGTCTTCTTTGCGACAGCCTCTACGTCATAGGCGGGCAGGCGGATGCCGGCCTTCTCCCACGCGGCGGTGTTCTTGATTCCATCAAGCGTCAGCTTCATAGATGATCAAACCTCTCTCTGTGTTTTCAGCCTTATTGCAAAGGTCGTTTCAGCCATTGCCCCGTCTGCCGGACAGCACAGCCATCCGGCAGACGGAGCCACTTAATTCATTTTAGCTCATCCGATATCGTTTGTCAATTCGGAGGAATTTAGTCCTCCGCCATGCCGATCAGGTCGAACTTTTCCGTCGAAATCACGATCTCGAAGTCGTTCTTCTTCGGCTTGGGCGTCTTGAGCCAGATGGTGCGATCGGACAGGTTGTAGTACCAGCCGCTCTCGGCCTCCTCCCACGCGTCGCGGACGATGTAGCGCGTGACCGGCTTGCCGTCCACAGTCGCCCAGAACGCGCCCTTCTTCTTGCTGACCAGCTTGAGCGTGATGCGCTCCACGGTGTCCTCGTAGCTGCCCTCCCGATGGAAGGCAATCTTCGTCTGATCGCCCGCCGTCACGGAGATGGTCGTCTTCGCGTACACGCCGTTCTTGTAGTCCTCGGAGTGGCCGTCGTCGTCATACTGGACGAACGTGCAGTCGCTCTCGGCAGCGATGAGGTAATCCATCTGCTTCCAGGTGTCGCGCAGAATCTTCTTGACGTCCTCGCTGGTGACGAAGATGGCGCTCCCGCGCAGGAACATCGGGATGCTGCCCGGGCCGACCGGCACGCTGATCGTCTGGCCGCCCGCATAGGCCTTCAGGTTGTCGTTCATGTCGTACCAGGTGCAGCCTGCCGGCAGGTACAGCGTGCGTTCGGTCGCGCCCTTCTCCACGACGTTGGCCACCAGCACGCTGCTGCCGTACATGAACGTGAGGCTCTTGTCGGTGTAGCAGGCGGTATCCTCCGGGAACTCCAGGAACAGCGGACGCATCGCCGGCATGCCGCTTTGATTCGCCTCATACATGAGGGAATACAGGTACGGCAGCATGCGGTAGCGCAGCGCGTAGGCATCGCGGATATACGGCAGGTTCTCCTCGTACATCCACGGCTGCGTCACAGTGTTGTCGTTGTTGGCCGAGTTGAGCGTGAAGCGCGGCTGGAAGATGCCGTTCTGGATCCAGCGCAGCAGCAGCTCCGCCTCCGGCGCCGGGCCGGCAAAGCCGCCGATGTCGCAGCCCATGTTCGCGCAGCCGGACATGCCCATGCCCAGGATGGTCGCGATGTTGAACTTCACCGTGCGCCAATCGGTCAGGTTGTCGCCGCCCCAGACCTGCGCATAGCGCTGGATGCCGGCGTAGCCCGCGCGGTTGATGATGTAGGGACGCTCGCCCGGGTAGACGTCCGCAATCGCCTGCTTCGCCAGGAAGGCCATCAGGTTGGAATGCAGAATCTTGAGCTCCGCCATGGTGCCCTTCTCGCCCTCGAAATCGCACTGGGCATTGCGGTCCTCCACGCCGTCCATCTCGCAGTTGTCGTTCCAGACGGTCTTGGTGCCCATCTCCAGGATGTTCTTCTCCAGCAGCTGCTTCCAGGTTTCGCGCGCAGCGGGCTTGGTGAAGTCAAAGAAGCGTCCCTTGCCGCCCCACCAGCGGCCATAGTAGTCCTCGCTGCCGTCCGGGGTCTTGATGAACACGTCGTTCTTCTCGAACAGATCCATATACGGATGGCGCTTGAGGATGCCCGGCTTCAGGTTCGGAATGACGTTGATGCCGCGGCGGTTCATCTCCTCGAAGAACGCCTTCGGCTCCGGGAAGCGCTTGTGGTTCCAGTTGAACACGTAGCGCAGGTTGTCCTCCTCGCCGCTGGAATAGCCGGAGGCCAGCCAGAAGTTGTCGATCAGGATGTCTTCCTTCTCGTGCTTGTCGATGACGCGATAGATCTCCTGGTCGCAGTCCTTCTCCAGCTCCGCGTAGTACATGGTGGAGGCGCAGTAGCCCAGCGACTGCTTGGTCGGCAGCGCGCTGCGGCCCGTCAGCATCGTGTACTGATCGAGGATGCCCGGCATCGTCGGCGCAGCCAGCAGGAACAGATCGAGGTCGCCGCCGTCCGTCTGGTAGTAGGTGTAGCGCTCCCAGTAACCGGAGAGCTCCTGACCCAGATCGAACACGCAGTCGTAGCTGTTGTGATAGAACAGGCCGACCGGGCGCTTGTCGTGCTCGTTCACGCGGATATAGAACGGGATGTGCTTGTACATCGGATCGCCGTTCTCCGGATCGTGGCCGATGGCATCCTTCGGGCTCATGCGCAGGCGGCGGCCGCGCTTGTCGAGATGGCCAGTCTTCTCGCCGAAGCCGAAGAAGTGATCAAACTCGCGGTCGGTTTTGGAGAAGTGCGTCAGACGGCCGATCTGATCCTGTTCAAACGCGCGCTCGCGCAGATCCTGATGGATGACGTTGCCCTCAAGGTCGTACAGCGTAAAGGAGAAGGGCGACTTGCACAGCACAAGCTTTACCTTCGCCGTCGTGAAGGTGATTTCGTCCTCCGTCTCCTCCGCCGGCACGTCGAGCGCCGTGATGCGCTTGCGCTCGTCCTTCAGCAGTTCGTCCATGCGGTCCGCCCACGCGGTGGTCACCAGCGTGTAGCTCTCCTCCTTGAACGCGCGGTCAAAGGACACGCGGATACGCAGCAGGTCGTCCGTCATGAAGACCAGCATCGCGTCGGCCGCGTCACCGTGAATGATGTATCCGTTGTCCGTCTTTTCCAGCGAACGGAATTCTCTAAGCAGCATATTGTTTTCTCCTTTTTGATGGAGGGAAGGGGCGGCAGCGCCGCCCTTTCCCTTGGCTGGATTACATGCCGATCAGATCAAAATCCTCGAAGGAGACGGTCAGCGTCGTATCCTTCTTCGGGTTGGCGTACTTGATTTCCACAGCGCGCTTGCTCTGGCTGTAGTACCAGCCCTCCTGCGCCGCGTCGAACTTCTTGCGGTTGAGGAAGTGCGGAAGCTTCCTATCGCCCAGCGCGACCCAGAACGGGCTGCGGTCCTTGCGAACCATCTCCACCTTGACGGTCTCGACGCTGTCGCGATAGCTGCCCTCGGACGTGAAGGCCACCTTGACCACGTTCTTGCCGGTCATGGCGATCTTCGTGCGGCGGTACACGCCCTGCTTGAAGTCGTTGGTCACGCCGTCGTCCTCATAGCAGGTGTAGACGCGATCCTCACCCGGCACCATGACCAGGTGCAGGTTCTTCACGCAGTCGCGCTCCATGCTCATGAGCTGATTGTCCGCCATCGGGATGATCGCGCCCTCGCGCAGGAACATCGGGATGCTGGTCATGTCCACCGGCACTTCGATCGTCTGGCCGCCCTCATAGCAGGCGAACTTGTCGTTCCAGTCGTACCACTTCGTGCCCTTGGGCAGGTAGACGCGGCGGGTCTTGGCGCCCTTCTCGATGACGTTGGCCACCAGGATGTCACGGCCGAACATGAAGTCGAAGCTGGTGTCGTAGACGTTCTCGTCATTCTGGAACTCGTAGACGAGCGCGCGCATGATCGGCGCGCCGGTCTGCGTCGCCTCGTACTCCGCGCTGTACAGGTACGGCGTCATGCGGTAGCGCAGCAGGATGGCATCGCGGATGATGTCCGCGCTGTCGCGGAACATCCACGGCTCGGTGACGGTGTTGTCGTTGCTGGCCGAATGGATGGAGAAGCGCGCCTGGAAGATGCCCTGCTGCACCCAGCGTACGAACAGCTCCTCGTCCGGAGCGGGGCCGGCAAAGCCGCCGATGTCCGCGCCCTCATTCGGCTGGCCGGACAGGCCCATGCCCGTGATGATCGGGATGTTGTACTTGAGGCTCTTCCAGCTGGTGTAGTTGTCGCCGCACCAGGTCTGCGCATAGCGCTGGATGCCCGCGGAGCCGGAGCGGCACACGCTGTACGGGCGCGCGGACGGATCGTGCTCGCGCACGGCGTCATTGCTCAGCTTGCACATGAGCGTGCACATGATCGGCTTGAGCGCGGCGATCGTGCCGCCCTTGCCATCAAAGTCCACCGTCGCATCCTTATCCAGCAGAGAATCGTACTCGCAGTTGTCGTTCCAGATGGAGTTGGTGCCCACGTCGATGAGGCTGTCGGTCATGTACTTCTTCCAGGCCTCGCGCGCTTCGGGCTTGGTGTAATCCCAGAACGCGCCGTCGCCGCCCCACCAGGAGCCCACGGCGTACCTGGAGGGATCCTCGCTGTCCTTGACGAAGACGTCCTTCGCCTCAAACTCCTTGAACCACGGGTGCATGAGCAGGATGCCCGGCTTGATGTTGGGCACGTTCTGCGCGCCGCGCTCGTTCATGGCGGCGAAATACGCACGCGGATCCTTGAAGCGGTCTGTATTCCAGGTGAACACGCAGCGCTTGTTGTTGTAGCTGGTGTAGCCGCTGGACAGGTGGAAGCCGTCGATCGGGAAGCCTTCCTCCTTGATGGTGTCGATGAAGCCGATCACGGCGTCGTCGCTGTCCTTTTCCAGCTCCGGATAGTACATGGAGCTGCCCTGATAGCCCAGGCCGCGCTTGGGCAGCAGCGCCGGACGGCCGGTCAGCAGCGTGTAGTTGTCCACGACGCGCGCAATGGTATCGCCGGCCAGCAGGAACATGTCGATGTCGCCGCCGTCGGCCTGCCAGTAGGTGTAGCGCGGCCAGTAGTTGCTCTTTTCGCAGCCCATGTTGAACACGGACTCGTAGAAGTTGTGATAGAACACGCCGACCGCCTTCTGCGTGCTTCTGCTCAGGCGGATGTAGAACGGGATGTGCTTGTAGAGCGTGTCCATCTTCTCCGCGTCATAGCCCATGGCGTCGGTGGCGCGCTCGCGCAGGAAGGTCTTGTTCTTGTTGAGCAGGCCCGCCTTCTCGCCGAAGCCGTAGAAGCAGTCCTCCTCCTCCATGCGCGCGCGGGAGACAACGCGGTTGTTGCTGTCCAGAATGAACGGGCTGCCGGAGATCGTCCGATACAGCTCCACGCCCTCGGCGTTAAACAGCGCGATACACAGCGGATTCTTCTCCAGCACCAGCTTGACAGCGGCCGTGGCGAACGTGATCGTGCTGTCCGTCTCCTCAACAGCCGGCACGACGGGCGCCACGCGCGTACGCTCGCCCTCAAACAGCGGGTCAAGGCGATCCTCCCACGCGGTCGTCATCAGGATGTAGCTTTCCTCCGCCAGCTCTTTGTCAAAGGAAGCACGAACGCGGACGATTTCGTCGGTCACGAAGACAATCTTCAGGTCGGCATTGTCCGTATGCACCAGATAGAAGCCGTCCTTCGTCTCCATACCGGCAAATCGAGAGCAGATTTTCATGGTGACGGTCACTCCTTTCATGATTCAGGGTACATAAAACGGCGGCAGACCGTTTCCACAGTCACCTGTGAAGACGGTAACTGCCGCCATGAAGGGGTCTTCAGTTTCGATCAGTTCCACCACAGCGACGGAATCAGGCCGCACAGCTTCGGTACACACAGCGGAATCGCCGGGATGAACGTGACCAGGAACAGCGCGATGACCATCGCCGCGAACATCGGAACAATGTACTTGGTGACGCCCTCGATCTTGACATGGCCAACACCGCAGCCGACGAACAGGCAGGAGCCGACCGGCGGGGTGACGGAGCCGATGCCCAGGTTCATGATCAGCATGAGGCCGAAGTGCACGTCGCTCATGCCGATGCTGCGAGCGATCGGCAGGAAGATCGGCGTGAAGATCAGCACAGCCGGCGTCAGATCCAGGAACATGCCCATGACCAGCAGGAAGACGTTCATGATCAGCAGCAGCACATAGCGGTTGCTGGAAATGCTCATCAGCATCTGGGAGATGGCCGCCGGGATGCCCGTGTAGGACATGACGTAGGACATGATGGAGGAGGCCGCGATCAGGAACAGGATCGTCGCGCTGCTCTTCATCGTGTCAGCCAGCAGGTTGTAGAAGGTCTTGAGATCCATCTCACGATAGATGATCGCCAGCAATCCGCAGTACAGGCACATGACCACGCCGGCCTCGGTCGCCGTGAAGATGCCGCCCAGGATGCCGCCCATGACGATGATGACCGCCAGCAGGGACGGCACCGCGTCGATAACGACCTTGAGCGTGGAGGCCTCTTCCTTGACCGTGGAGGCCTTGTAGCCCTTCTTGATTGCCAGATAGATGGCCACCGCGATGACTGCGATGCCCAGCAGCGCGCCGGTCAGGTAGCCGCCCATGAACAGCGCCGCGACGGAGACGCCGCCAGCGGTGATGGAGTAAAGGATCAGCGGACCAGACGGAGGAATCAGAATGCCGGTCGGCGCAGAGCAGATGTTGACCGCAGCGGAGTAGTTCGGGTCATAGCCCTCGTCCGCCTCCAGCGGGCTCATGATGGAGCCCATCGCGGAGGTCGCCGCAACGGAGGAGCCGGAAACCGCGCCGAAGAACATGTTCGCCAGCACGTTGGTGGCCGCCAGATAGCCCGGCACCTTGCCCACCAGCAGGCGCGCCAGACGCACCAGGCGCTTGGCGATGCCGCCCTTGTTCATGATGTTGCCGCCCAGGGAGAAGAACGGCAGCGCCAGCAGGGAGAAGGAATCGACGCCGTCGAAGCACTTCTGCGCCGCGACGAACGCAAACTTGTCAAACGGCATGCCCGCGGAGAACGCGGTCAGGCAGGACGCGATGCCGATGCCGGCAGAAATCGGAACGCCGGCAAAGAGCATGACGAAGAACGAGCCGAAAAGCACGAGAATGGACTGTGCAACCATTACTGCTTTCCTCCCTTCTCACTAAACATCTGGATGTACTTGAGGACGCGAGCGACCACAACCATCACGCCGGAAATCGGGACGATGGCGTACAGCGTCTTGTACGGAATGCGCATGACGGAAGAGACCTTCTTCGCCTTGGCCATCAGCTGCCAGCCGCCGTACACGAAGACGTAGCAGATGAAGAACAGGATCATCGCCTCGATGAAAACGGTCAGCGCAACCTTCGCCTTGCCGTGCAGGCGATCCTTGACCAGATCAAGCGCGAGATGCTCATCCTTGTAGAAGCAGTACGCGGAGCCGATCATGGAGGCCCAGATCAGCACATAGCGCAGGAACTCATCGGTGAAGGTGGACGGATTCTTCAGAATCCAGCGGGTGAAAATCTGCCAGGTGCCGCCGGCCAGCAGTGCGAACATGGCAATGGCCATGAGGCAGCGCATGACGGCATCCAGGATTTTATCTACCTTTTTCATGATACTCGTCTCCTCTGTTGATCGGAGGGAAGCAGGCTGGCCAATCGCTCCCGGCTGCCTGTCCCCTCCCTGCCCTACACAGCAACAGCCCAATTTCCTTACGGCAATTGGGCTGCTGCCGCTATACAGGCAGGTTTCTCAAGAATTACTTGCCGGCTTCCTGAATCTTCTCCACGATGGAGTAGACGGTCGGATCGCTGGTCTTCAGGTTCTCGTAGATGCCGGCGCAGGCAGCCTGGAACGCCGGGATATCCACGTCGCGGATGAACTCAACGCCCTCGGCGGCAGCCATGACTTCCTCCTCGAAGGCAGTCCAGCGGGCCTTGTACTCGTCAGAGGCCGCAGCCGCGCACTCCATCATGATCTGCTGCTGCTCCTCGGACAGGGAGTTCCAGGTGTCGGTCGAGATGACGACGATATCCGGAATGCGGGTGTGGGCGTCGAAGCAGTAGTACTTGGTGACGTCCTTGTGGTCGCGCATGGCGGTGACGTTGTTCTCAGCGCCGTCGATGACGCCCTGCTGCATGCCGGTGTAGATCTCGGAGTAGCTCATGACGGTCGCGGAGCCGCCCATGGCAGCCATCATGTCGATCGCCATCTGGGAGTCCATGGTGCGGATCTTCAGGCCGGCGAGGTCAGCCGGGGTGCGGATGGCCTTGTCCTTGGTGTAGAAGGAACGGGCGCCGGAATCCAGCCAGAACAGGCCGATGAAGCCCTGATCCTCGGTGGTCATGTACAGATCTTTCGCGATCTCGCCGTCCATGACGTTGTAGTAGTGCTCCTGATCATTGAACACATACGGCACAGACAGGGCGTTCCACTCGGCGGCGAAGTTGCCCAGGGTGGCCGCAGAGACCTTGGTCATCTCCACCATGCCATAGCCAACCTGCTCCAGCACGGCGCCCTCGGAGCCGAGCGTGCCGTTGGGCACGACTTCAATGTTGATTTCACCGTTGGTCTTCTCGCGCACGGCGTCGGCGAAAGCCGTCAGCTGGATATGCACCGCATGATCCTCAGCCAGGTTGTGGGCCAGCTTCATGTTGGTCGCGGCCATCGCAGGGATGGACACAGCCAGCAGCAGGACAGCCGCAAACAGTACGCACAGGGTCTTTTTCATGGTGAGGTTCCTCCTTTTTGTTCTTGCTTGCCGATTTTTATCGGTTCGCAGGTTAACCGGATCGCTCCGGCAGGTTCCACTTCTGAACGGCCGGCGGCCGCTTCATGCTTTGGTTGTGTTTACCGCTTCGTCCGCTTCTTCCCCTTGGCGGACCCCAGCAGATCAAAGAGGTTCATGGAGAGCAGGTTGACGTTTCGGCCGAATTCCTTCCCCGTTTTCTTCTCGATGAACGCGCGGAAAGCGTCGGGATCACACGGCTCCAGGCCGGCCTTGGCCGCCATCACCGCCGTCTGCCTGTTCTGAAAGATGATGAAATAGGCGTCGTCCTCCACCAGCCTGTCCACGCTGGCATAGGGGATTCGCTGTCGCTGCTCCACCTCAATTTCGGTGTCGGTGAAGGTCAGGTGCACCTGCGAAGCCGCGCTGCCCTGGCGCTGAATCACGCCCTCCGCGCGAACCTTGCTGGGAAAATCCATCGCCACCAGCAGCCATACGCCGACCAGCATGCACAAAATCCGCGCTCCGATGGGCAGGCGCGTCAGCATGCCGACCGGAAGAAGCACCGCTGCAAAGGCACCGCGCAACAAAAGGAGCTTTTTTTCATAGGTGAAGTACTCCGTTTTGAACATGAGACGGATGGCATTTTCGTCAAATTCCGTCCTGCAGGTGTAGAGCACGGCTCCGTGTTTCATTTCCGCGATATCTCCTGTATATTTTCGTAAATTCTGCACAGAATCGTTCGATCGCCTTCTGTGCCAATTTCTCCTGTTCGTTTCTTACTGTCGTCATTATAGCGATTTTTGACGAGGTTATCTTGTGTTTTTGTCTCATAAACATTGCAAATTGTGCTCATCCTCGCTATAATGGATTTAGCCCGGCATACACGACGCATAGGAAGGGGATTTGCATGGTTCACACAATCGCGCATTATGTCGATTCTCAGCTGACTCAGGATCAGGCGCGTCAGGTGCTGCCCAGTGCCGGCATGGTGGTCGGCTGGTATACGAACAAAAAGAACGTCTGCTCCGTCGTCCACAGCCATCCCTATTACGAGCTGATCCTGCCCATCAGCGGCGAGGTGCTCTATTCCTGCAGCGGCAGCCTGTACCATGTGTCCAAGGGCGATCTGATCATTTTCCCGGACGAGGTCTACCACATGGGGCGCTACGACGTGGGCAAAAAGGTCAGCGAGCGCCTTCTGCTCCAGGTGGATCGGGACAGGTTCAACGAGGCCGCAGGTTTCCTGGGCTTCGAACACTGCTTCAGCGATAAGCGTCCCATCGTCTTCAATGCGGAATTTGTCTCCACCTGGGGGATCCGCGATCTGTTCATCCGGATCGGCAAATTCAGCCAGATGCCGCCGCATCAGCGGGACATTCTCTTCCGCGGACAGCTGACGGAGCTTCTGCTCATCCTGTGCGCCTGCTCCGGCGAGGGCAATATGGCGGAAGCCGACGCCAGCTCCGCCCTGGTCAGCAAAGCGCAGAAATTTATCCAGCAGCATTACACTGACCCCTCGTTCTCCATCAACCAGCTGACCGATTACCTGTATGTCAGCCGCAGCCACATCAGCCGTGTGTTCCGCGAATACACGATGGAAAGCATCCACGGCTACCTCACCGGTCTTCGGCTCCAGCACTTCAAAAACGCGCTCGGCGAAGGAAAGAGCATACTGGCAGCCTGCACGGAGAGCGGCTTCTCCGATTACAGCAGCTTTCTCAAGACATTCCGCAAGACATACGGCATCACGCCCAACGAATACCGAAAGCGGCTGTTCCAGAATCCGGAGCAGGCACCCGTGGAAACCGTCGTCATGCTGGACATGAACGATCTGTCCATGGTGACACGTTAGAAATCGCGCAGGCCTCTTTCGGCATGCAGCAAAGGCACAGAATGTCAAAAACAGCCCTGAGATCATCGTCTCAGGGCCGTTCGTCATTCTATTCTCCATGCACTTCGGGCCTTTTTCGCTTCACGTGCGAAGAACCTCGGGCCGCTGTCCCCATCCATTCTTCGCGCTGATGGCTCGATGGATCCGAGAATAGAATCGGATACCGGCGGATGCTTTGAATCGGTGGGCTTTCCCGCTCTGCTTCCGCCGCATGATCCGGTCTGCAGGGGATGCGTTTTCTGTATCAAATTCTTGCCACGCCGGATTTGCGCGCAGCCTCCGCGACCGCCTGCGCCACCGCGCCGGCCACCCGCTTGTCCAGCGGATCCGGAAGGATGTAATCGCGGGCCAGCTGATCGCCGACCAGGTCGGCCAGCGCAAAGCTGGCCGCCATCTTCATCTCCTCGTTGATGCACCTGGCACGGCAGTCCAGCGCACAGCGGAAGATGCCCGGGAAGGCCATCACGTTGTTGATCTGGTTCGGGAAATCGCTTCGTCCCGTGCCCACCACGCCCGCGCCGGCGGCCAGCGCCTCGTCCGGCATGATTTCGGGGGTCGGGTTGGCCATGGCGAAGATGATCGGATCGGCCGCCATCGTGCGGATCATCTCGCCCTTCAGGACGCCCGGCGCGGATACGCCGATAAACACGTCCGCGTCCTTCACCGCGTCCGCCAGCGTACCGCGCAGATGCCCGCGGTTGGTCACCAGGGCGATCTCTGCCTGCGCGGGATTCAGCTCCGCCATCCCCTCATCGATGACGCCGAAGCGATCCACCATGATCAGATGACGCACGCCCAGGTTCAGCAGATGCTTGCCGATCGCAATGCCGGCAGAGCCTGCGCCGTTGAGGACGACGCGCGCCTCCTCCAGCTTTCTGCCGGTCACCCTGAGCGCACCAATCAGCGCTGCCGCCACGACCACGGCCGTGCCGTGCTGATCGTCATGGAACACCGGGATATCGCAAACCTCCTTGAGCCTGCGCTCGATCTCAAAGCAGCGGGGCGCCGCGATGTCCTCGAGGTTGATGCCGCCAAAGCTGCCCGCAAGCAGAGAGACCGTTCTAACGATCTCGTCCACATCCTTGGAGCGAATGCACAGCGGGAACGCGTCCACATCGGCAAATGTCTTGAACAGCGCGCACTTTCCCTCCATGACGGGCATGCCGGCCTCGGGTCCAATGTCGCCCAGGCCCAGCACGGCAGTTCCGTCCGTCACGACGGCCACCAGATTGGCGCGGCGGGTCAGCTCGTAGGACTTGTCCACGTCATCATGAATGACAAGGCACGGCTCGGCGACGCCGGGCGTATATGCCAGAGAAAGATCCTCCCTGGTTTTGATCTCCGGGCGGGAAATCACCTCGATTTTTCCCTTCCATTCGTAATGCTTTTTGAGCGACGCTTCACGGGTATTCATGTTCCATTCTCCTCTCACATCCGCGCGACGGATTAAAACAGATTCCCTTCCTCATCAAAGGGCAGCGCATACGGACCTTCCACGATCTCGATCTGCGGATTGCTCCGGGCTTCCTCAAGCAGGGCTTCGGAAATCTCGATTTCCGTAATATGCAGCGTGTCCCTTATCCGGATCAGCTTCACAGCGTTCCGGTCAGCGCCGGCCGCCGTCTTGATGGCCGCCTGGATGCAGAGCTTCTGGTTGTCCAGAACCATCGGTATCTTCGCGGAATCCGTTCCGCCGGAGGTCAGCAGATTGGGATATGTGTCCGATATGGGGAATCAGGCCGCCGTCAAACAGGATTTCCAGCTCGTCCTCCCCGAGATCCGCGCGCACATGGAAGCTTTTTCCGGTGCGCTCATTGGTGATGCGCACACGCCCCGCCGTCAGCTGCCTGTGCAGATCCTCAAAGCAGAGGACGTCCCCCTGCTCAATCGATGCGTAATCTTCATCCGATTCAAACAGAAGCGGGATCACACCGTAATTGATCAGATTCGACCGGTGGATTCTATGCATGGACTTGACCAGCACCGCGCGCACGCCCAGCGCCATGCAGCAGATGGCTGCATATTCGCGGCTGGAGCCCTGGGCGTAATCCCGCCCCGCGACGAGAATGCTGCTGCCCATTTCCCTGGCGCGGGCCGCGAACTGCGGATCCAGCAGGCGGAAGATATAATCCGACAGTGCCGGGATGTTGGAGCGCAGCGACATGGTGCCCGATACGGCAGGAACGATGTCGTCCGTGCTGATGCCATCTCCCATGCGTAGGGATACGCCCGCTCGCAGCTTGTCCTCCATCGCCTCCCGGACGGGAATCGGACGGATGCCCTTGCCGTATACCGGCCTGGTCTTTCCGGCATCCTGCGCATAGTCCATCATCATGCTGTCATCGGTCTGATAGACCTCCGGCTCCCGAATTCCGTCGAGAACCGCCGGATTCATGACCTCTCCGACGGCCGTCAGCACGCCGCTCAGCGCAGTCGCCGCCGCGGTTTCCGGTCCGCACAGATAGATTTCCGCATCCGGCGTGCCGGACCGGCCCTTGAAATTGCGGTTCGAGGTGCGCAGCACCTTGGCGCCGGACGCCGGCGCCTGCCCGATGCCCATACACGGACCGCATCCGCATTCCAGAATGCGCGCGCCCGCATCCGTAAGCATCTGCAAATATCCATCCCGCAGCAGATGCCGGTAAACCTCCCGGCTTGCGCAGGTTACAATCAGCGTCCTTTCCGGGGAAACCTTCTTTCCCTTCAGGATCATTGCCGCCCGGGCGAGATCCGTATAGGAGCCATTCGTGCAGCTGCCCAGAAAGATCTGGGAAAAACGGATTTTCTGCGCATCCGCAACCGGAACGCCTCGGTCCGGTCTGCCCGGAAGCGCGATCATCGGCTCGACAGCCGTCAGATCAAGCTGTACCTCTGCGTCGTAGCAAGCCCCGTCGTCCGCACAGAGCGGCATGTAGTCATCCTCACGCCCGTGGGCCTTCATCCACCTGCGCACCTGCTCATCGGCAGGAAAAACCGAGGAGGTCGCACCCATCTCCGCGCCCATGTTCGCCAGCGTCATGCGCTGGGGCACGGAGAGCTGTGCCACAGCAGGTCCGCCGTATTCGATCATCTTGCCCAGCGCACCGGATATGGTCAGTTCACGCAGCAGGTTCAGCGCAGCGTCCTTCGCGCTCACACCGGGCCGAAGCGCGCCGGTGAGGTGAACCTTCAGCACACCGGGAACCGTGAGCGAGACCGACGTGCCGCTCATCGCGACGGCAACGTCCATGCCGCCCATACCGATTCCGATCATGCCCAGTGCGCCGCAGGTCGCCGTATGGCTGTCCGCGCCGATGAGCAGCATACCCGGGCGGGCAATCCGCTCGCAATACAGGCTGTGACAGATTCCATTGCCCGGAAGGGAAAGCCGCATGCCAAAGGCACGAGCACAGCTGCGCACAAACTGCTGATTCTCCGCGACGGCCGGCTCGGCCATCACCAGATTGTGATCATTGAATACAATCGGAAGATCAACGCCGGTCTTGCCCAGCTCCATGGCGTCGTACCCCATCATGGCAAGAATGGCCGACATGTCATGAAACAGCACGCTGTCCACCGAAAACCTGGCGCGTGCACCCGGCTCCGGCAGCCCTGCGCCACAGTGGTTTGACAAAATCTTCTGTACCAGATTCTGCGTTCCGTTCATCTTGCATCTCCACGGGTCCGCCAATTGGTCTGCTCAATACATTGCGAAAAAATTGTCTATTTTTCCAACTCGAATTTTGTCCTCTTGTCTATATTCAATATATTAGCCCATTATTTTTTATTTGTAAAACAGGATTTGTCCACTGTATCCATAACATTACGTTATGGGCCGCCCGTCTGATCAAGCCTGCATTCAGAAACATCCGCCTTTATTGACACAACGTGCTTTATTCGATATATTTATATATAAAACTCTGCCATGGGAAGGAGGGCGTAACGTGCATCTTTCGACCATCCGGTATATTGTGACGATCGCATCGTTCGGCAGCTTTACAAAGGCCGCGGAGGCGCTGTTCATCACGCAGCCTGCACTCAGCCAAGCCGTCCGCCGCTACGAGGAGGAGCTGCACACGCCCATCTTCATCCGTACCCGAAGTGGTCTTGAGCTGACCGAAGCGGGCAAAATCATCGTCGAAGACGGCAAACGCATTCTGGAGCTGGAAGCAGGCATTGAAAGGAAGCTCTCGGAGTTCATCCAGGCACAGGCGCTGACCATCTCCTTTGGCGCAGCCGCCACCTATCTGACCTTTTTTCTCACCAAGCTCCTCTCCAGATTCCGTGAATGCCAGCCCACCGCGCGCATCCATATCCGCGACGGCTACTCGCGTGAATTGTGCAGCCTTCTGCTGGATGGCTCGCTCGATTTTGCGCTCATCTGCGAGCCGATTCCGCCGGAGCTCACGGCCATTCCCGTCTTTCAGGAGGAGGTCTTTCTGGCCGCCGCGCCCTCCCATCCGCTGCCGACGCTGCAGAAGGGCCCGTTTGACGGCTATCCCGTCGCCGATCTGGCCAAATGCCGCGACGAGAGCTTCATCGGCTATCAGAACGGAAGGCGCATTCAGCAGATTCTGCTGGACGAGACCCATGCTGCCGGCTTTGATCCGCACATCAGCACCACCTGCTTCAACACCGAAACGGCCAATTCCATGGTCTATCACAACATGGGCATCGCCATCATCCCGGCGGTCGCCGCAAAGCTGTGCAACAGCGAACGCCAACGCAGTACTACCGGCTGCGCTCGGGCGGCCTGATGCGGACATGGAATATCGTCTATTACCAGACGGAGAAACTCTCTCCCATCTGCCGTGCCTTTCTTGGCTTCCTTCAGGAAAGCGGCTTCGGAAGTCTCCCCGTTGCCACGACTAACTGATGCATCCCCCAGACCCGACGTCCCCACAGCAGTATAAAGAAGGGATTTCCCGCGCTCCGCAGTTGTCCAGACTGCCTGACCGACAGGGAAATCCCTTGATTGTTTCCGCCTGCTCCGTGCCGCAGCTGCCGCTTTGCAGGAAAAATGACATAACAAAAACGCCTGATTTGAAAAACAAATCAGACGTTTGTGGTGCACCATCAGGGGCTCGAACCCGGGACACCCTGATTAAGAGTCAGGTGCTCTACCAACTGAGCTAATGGTGCATACGATGGAGCGGGTGATGGGAATCGGACCCACGTAGCCAGCTTGGAAGGCTGGAGCTCTACCATTGAGCTACACCCGCACAGTGGAGCGGTAGACGAGATTCGGACTCGCGACATCCACCTTGGCAAGGTGGCACTCTACCACTGAGCTACTACCGCATAATGGTGCGGGTGAAGAGACTCGAACTCATACGCCTCTGGCAACAGATCCTAAATCTGCCGCGTCTGCCATTCCGCCACACCCGCAAAGTCACTAAAAATGGTGACCCATTGGGGATTCGAACCCCAGGCACCCTGATTAAAAGTCAGGTGCTCTACCAGCTGAGCTAATGGATCAAATGGCTGGGGT
>JAGBDL010000175.1 GCA_017937505.1 Clostridia bacterium | reverse complement strand
GTGGTTTTTGATTTGGTGGTGCTTACTGGACTCGAACCAGTGACCCCATCGATGTGAACGATGTGCTCTACCAACTGAGCCAAAGCACCGGGAACGAAATGTATTATAGCATCGCACGGGCGGATTGTCAACCCTTGATTTTGCATTTTCTTTTTTTCGCTCGGAAGAAAGCTGTTGACTTTAGTATGCTAACGTGATACTATATTACCGCGATAACTGAGTGAGGTGAATCGGATGAGCATGAATCGGGACAGACAGACGGACGAGCTGTTCAGATCCATCCTCTCGCTCGAGAGCGTGGAGGAGTGCTACCGGTACTTTGAGGATCTGTGCACGATGAAGGAGATTCGGGACCTCGGGCAGCGGCTCGAGGTGGCCAGGCTGCTGGACGAGGGCTGCTCCTATATGCAGGCGGGCGAGGCCACGGGCGCAAGCTCCGCGACGATCGGCCGCGTGAAACGGTGCCTCAATTACGGATCGGGCGGGTACCGCCTGATTCTGAATCGGATGAGGAAAGGCGGAGGGACAGATGCATAATCTGAGGGCGGATGAGCGGATTTCCATCGAGCTGCGGGAGATGTACCAGCACTGCGGCTATCTGCCTTACAAGGTCAACCAGTTCGAGGAGTACGACCTGTATATGCGCAATAAGCGCTTTCTGACGAGCGAAAACGTGCTGGCCTTTTCGGACATGGACGGCAAGCTCATGGCGCTCAAGCCGGACGTGACGCTTTCCATCGTCAAAAATACGAAGGACAGCGCGGATACCACCAAGGTCAGCTACGCCGAGCGCGTGTACCGCGTGCCGCGCGGGGGCAAGTGCTTCAAGGAGATCATGCAGACGGGCCTTGAGGTCATCGGCCGGGTGGACGCGTATACCATGGGCGAGGTGCTCACGCTGGCGGCCAGGAGTCTGGCGGCGATCAGTGACCGCTGCGCGCTGGATGTGGCGGATCTGGGCATCGTCTCCGGCATCCTGGCGGAGGAGAACCTCAGCGACGACCTGAGCGCGCAGATTCTTGAGCGCATCAGCGACAAGAATCTCCATGGCCTGAAGGCGCTGTGCGAAAAGTGGAACCTGAGCGACAGGACGGTACGGCGGCTGTGCAGTCTGGTGACGGTGTACGGCCCGTTTGAGGCGACGCTGCCCATCTACGAGCAGATGGATCTGCCGCCGGTGTGCGATCAGGCGCTGTGCGATCTGAGGGCCGTGCTGGAGATGACCAGGGCCTGCGGCGTAAAGAACATCAATCTCGATTTCTCCGTCGTCAACGACATGAACTACTACAACGGCCTGATCTTCTCGGGCTTTGTGGACGGCGTGCCCGAGAGCGTGCTCTCCGGCGGACGCTACGATTCCCTGATGCGCAGGATGGGCCGCAGCAGTCAGGCGATGGGCTTTGCGGTGTATCTGGATCAGCTCGACCGGCTGCTGGACCGCAGGCCGGAAACCGATGTGGACGTGCTGATCACCTACACGGACGGCACGCCGATGGAGGCGATTCTCGCGGCGGCGCAGAAGGCGCGGGCAGGCGGTGAAAGCGTGCGCGTGCAGCGCGCGGGCGAGACCGCGGTGCGCAGCCGCAGAACGCTGGCGCTTTGAGGAGGGACAGCGATGAACGAGATGATCAATGTGGCGCTGCCCAAGGGGCGCCTGGGCGACAAGGCGTATGAGATCCTGGAGCGCTCCGGCTATCCCTGCCCGGCGATGAAGGAGGACAACCGCAAGCTGACATTTGAAAACCCGGAAATCGGCGTGCGATACTTTCTGGTGAAGCCGTCCGACGTGGCGGTGTATGTGGAGCGCGGCGCGGCGGATATCGGCATCGCGGGCAAGGATATCCTGCTGGAGTACAGGCCGGACGTGTACGAGCTGCTGGATCTCAAGATGGGCCGGTGCCGCATGTGCGTGGCCGGGCCGAAGGACTTTCGCGACGACCCGGCGCAGACGCTGCGCGTGGCGACCAAGTTCCCGAATATCGCGCGCGCATATTACAGCGGCCTGAGCCGCGAAATCGAGCTGATTCACCTGAACGGCTCCATCGAGCTGGCGCCGCTGGTGGGCCTGTCCGACGTGATCGTGGATATCGTGGAGACGGGCAAGACGCTCTATGAGAACGGCCTGGCGCCGCTGGCAGAGATTGTGGACATTTCGGCGAGGCTGATCGCCAACAAGGCAAGCTTCAAGTTCAAGGGCGACGCGCTGCGCGCGCTGTGCCGGCAGATGGAAAGGACGATGAACCTGTGAAAATCAGAAGGTACGGCGAGACGGACAGGTTGCTCATGCGCTGCATGGAGACCTCCGGCGTGGGCGATACCGTGCGCGCGATCATCGCCGATGTAGCGGAAAACGGCGACGCGGCCCTGCTGCGCTATGCCGAGAGATTTGACGGCGCGAAGCTGACCGCCCTGCAGGTAACGGATGAGGAGATCGACGCGGCGCTTGCGTCCATTCCCGCCGGGCTGAAGGCGGCGATGGAGACGGCGGCGGGCAACATCCGCACGTTCCACAGCGCGCAGAAGCGCGAGGGCTTCTGCCTGAAGAATCCGGACGGGACGTACATGGGCCAGAAGATCACGCCCATCGAGAAGGTGGGTCTGTATATCCCCGGCGGCACGGCCAGCTATCCGTCCACCGTGTTCATGAATGCGATTCCGGCGCAGATCGCCGGGTGCAGCGAGATCGTCATGGTTTCCCCGCCGAACCGGGAGGGGAAGATTGCCGCGCCGATTCTGGCGGCGGCGAGGATGGCAGGCGTGACGAAGGTCTTCAAGGCGGGCGGTGCGCAGGCCGTGGCCGCGCTGGCCTACGGCACAGAGAGCATCCCGAAGGTGGACAAGATCGTCGGGCCGGGCAACGCGTACGTCGCGGAGGCGAAGCGCCAGGTCTTTGGACGGGTGAACATCGACATGATCGCCGGGCCGAGCGAGATTCTGGTCGTCGCGGACGGCACGTGCAATCCGGCGTATGTCGCGGCGGACCTGCTCTCCCAGGCCGAGCACGACGCGCTGGCCTGCGCGGTGCTGGTGACGGACTCGATGGCGCTGGCCGAGGCGGTCTCCGCCGAGGTGGAGCGCCAGCTTGCGCAGCTGCCGCGCGAGGCGATTGCGCGCAGGGCGATCGAGGGCAACGGCCAGATCATCGTGACGGACGACCTGATGGCGGCGGTGGAGGCGGCCAACGAGCTCGCGCCGGAGCATCTGGAGCTGTGCATGGACGATCCGGAAAAATACCTGCCGGCTGTGCGCAATGCCGGCTCGGTGTTCATGGGCAAGTACTGCCCGGAGTCGCTGGGCGATTACATCGCCGGCCCGAATCACACGCTGCCCACCTCCGGCACGGCGCGCTTCTCCAGTCCCCTGAGCGTGGACGACTTCATCAAGAAGACGCAGTTCACCTATTACACGAAGGACGCGCTGGCGAAGGTCGCCGGTCAGATCGCCGTGTTCGCCCGAGCCGAGGGCCTGGAGGCGCACGCCCGGGCCGCGCTGATCCGGATGGAGTGATTGCCGGGCTCCGCCCGAGCGCGCGAAGCGAACACGGGTCAAGGGATGAAATCCCTTGCGGGGTTTGGGGCGGCGCCCCAAGCAGGCTTGGGCGGCAGCCCAACGGAAAGGAGAACGCACATGAGCCGTTTTCTGCTGGAAAAGCATCGGAATCTCCCCGCCTATGTCCCCGGCGATCACGAGGAGGGCGACGGATTCATCCGTTTGAACACGAACGAATCGCCGTTTCCGCCGTCGCCGGCCGTGCGCGAGGCGGTGGACAAGGAGATCGGAAGGCTGAACTACTACAACGATCCGGACTGCACGGCGCTGCGGCAAGCGCTCTCCGGGCTGTACGGCCTTTCCCCCAATCAGGTGATCGCCGGCAACGGCTCGGACGAGCTGCTGTACCTCGCGTTCATGGCCTTCGCGGACGGGACGCATCCGATTGCACTGCCGGATATCACCTATGGATACTACGATCTCTTCGCGGCGTCGCTGGGCGTGCCGCTGGTGCGCAAGACGCTGCGGGAGGATTTCTCGATCGATTACCGGGATTATCTGGGCGTCGGACAGACCGTGCTCTTTCCCAATCCCAACGCGCCGACGGGCCTGGCGCTGCCGCTTGAGCAGATCGCGGAAATCGTAGCGAGCAACCCGGAAAACGTCGTGATCGTCGACGAGGCGTATGTGGATTTCGGCGGCGAGACGTGCCTGCCGCTGATGAAGCAGTATCCGAACCTGCTGATCGTGCGCACATTCTCCAAGTCCCGCTCGCTGGCGGGCGCGCGCCTGGGCTATGCCTTCGCGCAGAGGGAACTGATCGCAGCGCTTAATACCGTGCGCAACGCCGTGAACCTGTACAGCGTCAGCCGCATGGCGCAGGCGGCGGGCATCGCGGCGATCGCGGACAACGACTACACCCTGGCCAACTGCCGGAAAATCATCGAGGCGCGGGACTACACGACGCGCATGCTGCGCGCACTGGGCTTTGAGGTGCTCGACTCGCTGGGCAACTTTGTGTTTGCCAAGCCCCGGGCCATGAGCGCCGGGACGCTGGCCGAGCGCCTGCGGGAGCGCGGCATCCTCGTGCGGCACTGGGACAGGGAACGGATCAGGGACTACCTTCGCATCACCATCGGCACCATGCAGGAGATGCAGGCGCTGGAGGCGGCGATTGAGATGATATTCGGGAGGGCATGAGCATGCGCAGCGCAGAGTTGAGACGCAGAACCGCGGAGACGGACATCGAGCTGTCCCTGAAGCTGTCCGGCACCGGCGCGGGCACAATCGCCACCGGCGTGGGCTTTCTGGATCACATGCTGACGCTCTTTGCCCGGCACGGCCGCTTTGACCTGACCGTGCGCTGCAAGGGTGACACGATGGTGGACGACCATCACAGCGTGGAGGATATCGGCATCGTGCTGGGCGCGGCCATCGCGCAGGCGCTGGGCGACAAGCGCGGCATCCGCCGCTATGGCAGCATGCTGCTGCCCATGGACGAGGCGCTGGTGCTCTGCGCGGTGGATCTCTCCGGCAGGAGCTGCCTGCGCCTGACGGCCCAGATCCCAAGCCAGAAGATCGGCACGTTTGATACGGAGCTGGTGGAGGAGTTCTTCCTCGCCGTCACCCGCAGCGCCGGCATGACGCTGCACATCCGCCAGATCAACGGCACGAACAGCCACCACATCGTCGAGGCGATGTTCAAGGCGTTCGGCCGCGCGCTGCGGGAGGCCGTGTCCATCGACGAAGCTCTCGGCGGCGAAATCCCCTCGACCAAAGGAGTGCTCGTATGATTGCGATCATCGATTACGGCGTGGGCAACCTGTTCTCGCTGCAAAGCTCGCTGGCCATGATCGGCGCACAGGCGGCCGTCACCGGCGACGCGGACGTGCTGCGCAGCGCAGACCGGCTGATTCTGCCCGGCGTGGGCGCATTCGGCGACGCGCGGCAGAAGCTCGCGCAGACTGGCCTTGACACAGTGCTCTGCGAGGAGGCGGCGCGGGGCAAGCCCGTGCTGGGCATCTGCCTGGGCATGCAGATGCTCTTTGAAAAGAGCTTGGAGTATGGCGAGCACGAGGGCCTGGGGCTGATCCCCGGCGAGGTCGTGCCGATGGCGGGGCGCTTGCCCTCGGGCCTGAAGGTGCCGCACATCGGCTGGAACGCCTTGAGCATCCGCAGGCCGGATCACCCGCTGATGAAGAACACGACAAGCGGCGACTGCGTGTACTTCGTGCACAGCTTCTATGCGGCGGACTGCGAAGACAGCGTGATTGCGACGGCGGAATACGGGATCGACGTGACCGCCGCCGTGGCGAAGGGAAACGTCATGGGCTGCCAGTTCCACCCGGAGAAGAGCGGAACGGTCGGGCTGGGCATCCTGAAAGCGTTCTGTGAGATTTAGGGAGATATTGTTAACGAAGCAAAGAAGCATGTTAAGCAATAATTCGCAGCTTAGGAGAACGCGCTCCGCTGGGGCCAGAAGGGTCGGGGAGGGTTTCGATGCCCTCCCCAGACCCTCCTGGACCTCCCATTCCCCT
>JAGBDL010000174.1 GCA_017937505.1 Clostridia bacterium | reverse complement strand
TGCACGGCGCTGCACCCGGGGCGCGTGCGCACGGAGGCGCCGGCGTTCGGCGAGTACGCCGAGCGCGCCGCCGTCCATCACAGGGAGCACGTCCTTTGGGACGGCTGCTTTGCCCCCGGTGATCTGCTGATGATCGGCAACCCGAACAACCCGACAGGCAGCGCGCGCAGCCGGGAGGAACTCCTTGCGCTGCACGCACAGGCGATGCGCAGCGGCGCGGCGCTGGCGGTGGACGAAGCGTTCATCGACTTCTGCCCGGAGCACAGCGTGCGGCGGGACGTTTCGCAGGGGCTGACGGTCGTGGGCTCGCTGACCAAGACGCTGTGCATCCCTGGCGTGCGGCTGGGCTATGTCTGCGCCGCGCCGGAGGTGATCGCGCGAATGGAGCGGCAGGCGCTGCCCTGGAGCCTGAACATGCTCGCGGCGGAGATTGCCGCGCAGCTGCCCGCGCACATGGAGGAGATTCGGCTGGATGCAGAGCGCAACGCGCAGCGACGTGAGCGCTTGACGGGTATCCTTCGGGCACACGGTGCGCGGGTGGAGCCGTCGCAGGCCAACTTCCTGCTGGTCGATTTTGGGCAGGACATGAGCGCCGCGGTGGAGCGGCTGAGGGCGCAGCACATCCTGGTGCGCACCTGCGCGTCCTTTGGGCTGGGCAACAGCGTGCTGCGCCTGGCCGTGCGGACGGATGCGGAGAATGACAGACTGGTGAATGCGCTATGGGGAAACGGATAATCTTCGGCGGCACGACGGAGGGCCGTCTGCTGGCCCAAAGCGCGCATGACGCGGGGCGCAACGTGCTGCTGACGACGGGCAGCCATACGCTCGGCGTCTATGCCGAACGGATTGCGCCGGAGCGCCTCTATGCGCGCGTGCTGCCGACGGCGGCGTCCCTCGCTGCGTGCGAAAGCGCAGGCATCCCGCGCAGCCATATCATCGCCATGCAGGGGCCGTTCAGCGCGCAGCTCAACGACGCGCTGTATGCGCAGCTGCAAATTGCCGTCATGGTGACCAAGGATTCGGGCGAGGCCGGAGGCGTGAGCGAGAAGGTGCTCCCCGCGCTCAGCCGGGGGATTCACGTCATCGCCATTCGCAGACCACAGGAGGAGAGCATATGCGGGGAAAATCGCTGATGATCCAGGGCACGGCCTCGTCGGTGGGCAAGAGCGTACTGTGCGCGGCGCTGCTGCGCATCATGAAGCAGGACGGGCTGCGCGCCGCGCCCTTCAAGGCGCAGAACATGGCGCTCAATTCCTTCGTCACCTGCGATGGGCTCGAGATGGGTCGGGCGCAGGTCACGCAGGCGCAGGCGGCAGGGCTGGAGCCGGACGTGCGGATGAATCCGGTGCTGCTCAAGCCTACGAGCGACCGCCGCAGTCAGGTGATTGTGGACGGCAAAGCCGTGGGCGCCATGACGGCCATGGAATACCATCAATACAAACCGGCGCTGCGCAGACGGATCAAGGACACCTACGACGAGCTGGAAAGCACTGTGGACTGCGTGGTCATTGAGGGCGCCGGCAGCCCGGCGGAGATCAATCTGCGCGAGGGCGACATTGTCAACATGGCGATGGCCGAGGCGGCGGACGCGCCGGTGATCCTGGTGGGCGATATCAATCTGGGAGGCGTGTTCGCCTCGCTGCTGGGCACGATGATGCTGCTGACCGATGAAGAGCGCGCCCGGGTGAAGGGCGTGATCATCAACAAGTTCCGGGGAGATGTGAAGATTCTGGAGCCAGGGCTGCGGATGCTGGAGGAACGCATCCATGTGCCCGTGCTGGGCGTGGTGCCGTGGATGGACGTGGAGCTGGAGGACGAGGACAGCGTCACCGCGCGCTTTTCGCACGTGAGCGGCGCGGGCGACCTCGACATCGCCGTGGTGAAGCTCCGGCACATCTCCAACTTCACAGATTTTCAGGCGCTTGCGCTGCAGCCGGGCGTTCGTGTGCGCTATGCTGCTGCGGTAAAGGATTTGGAGGGCGCGGATCTGATCGTGCTGCCCGGCACAAAGAACACCATCGAGGACCTGATCGACCTGCGCAGCCGGGGCATGGACGCGGCCATCGTGCGCCATGCCCAAAAGGGCGGCATGGTCATCGGCGTATGCGGCGGCTATCAGATGCTGGGGCGCGTGCTGCGCGATCCCGACCATGTGGAGTCCCGCGTGCCGGAGCTTGCCGGGCTTGGACTGCTGGACATGGAGGTCACCTTTGAAAAGGAGAAGTACACGGCGCAGGCCAGCGCAAGCGTCTGCGCCGCGCAGGGCTGGCTGTCCGATGCAAAGGGCCTGACGGTGGACGGATATGAGATTCACGCGGGACAAAACCATCTGGGCAAAAACGCCGTGCCGTGGCTGGCCATCGGTGAGAGAATCGACGGCGTGATGAACGAGAGCGGAAACGTGCTGGGCAGCTATCTGCACGGACTGTTCGACGATGGGCAGCTCTTTGCGGCCATCGCCGCGTATCTGCGCGGGAAGAAGGGGCTGGCAAGCGCAAACGCCGTGCCCGTCAGCATGGAAGCGTTCCGTGAAAGAGAATTTGACCGCATCGCGTCCATCGTGCGCGCGAGCGTGGATATGGACGCGATTTACCGCATCCTGCGGGGAGAGGCTTGACGATGGGCGAACATGTGCTGGCGCTGGCGCTCGGCTTTGCGCTCGACGCGCTGCTGGGCGACCCGGCCTGGCTTCTGCATCCGGTGTGCATCATTGGAAGCTACATTTCCTTTGCGGAAAAGCGGCTGCGTGCGCGGGGCGGAAACCTGCGGGCAAGCGCGCTGCTGCTGACCGCCTCCACCGTGCTGCTGACGATGGCGGTGGCGGGCGCGCTGCTGGCCCTGCTGAGCTGCTTTGGACGCATTCCGCACCTGACCGGTATGGCGCTGCTTGACTGGCTGGGGCTGGCGATGACCTCGCTGGCGCGGGAGGCGCACGGCGTGGAGCGGGCGCTTGCCCTTGGCGTGGAGGCCGGGCGCACGCAGGTGGCGCGCATCGTCGGGCGGGACACGCAGCGCTTAAGTGAAGAAGAAATCATCAAGGCGACCGTGGAGACCGTCGCGGAGAACACGACCGATGGCGTGATTGCGCCGATGCTCTATGCGGCGCTGGGTGGGCCGGTGCTGCTGTGGGGCTTCAAGGCGGCCAGCACGCTCGATTCCATGGTCGGCTACATGGACGAGCGCTATCGGGACATTGGTTGGTCCAGCGCGCGGTTGGACGATGTGCTGAACTTCATCCCGGCGCGCGTGACGGGGCCGCTGCTCTGTCTGGCGGCGGCGCTCACGGGGCTGGACGGGCAGAACGCCTGGCGCGTCATGCGGCGCGACCATGCGTGCCACAAAAGCCCCAACTGCGCGTGGAGCGAGGCCGCGGCGGCAGGTGCGCTGCACATCCAGCTCGGCGGCACGCACGACTACTTCGGAAGGCCCATGGCAAAGCCGACGATCGGCGACGCAGCCCGCCCGGCCGGGCGGGCGGATATCGCGCGCGCCGTGCGCCTGATGATGACGGCCAGCGCGCTGATGATGGCGGCGATCTGCGCCGCAGCGCTGATGCTGTGAAGGAGGAAAGGAGCACATGAAGGAAGAAAAAAACAGCAGCCGGTTCTTTGAAAACCGGGACTGCCAATACTTCCCCTGCCACGCGGGTATGGAGGGGGAGCCGCTTAACTGCCTGTTCTGCTACTGTCCGCTCTATGCGCTGGGCAGGGCCTGCGGCGGCGATTACGCCTATAATGAGCGGGGAATCAAGGACTGTTCAGCCTGCACGTTCCCGCACAGGCCGGAAAACTATGACAGGCTGCTTGCGCGCTACGGCGACATCATGAAGGTCGTGCGGCGCGCGGATGAGGAGGGCGTATGAGCGCGGGAGAGCGGGCGCAGGCGCGCCTTGACCGCATCGCCAAGCCGCTGCGCGCCCTGGGGCGGCTGGAGGAGCTGATCGTGCAGCTGGCGGAGATTCAGGGGACGGAGGACGTGTGCATTTCCCCCCGCTGTGCGCTGGTGTTCTGCGGCGATCACGGCGTGGTGGCCGAGGGTGTCTCCCAGAGTGGAAGCGAGGTCACGGCGCTGGTGGCGCGCGCCATTGCGGAGGGCACGTCGAACGTGAGCCTGATGGCCGCCGCATCGGGCACGGACGTGCTGGCGGTCGATATGGGCATGCTCACGGACGTGCCCGGCGTGCTTGACCGCAAGGTCGCGCGCGGGACGGCCAACATGACGCGCGGCCCCGCGATGACGCGCGCGCAGGCGGAGCAGGCGCTTTCGGCCGGGCGGGCGCTCGTCGGCGAAATGAAGGCGCGCGGATACCGGCTCATTGCC
>JAGBDL010000173.1 GCA_017937505.1 Clostridia bacterium | reverse complement strand
CTCGACTTCCACAAGACCATGGACGCCTACTGCGACGCCAAGGCCATGCTCTTTACCCGCTGCCGGACCGGCGTCGTCAACGTGGACGATGCCTACGCCGGCCGCATCCTGGCGCAGGCCTCCTGCCGCTGCCTGACGTATTCTGCGCAGCAGCCGGCAAGCCTTCGCGCACAGCACCTGCAGCTGCTGTCTGACCGCGTGGAGTTTGACGCGGAATACGACGGGCAGACGCAGCCGGTCACGCTCGGCATCCCCGGCATCTTCAGCGTTTATAACGCCCTCGGCGTCATCGGCGCGGCGCTCGCGCTGGAGATCCCGCTGCCCGCCATCGCCGACGCTCTGCGGACCGCGCAGAGCGTCAAGGGCAGGGTAGAGGTCGTCCCCACGCCGGGAAAGGACTATACCGTCCTCATCGACTACTCCCACACCCCGGACAGCCTCGAAAATATCTTAAAAGCCGTGCGCGGCTTCTGCCGCGGCCGCGTGATCGCGGTCTTCGGCTGCGGCGGCGACCGCGACCCGTTCAAGCGCCCCGTCATGGGCAGAATCGCGGCGCAGCTCGCCGACCTCAGCATCGTCACCTCGGATAATCCCCGCACAGAAGACCCCTATAAGATCCTCCGGCAGATCCTGGCCGGGATGCAGGAAGCCGAGACGCCCTACGAAGTCATCGAGACCCGCGAGGCCGCCATCTTCCGAGCCATGGATCTGGCCCGGAAGGACGATATCATCGTCCTCTGCGGCAAGGGCCACGAGACCTATCAGGAGATCGGACACGAAAAACGCCATCTGGACGAGCGCGAGGTCGTCCGTGCGTATCTGGAGAGGGAAAGATGAAAGAACTGACACTCAGGAAAATCGCAGAGGCCTGCCACGGGACTGTCGCACCGGAGGCAGAGACCGTTACCGTCACCGGCGTCCAGTCCGACTCCCGCCGAGTCCGGCCCGGCGACCTCTTTGTCGCCATCAAGGGCGAGAAGGCCGACGGCCATGACTTTGTCGCCATGGCCGCGAGCCTCGGCGCGAAGGCCGCGCTGGTCGCAAGACCCGTGGAAGCGCCGATCCCCACCATCCTCGTCGCCGACACCATCCGCGCCTACGGCGATCTGGCGGCAGCCTACCGTGAGCACGCCGGCATCACCGTCATCGGCATCACCGGCAGCGTCGGCAAGACGACGACCAAGGAAATGACGGCCTGCCTGCTCGCGCGCAGCTTCCATACCGCCCGCACCGAGGGCAACCACAACAATAACCTCGGCCTTCCCATGACCATTCTCGACATGCCGGACGACACCGAGGTCGCCGTGCTCGAAATGGGCATGAACCACTTCGGCGAGATGGCCTACCTGACCTCCATCGCGCGGCCGGATATCGCCATCATCACCAACATCGGCACCATGCACATCGAGCACCTGGGCTCCCGCGAGGGCATCCTGCAGGCCAAGCTCGAGATCTTCCGCGGCGTGCCGAAAAACGGCGTCGGCGTCTTCAACGGTGACGAGCCCCTGCTGTGGAACGTCCGTGCGGACGGCGGCCACAAAAAATACTACTTCGGCATCGAAAATCACTCCTGCGACGTGCTCGCCACGGACATTCAGGAGCTTGAAGACGGCATGCGCTTTGTCGTCAGCGGCTTCGGCCACCGCTTTGAGCTGTTTGTCCCCGTGCTGGGCCGCCACACGGTCTATAACGCGCTGG
>JAGBDL010000172.1 GCA_017937505.1 Clostridia bacterium | reverse complement strand
CCGACCATCGCAACCTTGCCCTGCTGCCTGAGCCTGCGGATGACGGCCTCCTTGCCGTCCGGCAGCACGCCCGCGATGACCTCGTCCACGCCCGCCTGCTTTCCGATGGCGCGCGCGGTGCGCTCATTGTCGCCGGTGAGCATGACGACGCGGATGCCCAGGCTCTTGAGCGCGCGGATGGCCTCGGGGCTGTCCTCCTTGATCACGTCCGCGACGGCGATGAGGCCCAACAGCTGACGGTCTTTGGCAAAGAGCAGCGGCGTCTTGCCCTCCCCGGCGAGGCGTTCGGCTTGCACGGCCAGGGCTGCGGGAATATCTGCCGCGGTCTGCATGTAGGTCAGGCTGCCACCAGTCAGCAACGATTCGCCCAGCCTGGCGGTCAGGCCATTGCCGGGCAGCGCGCGGAAATCGCTGACCTCCTGCGGTGTGAGCGCGGCTTCTCTTGCGCGGCTGATTACGGCGCGGGCCAGCGGATGCTCGCTGTGCTGTTCCAGCGCATAGGCGAGCGAGAGCAGCGTCTGCTCCGTTACGCCGTCTGCGGGAAGGAGGTCGGTTACCTTCGGCTCGCCCCGGGTGATCGTGCCGGTCTTGTCCAGCGCCACGATTTCGGTCTTTCCGGTCTCCTCAAGCGAGACGGCGGTCTTGAACAGGATGCCGTTCTTGGCACCCAGGCCGTTGCCGACCATGATCGCTACCGGCGTGGCCAGCCCCAGCGCGCACGGACAGCTGATGACCAGCACGGAGATGCCGCGGGCGAGGGCAAAGCCAATGCTCTGACCGGCCAGCAGCCAGATGGCCGTCGTTACGACGGCGATGGCGATGACCGCGGGGACGAACACGCCGGAGACCCGGTCGGCGATCTTGGCGATCGGCGCCTTGGTCGCGGCGGCGTCGGAGACCATCTTGACGATCTGGGAGAGCGTCGTGTCCTCGCCGACGCGCGTCGCCTCGCAACGGATGAAGCCGGACTGGTTGACCGTCGCGGCGGACACCGCGTCGCCCGGCGCTTTGTCAACCGGGATGCTCTCGCCGGTCAGCGCGGATTCGTTCACCGCGCTCTCCCCCTCGAGCACCACGCCGTCCACCGGGATATTCTCGCCCGGATGCACGACGAAGATGTCGCCCCGGCGAACCTGGTCGATCGGCACCGTGACCTCCTTCCCGTCCCGCAGGAGCACGGCGGTCTTCGGCGCGAGCTTCATCAGGCTTCGGAGCGCGTCGGTCGTCTTGCCCTTGGAGCGGGCCTCGAGCATCTTGCCCACGGTGATGAGTGCGAGGATCATCGCTGCGGATTCGAAGTAGAACTCGTGCATATAGCCCATCACGCCCGCCGCGTCGCCGCGCAGCTGCGCGGCCGTCATGGCAAAGAGGGCGTAGGTGCTGTATACGAACGATGCGCCGGAGCCGAGCGCCACCAGCGTGTCCATGTTCGGCGCGCGGTGAATCAGACCCTTGAAGCCGTTGACAAAGAACTTCTGATTGATGACCATCACGATGGCGGCGAGCAGAAGCTGCACGAGCCCCATGGCGATGTGATTGTCCGCCATGAACGCGGGCAGCGGCCAGCCCCACATCATGTGGCCCATGGAAAAGTACATGAGCACGATGAGGAAGCCAAGCGACGCGATGAGCCGGCGCTTGAGTGCGGGCGTCTCGTGATCGGCGAGCGCATCCTCGTCCGCAGCGGCGGAGCTGCCGCCGGCGTGCTCTGCACCCTTCAGCGATGCGCCGTAGCCGGCGTCCTCAACGGCCTTGATGATCGCCTGGGGGCTCGCCGTGCCCTCCACGCCCATGGAGTGGGTCAGCAGGCTGACCGAGCAGGCCGTCACGCCGGGCACCGCTGAGACGGCCTTCTCCACCCGGGCGCTGCAGGCGGCACAGCTCATGCCCGTGACCTGATATTGTTCCAATGAAATCCCTCCCTGATTATTTCATCAGCTTCTGCAGCGTGGACACCAGCTCGTCGATCGTCTCGTCCTTGCCGTCGCGGATGTCCTGCGCGACGCAGGTTTTGATGTGATTGGCCAGCAGCACCTTGGTGAAGCTGTTCAGCGCGGCGTTGGCGGCGGACACCTGCGTGAGGATGTCCGTGCAGTATGCGCTGCGCTCGACCATGCCGCGGATGCCGCGAATCTGCCCCTCAATGCGGTTGAGCCGGGTGATCAGATCCTTATATTCCTGTTCCGTGCGCACCTTGGTCTTGTGGCAGCAGCAGTTATTGTTTTCCATTCAATCACCTCTCATTCGGTTGTCCGTATTATATACCCTATGGGGGTATAATGCAAGGGGGAAATAAAAAAATCCTGACGGAAAATCCGTCAGGCGGAAAGAGCTTATACTTCTTTTCAAATGGAAGCAGCTATGAGCTAAGCACCGTCAGGTAACGCTTCGCTCCCTGACTGCTTCGCCATATGGGGATATGTTGGGCTGCCGCCCAAACCTGCCTGAGGGACACAGTCCCTCAGACTCCCTTCTTCGCTTCGCGCGCTTTAAGGTATTTTCGGCGAAAATCGTATCAGTTTGCATGCTGCTCGCGGCTGCGCTTTTCCAGCCAGACCATCAGCACGGTGATGTCGCCCGGCGAGACGCCGGAAATGCGGCTGGCCTCGCCGAGGGAGCGCGGCTGTTGCGCGGTCAGCTTCTGGCGCGCCTCGATGCGCAGGGTATCGAGCGTCATGTAGTCAAAGCCCTGGGGCAGCAGCGTATCCTCGCTCTTGCGGAAGGCCTCGACCTGTTTGCGCTCCTTCTCCAGATAGCCCTCATAGCGCAGGAAGATGTCCACCTGCTCCTCCACCTCGCGGGGCAGGGGAGACCAGCCGGGATCGATCGGCTCCAGATCGGCGTAGCAGATGCCCGGGCGGCGGATGAGGTCCGCGGCGCAGACGCTGCCGGCGGCTTCGGCCTGGCCGTGAAGCGCCATCCAGCGGTCAAGCGCCTCGCTCCTGCCGATGAAGGTCTTTCTGAGCCGGGCGATGACCGCCTCTGTCTGCGCACGCTTTTGCTGCATGCGCGCAAGGCGTTCGTCGCTGGCCAGGCCCACGCTGTGGCCGATCTCCGTCAGCCGCAGGTCGGCGTTGTCCTGACGCAGCAGCAGGCGGTATTCGCAGCGGCTGGTCATCATGCGGTAGGGCTCGTTGGTGCCCTTGGTCGTCAGGTCGTCCACCAGCACGCCGATGTAGCCCTGGTCGCGGCCGAGGATCACGCTTTCCCGGCCCTGCACAAAGCGCGCGGCGTTGATGCCCGCGAGGATGCCCTGTGCGCCGGCTTCCTCATAGCCGCTGGTGCCGTTGATCTGGCCGGCGAAAAACAGGCCGCTCAGCGCGCGCAGCGACAGATCCGCGCGCAGCTGCAGCGGATCGATGCACTCGTACTCGATCGCATACGCCAGACGCAGCACGCGCGCACGCCTGAGGCCGGGAATCGTGTGCAGCATGGCGATCTGCACGTCCTCCGGCAGCGAGGTGGACAGGCCCTGCACATACCACTCGTTGGTGTCAAGGCCCTCCGGCTCCAGGAACAGCTGGTGGCGCTCCTTGTCCGCAAAGCGCATGATCTTGTCCTCGATGGAGGGGCAGTAGCGCGCGCCGGTGCCCTTGATCGTGCCCTGGTACATGGGCGCGCGGTGGATGTTTTCGCGGATGATGCGGTGCGTCTCCCCGTTGGTGTAGGTCAGGTAGCACTGCGCGCGGTTGGCAAGCGGGGCGTCGGTCATGAAGGAGAACGGGGTGATGACCTCGTCGCCGGGCTGCGGCTCCATCTCGTCAAAGTCGATGGAGCTTTCCTCGATGCGCGGCGGGGTGCCGGTCTTGAAGCGGCGAAGCGAGATGCCCAGATGGCGCAGCGCGTCCGCCAGATGCACGGAGGAGAGCAGCCCCTGTGGGCCGCCCTGCCAGCTGGCCTCGCCGATGATGATCCGGCTGTCCATGTACACGCCGGAGCAGACGACGACGGCTTTGCAGGCGATCTGCGCGCCGGTGGTTGTGCGCACGCCCGTGACCGCGCCGTGCTCCGTGAGGATTTCGCCGCACTCGCCCTGGCGCACCTCGAGGTTCGGCTCGCCAAAAAGCGCGCGCTTCATCCGATTCTGATAGGCGCGCTTGTCCGCCTGCGCGCGCAGGGAGTGGACGGCCGGGCCCTTGCCCGTGTTGAGCATGCGGGACTGGATAAACGTGTCGTCGATCGCGCGGCCCATCTCGCCGCCCAGCGCGTCGATTTCGCGCACCAGATGGCCCTTGCCCGTGCCGCCGATGGCGGGATTGCAGGGCATGAGCGCAATCGCGTCCAGATTGAGCGTGAGCAGCAGCGTATGCAGGCCCATGCGCGCGCCCGCCAGCGCCGCTTCGCAGCCAGCGTGACCGGCGCCGATGACGACGATATCAAAACGATCCATACGATCCTCCGTAAACCTCAGATAAACAAAGGCTATTATAGCACAAGGCGGCGAATTTGAATAGAATCATTGATCTTTTCCGCAAAACTGTGTACAATCAAAGTGGCAGAAAATTGGTAGACTTGTGAATTTTCCGTGAACGTGGGATGCAAATTTTCAAAAAAATCGAAAGCGGCTTTTGAATTTGGGAGGGGTCTGGGTTGCGCTATTCAATCGGCGATGTATCCCGTGTGCTGGGCATGACAACCAGCGCGCTGCACTTTTACGAGAAAGAGGGCATCATCGATACGCCCAAGGTGGAGTCCGGCTGGCGCTACTATCAGGAGGCGGATATCAGCCGTCTTGTCAGCGCGAAAAAGTACCGTGCGATGGGCGTGCCGGTCCGCGATATCGCCCGGCAGTTCAGCGCAGACGGCATGACGGGCGAGCAGGTGATCGCGCGGATGAAGGAGAAGCGCGACGAGGCGGCGCTGGCCGCCCGGCAGTACGCGGCCCTGGTGCAGGACATCGACCATCTGATTGCGCACGGGCAGGAGGGGCTTCAGCATATAGATGCGGTGGATATCCGCCGCGCGGAGGACATGATTTACTTTCGAAGCAGCTCCGCCGGCCGCATTCCGCTGGATAAGGGCGAGCAGGCGGTCGCCAAGCGGTGGATCGAAGCCGCGCCGGCGGTCAGCCTGTCCATCTGCCGGGAGCCCACAGACGAGCAGGCGGTGCCCTCCATGATCATCTCCGCCAGGAGAGCGGCGGATTACGGTTTGGATGCGAATGGCCGCGTCACGCGGCGCATCCCCGGCGGCATGGCGCTGCACGCGGTGGTCGCCTGCGGCGAGGAGCAGTACGACGATCCGGACGTGATCTTCCGGCCGATTCTCGCCTTTGCCAGAGAGCACCGGTTTGTGCAAAAGGGAACGATGTGGGGGAGCATGCTGTTTGTGGACTGCTCCGGCGGCGTGAGACGGCATTATTTCGATACTTATATGACGTTTGAGTGAGACGAAATGCCGGCGGATGAACTAAAAATGACGGAAAAGCTGCAAAAATCCGACTTGCTTCAAAAGCGGCTTGCGGGTATATACTCTCCATCAGGATTGATCGTTAACTATCAATCAAAAACTGAAGGAGGAAGAACATCATGAAGAAGATTCTTTCCGTCATCCTGGCGCTTGCGCTCATGATGGCCGCCGTCCTGGCTGTGGCTGACACCAGCTACACCGCGACCGGCGATTCCCAGATCGGCGGCGTCGGCGCGGTCACCGTCACCGTCACCCTGGCGGACGACGGCTCCATCAAGGCCGTGACCGTGGACGAGTGCAAGGACACCGCAGGCATCTGCGAGCTGCCGTGCGCGCAGATCCCGGCGCAGATGGTGGAGCTGGGCTCCATCAACGTCGATACCGTGGCCGGCGCGACCCTGACCTCCAACGCGATCCTGGCGACCGTCAAGGCGGCGCTGGAGAACGGCGGCGTGGACACCACCGCGCTGATGGAGAAGAAGGAAGTCGTCGTCGAGAAGGCGGCTGACGAGGAGCTGACGACCGACGTCGTCGTCATCGGCGCGGGCGGCGCTGGCCTGGCGGCCGCGATCTCTGCGCAGCAGAACGGCGCGAACGTCATCGTCGTGGAGAAGATGCCCAAGGTTGGCGGCAACACCATCCTGGCCGGCGGCGCGGTGAACGCTGTGGAGGATCGCAGCGAGTTCGCCATCAAGCAGAACGACTCCGTGTACTGGCACTACACCCAGACCCTCAAGGGCGGCGACTATCAGGGCGATCCGGAGCTGGTCATGACCCTGGTCTCCAACGCCTGGGATGCGATTCAGTGGACCAAGGAGCTGGGCATGGAGTGGCTCGGCGAGGATCGCGTCTTCACCGTTTCCGGCGGTCTGTGGCCGCGCGCCTGGAAGCCGGTCATGGTGGCCGGCACCGGCTTCTTTGACACCTACACCAAGTACCTCGACGCGCATCAGGACACCATGAGCCTGATGCTCAACACCAAGGCGGAGAAGATCCTGGTTGACAGCAATGGCGCGGCCTGCGGCATCGTCTGCACCGGCGAGACCGGCAACACCGTCACCATCAACGCCAAGAGCGTTGTCGTTGCGACCGGCGGCTTCTCCAAGAACGTCGAGCTGCGCATGGCGTTTGACGCGATCTGGGGCACCCTGGATGCGTCCGTTCTGTCCACCAACCACGAAGGCGCGACCGGCGACGGCGTGAAGATGCTGCAGGCGCTGCAGGCCGACTTCGTGCAGATGGGCAACATCCAGCTCCTGCCGCTGGGCGACCCGGTGACCGGCTCCCTGTCCGGCAACATCGAGCACGGCGTGGATTCTCGTATCTTCGTCAACAAGTCTGGCCTCCGCTACGGCGATGAGGGCGGCCGCCGCGACGACATGACCCGTGACCTGTTCGCTCAGGAAGACTCGCTCATGTGGATCGTCATGGACTCCGATACCTACCCGACCGGCGATGAGCTCAACAACTTCGGCGAGACCGCGAACCAGCTGGTTGAGGCTGGCCGCGCGGTGAAGGCGGACACCCTGGACGAGCTTGCTGCGCTCATGGGCGTTGACGCTGAGAACCTGAAGGCGACCATCGCTGAATACAACCGTCACTGCACCGGCGGCGACCTCGAGGGCCAGGCGGACGAGTTCGGCCGCACCCTGTTCGGCGCGCCGATCGACAACGGCCCGTTCTATGCCGGCGCCCGCGTCCCGACCGTGCACCACACCATGGGCGGCGTCCGCATTGACACCAAGGCCCGCGTGTACAACGAGAACGGCGAGATCATCGAGAACCTGTATGCGGCTGGCGAGGTGACCGGCGGCATCCACGGCACCAACCGTCTGGGCGGCAACGCGCTGACCGATACCGTCGTGTTCGGCCGCATCGCCGGCGAGTCTGCTGCGCTCTCCAAGTAAGCAGCATTCCGCTGAGAAGCGGATACACAACCAAAGAGAAAGGGCTGCGCAGTCTTCTGGCTGCGCAGCCTTCATTCGTGTTGAGCGGTTTTCAGCGTTGTGATCGGAATCGCAATTGTTGCCTGCGGTTTTTCTTCGATTCTTGTTTGGGCTTCGCCTTGACGGAGACGTTAGGGCTGCCGATCCGGGAAGCCGGCATAGTCGCGCAAGCGCTCCTTGCCGTTTCCGGCGTTCCGCCTGACTGTATCGCCCACAGGGCGCGTCAGGCTCCGGCACCTAAAACCTGCCTGAGGGACGAAGTCCCTCAGACTCCCATCTTCGCTTCGCGCGTGTATAAGATGCATTAGTGTCAGTTGCTGAAGCTCTCCACGCCGCGCAGCAGCTCCAGCTCGCGGATATCGCGCGCGTCGGTGAAGGCGGAGCGGGAGAGGAGCGCGCCGGCACGCCAGTACAGGCAGATGTAGGGAATGTCCTGCTCGAACTGATCCTGGATCAGACTCATGGCGTTCTGGTAATCGGCGGAGGTGACGCTGGAGCGCAGCTGCGTGAGCAGGCTGTTCATGTCGTCGCTGCGGTAGCGCGTGTAGTTGCAGCTGGCGGTCGAGGTCAGCGTGAAGCCCGGGTCCGGGCCGACGTCGAAGTTGAACGCGCACAGGGCGAGGGAATAGTCGCCGCTCCTGAGCTTGGTGAGGACGTCCTCGCGCGACCAGGTGGCGACATAGGCCGGAATGCCGACGGCCTTGAGCTGCTCGACGATCTTGTTCGCCGCGTTGGTGCGGACCGTGGAGCCCGGCTCGTCGTAGACCAGGATGCGGAAGGACTCCATCGCCTTGCCGTCCTTGTAGCGCTTGCCGTCATCCGCCATCTTCCAGCCCGCCTGATCCAGCAGCGATTCCGCCATCAGCGGATCGTACACGTCGCGGATGGTCGACTCGTTGGAGAGCCAGGTGCCGGCCGGGACAGGCGTGTAGGCGACGGTCGCCATGCCCTGATAGACGGAGGAGATCAGCTCGCTGCGGTTGATCGCGTAGGAGATCGCCTCGCGCACCAGGTTCTTGCCGTTGTCGTCGCTCTTGAGGTACTTGTAGGCGCGGTTCATCAGCAGCACCTCGAGCTGACGCGTGCGCGCGGAGAGGGAGAACGAGCTGAGCGAGCCGGAGTAGCGGGAGGCGTTGATCGAGCGGGTCATCGCCACGTCCACGGTCTGCGTGTCAAACGCGTTCAGCGCGGCCTCGGAATCCTTGTAGATGCTTGCGCGGATGTTGGTCACCTGCGGCACGCGCTTCCACCAGGTCTTGTTCGCCTTGAGCCAGATGGCGCTGCCGCGCTCATAGCCGTCATAGGCGTACGGGCCGGTGCCGGAGGGCATGGCGTTTGACACCTCGGAGGCGGGCAGAATGGGGAAGGTGAGCGCGTAGAGCGAGCCGAAGCAGGCGCGGCGCAGATTAAAGAGCAGCGTGCGCTCGTCCTCGGCTTCCCAGCTCTTGATGGAGTAAAACGTCGAGTAGTACAGGCCGCGATCCGTCAGATCGTACTCGGAGTTGAGATCGCTGTCAAAGCCGGTCAGCTCATACATGTAGTCAAGCGTTGCCACGACGTCGTTTGCCGTCAGGGGAGCGCCGTTGTGGAAGGTCACGTCGTCGCGCAGCACCACGCGCAGGCGGCGGCCGTCGCTGATGAACTCATAGGAATAGGCAAGCTCCGGCTGGGGCATGTAGTTGTCATCCATGGCGAACAGGCCCTCGTACACCAGATCGAGCACACTGACCACGTCGCGCTGGTTCAGCTCCAGCGGACGAAGCTCCAGGTCGTCGGTGGCGACGATGGCGCAGGTGAGATAGGACGGGGCAGCGCAGGCCGCGGCCGGGCAGAGCGAGAGCGCGCCGAGCAGCAGCGCCGCGAGGATACGCCTCAGATGAGGAAAAGATGTGCGCATAAGCGAAACTCCTTTACGGGACAGCGGGTTCCGGCGTAGCGGAAGGGAAGTAGTACTTGCGGTAGACGTCGCGCGCGTGCAGCACGCGGGCGGCATAGGTGGCGGTGTCCTGCGTCGGGATGACGTCAAGCGTCACGCCGTCGCTGCTGTACTCGGGATTCTTGAGCCAGGCGTCCACGTTGCCCTGGCCGGCGTGGTAGGCGCAGACGATCTTCGTCGCGTCGCCGCCAAAGCGCCGGGAGAGATAGCCCAGATACCAGGTGCCGAAGCGGATGTTGGTTTCCGGGTCGTAGAGCAGGTCAAAGGAGTACCCTTCGCCGTCCTCGCCGAGCTTGTGCGCGACCCAGCCGGCGGTATCCTCCATCAGCTGCATCAGCCCACGCGCGCCCAGGCGGCTTTCGGCCTCGGGGTTGTAGCTGGATTCGCACAGGATCACGGCGGCGACCAGCGCGGGGTCCAGCTCCTGGGCCATGGCGTACTGTGTGATGAAGCCGGCGTACTGAAGCGGATGCTGCGCGCGCTCGGCGGCCTCGGCCTCCAGGCGGCGGCGCTCCTCCTGCGCCTGCAGATAGCTTCGGGTGATGCCCACGGCGCAGGTGAAGAAGATGGCGACGCACAGCGTGATGAGCAGCACGCGCACGGGCGTGGGCATCCGCTCGAAGATGGAGTGCTCAAACGCCCTGTCAAAGGCAGCCTGTCTGTGCCCGGCCTGCGCGCGGCGGCGCACAGGCTCCTGGCGGACGGGCGTCTCCTGCCGGACAGGCCCGTCCTGCTGCGCGCGCCGCCTGCGCTGCGGCGCGGGAGAGGGTGTGTTCATGCCTTCCTCCTTGGAAAAATGGAATCAATCAGCGCGCGCACCCGGGCGCGGGTGTTTTCCATCGGCCCGTCGGTATCAATGACCGCGTCGGCCAGCGCGCATTTCTGCGCAAGCGGCATCTGGGCGTCGATGCGGCGCTCCGCCTCCTCACGGGAGAGACCGTCGCGCGCAAGCAGCCGCGCAATCTGCGTCTCCCTCGGGGCGGAAACGACAAAGATGCGGTCAAACATCTGCGTCATGCCGCATTCATACAGCAGCGGCACGTCGCCGAAGACGAGCGTATCGGGCGCGTCGTGGGCGTTCAGCTCGGCCTGAAACGTGCGGATGATCAGCGGATGCAAAATGGCGTTGAGCTGCGCGCGCTTGTCGGCGTCGCCAAAGACGATGCCGCCCAGACGGCGGCGGTTCAGCACGTCGCCATCAAAAACCTCGCCGCCGAAGGCCTCACGCAGCAGGGGAAGCGCCTTGCCGCCGGGCGCAGTGAGGCTGCGGGAAATGGCGTCCGCGTCGGCGACAAAGTAGCCAAGCTCCCGCAGATACTGGCTCACGGCGCTCTTGCCGCAGGCGATGGAGCCGGTCAGTCCGATTTTCATAGATGCTTTCTCCTGATATGTAGACGAATGAGAGCGCCCTTTTCTTGCTGATGGGAGAATTTATCGGGGAATTGCACAAATTCGAACAGCGAGCACCGAAAGGCGTTGCGCTGTAAAGCGTTTCGGAAGCGGAGGCGGGCACCGCCCGCGTTATTTGGTGTCAAACCAGGAATGCCCGGCGTGCACGTCCGCGACGAGGGGCACGCTCAGCGATGCGGCGCTTTCCATGCACGCGCGCAGCAACTGCTCGACCTGCTCCTGCTCACGCTCCGGGCACTCGACGATCAGCTCGTCGTGCACCTGCAGGATGAGCCGGGCCTTGAGCCCCTCCTCCGAAAGGCGCCTGTGCACCGTGTTCATGGCGATCTTGATGATGTCCGCCGCGGCGCCCTGCACGGGCGTGTTCATCGCGGCCCGCTCGCCGAACTGGCGGCGGTTGTAGTTGGAGGAGGAGAGCTCCGGCAGCGGGCGGCGGCGGCCGTACATCGTGACCGAATAGCCCTCGGCCTTGCCCTGCGCGACGCACGCGTCCATGAACTTGCGCACCGCGCCGTAGCGGGCAAAGTAGCGCTCGATGAACTCGGCGGCTTCCTTGCGGGAGATGTGCAGGTTGGAGGCCAGGCCGAAATCGCTGATGCCGTAGACGATGCCGAAGTTGACGGCCTTGGCGCTGGAGCGCATCTGCGGCGTGACCTCCTCAATCGGCACGCCGTAGACCTCGGCGGCCGTGCGCGTGTGCACGTCCTGGCCGCGGGAGAACGCGTCGCACATGGCCGGGTCGCCCGACAGGTGCGCAAGCAGGCGCAGCTCGATCTGCGAGTAGTCCGCATCCACGAGCACGCAGCCGGGTTTGGCGATGAAGGCGCGGCGGATCTCGCGGCCCATCTCCGTGCGCACGGGGATGTTCTGCAGGTTCGGCTCGCTGGAGGAGATGCGGCCCGTCGCCGCGGTGGTCTGGTCAAACCAGGTGTGGATGCGGCCGTCCCGCCCGGTCAGGCGCAGCAGGCCGTCGATATAGGTGCTGTTCAGCTTGGTCACCTGGCGGTAGGCGAGAATTTTGTCGATCGCTGGGTGGAGGCTTGAAAGCTCCTGCAGCGTGTCCGCGTCGGTGGAATAGCCGCGCTGGGTCTTCTTTCTGGCGGGCAGGCCCAGCTTCTCAAAGAGCACCGCGCCCAGCTGCTGCGTGCTGTTCAGGTTGAACGGCTCCACGCCGCACAGCGCGTAGATTTCGTCGCGCAGCGCGGAAATCTGCTGGTTGTACTGCGCGCCGAGCCGGTGAAGCTCCTCGCGGTCGACCAAAAAGCCCTCGCACTCCATGGCGTAGAGCGTGTTCAGCAGCGGCAGCTCGATCTCGCGGTAGAGCTTCGTCATGTCCTGCTGATGAAGCTGCGCGGCGGATTCGATCGATTGCTCGTACAGCGCAGCGGCGCTTTCCGGCGCTTCATAATTGCCGCTCTGCGGCGCGAGCAGATAGGCCTCAAGCTGCACGTCGTCAAACGGCGCGGTGATCGCCACGCCCCACGGGGCCAACTGCGTCATCAGCCGCTTGGCCCCGAAGAGAACCAGACGGCGCGCGCCGGAAAGGAGCGGAGCGAGCGCCTGCGCGGCTTCCACAGGGTCCATGCCCTCGCCCAGCAGGCCCTGCGCGAAGGGAATCGCGGCCCGGCGTCCGCTGCCGTCCGCCAGGGAGAAGCCCTCCTCGCGCATGACAATCGCCGCAGCGGCGTCCCCGGGAATATCCTCGATCCAGGCGCGGATGGCCTCGGCGCTGGAAAGCGCGGCTTCCTCCTGCCAGGCCAGCGCGGCCTTTGCGGATGATTCGGCCTGCGGCGCGTCCGGCGCGAGCTGGCGAAGGCGCGTCATCAGGGACTTGAGCTGCAGCCGCTCAAAGACCGGCATCGCGCCCTGCATGTCATGCAGGCGGCAGTCCTCGATGCGCTCCTCGAGGGGCACCTGCCGCGTGATCGTCGCGATCTTCTTGCTCATCAGGCCGGACAGGCGGCCCTCAAGCATCTTCTCGCGCTGCTTGCCCTTGAGATCCGTATCCGCGTGGTCGAAGGCGTTTTCCAGCGTTCCGTAGGCGTCCAGCAGCTTGACGGCGGTCTTCTCGCCGATGCCCGGCACGCCGGGGATGTTGTCGCTCGCGTCGCCCATCAAGCCCTTGAGGTCCGGAATCTGCTGCGGCGTCACGCCGAAATCCTCCTTGACCTTTTCGGGCGTGTAGCGCACCACGTCGGACACGCCGCGCCTGGTGTAGAGTACGCTGGAGGTTTCGGTGACCAGCTGCATGGAATCGCGGTCGCCGGTGACCAGCAGGGCAGAAATGCCCGCCTCCTCGCAGCGGCGCGCCATGGTGCCCAGAATGTCGTCCGCCTCGAACGTGGGGCAGGTCAGGCGGCGGACACCCATCGCATCCAGACACTCGTACAGCAGATCAAACTGCGGACGCAGCTCCGGCGCGGTCGGCTTGCGGCCCGCCTTGTATTCGGCATAGTCCGTGTGGCGGAACGTCGGGCCGTGCATGTCAAACGCGACGGCCAGATAGTCGGGGCGCTCGTCCGCGACAACCTTGAGCAGCATGCTGAGAAAGCCAAATACGGCGTTGGTGTAGATTCCGTCTTCATTGGTGAGCGGCGGCAGCGCGTGGAATGCGCGGTGCATCAGGCTGTTGCCGTCGATGATGACAAACGTTTCGGGCATGGGAGCCTCCTTCTATGCTTGGGGACAGTTATCATTATGATAACACAAAGAGCGTGAAATATCAATTCGGGAGAAGCGGAAGAAGAATAAACGAAGAAACGGACGGATGCAGGCAGGAAAAAGGAGATGAGGCGAGAAGATATTATAGTTGATGGGTTATGCTTATTGACAACCGGACGACGAAAGGATTGAAAATAGATGAAAAAGAGCATGCTGGCCGCGCTGCTGGCGCTCGCGCTTTTGGTGTGCAGCGGCTGTGCGGCGGAGGAAGCCGCGGGGAAGACGATCGTCACGTCGTTTTATCCGATGTATGTGTTCACCCAAAACGTGGCCCGGGATGTGCCGGGCGTGCGCGTGGTGAACATGGCAGCCGAGAGCGTCGGCTGTCTGCACGATTATCAGCTGCAGACGCGCGACATGGTCACGCTCGAGGGGGCGGACGCGCTCGTCATCAACGGCGGCGGGATGGAGCAGTTCATGGACAAGGTGATCGCCCAGCGGCCGGAGCTGCCGGTCATCAACGCGAGCGACGGCATCGATATGCTGTGCAGCGAGGACGAGCACGACCATGGGCACGGGGATCATGACCACGATCACGGTGTATACAATGCGCATGTGTGGCTGGATCCCAAGCTGGCCATCCGTCAGGTGCAGAACATTGCGGACGGCCTTGCCGCGGTGGACAGCGAAAACGCGGAGGCCTATCAGCAGAACGCGGCGGCATACAAGGCGCAGATTCAGGCGCTTGACGCGGAGCTTTCCGCGCAGCTTGCACCGCTTGCGGGCAGCGCGATCGTCACCTTCCACGAGGCGTTCACCTATTTCGCGGACGCCTATGGCCTTGTGGTGGCGGGCGTGATTGCCAGCGACGCCGGCGAGGAGCCGAGCACGCGCCAGATCGCTGCGACCTGCGACCTGGTGAAGCAGCGTCAGGTGAAGGCGCTGTTTGTGGAGCCACAGTATCCGACGAAGTCCGCCGAGACCATCGCTCGGGAGACGGGTGCAAAGGTGTTTACGCTCGATCCGGTGGTTTCCGGCGACGCCAGCCCGGAGAGCTATGAAAACGCGATGCGGGAGAACGCGCGCGTGCTGACGGAGGCGCTTGAGCCGTGATAGAGAAGATCAAACCCCTGAGAAAGAGCCAGTTTGCGCCCGAGGATGCGCCGCAGGACGCGCAGCAGCCTGCCTGCCCGCATCCGCATCTGCCGGGCCCGGACGCGGGCTGCAAGCTCTGCCGCATCGAGGTGGACAAGCTGACCGTCTCCTTCGGCGCGCAGACGCCGCTCAAGGACGTGAGCCTGCACATCCACTGCGGCGAGCTGACCGCGCTGATCGGCACGAACGGCGCGGGCAAGACGACGCTGCTGCGCGCGCTGCTCGGGCAGATCGAGTATACCGGCACCATCCGCCACCTCACCAGCGACGGGCGACCCGCGGCCGATCTGCGCACGGGCTATGTGCCTCAGCAGCTGGAATTTGACCGCTCCTCGCCGGTGACGGTTATGGATTTCATGGCGGGCTCGCTGTCGCGGCGACCGGTCTTTCTGGGCGTCTCGAAGAAGACGCGCGAAAGGGTGCTTGCCGCGCTGGAGCGCACGCACTGCGCGCAGCTGGCGGACAGGGCGCTGGGCGCGCTTTCCGGCGGCGAGCTGCAGCGCGTGCTGCTGGCGCTGGCGCTCACGCCGCAGCCGGATCTGCTGATCCTCGACGAGCCGGTGTCGGGCGTCGACCAGAACGGTCTGGAGACGTTTTATCAGACGGTGGACGAACTCAAGCGCAGGAACCACATGGCCATCCTGCTGGTCTCCCACGATCTGAGCGTCGTGGAGCGCTACGCCGACCGCGTCGTGCTGATGCAGGGCACGGTCATCAAGCAGGGATCGCCGGAGGTCGTGTTTGACTCGCCGGAGTTTGAACAGGTGTTTTACGCGAAGGGGGGCCGCGCGTGATGGAGACGCTCTACGCGATCATGGATACGCTGCTGCCCTTTGAGTGGCTTTCCTACACGTTCATGAAGAACGCGCTGCTGGCCATGCTGCTCATCACGCCGCTGTTCGGGCTGCTGGGCACGATGGCGGTGGACAACAAGATGGCGTTCTTCTCCGATGCGCTGGGCCACAGCGCGCTGACGGGCATCGCCATCGGCGTGGTGCTCGGCTGGGAAAACCAGATGGCCGCCATGCTCATCTTCGGCATCCTTTGGGCGGTGCTCATCACCTATGTCAAGCACAATTCCAAAATGAGCGCGGACACGATCATCAGCGTGTTCTCGTCCACGTCCATCGCGCTGGGCCTGGTGGTGCTCTCCCGGGGCGGCGCGTTCGCCAAGTACTCCTCCGTGCTGGTGGGCGACGTGCTCTCCATCACGCAGGCGGATCTGGTGGCGCTGGCGCTGACGCTGGCTGTGGCGTTGATCGCCTGGCTGGCGCTGTTCAATCCGCTGATGATCACCAGCATCAATTCGCCGCTGGCGCGCAGCCGCGGCATCCGCTCCCGGCTGACGGAGTACGGCTTTACGATTCTGGTGGCTGTGGCGGTCATGGTGTCCATCCGCTGGGTCGGCGTGATGCTGATCAATTCGCTGCTTATCCTGCCGGCGGCGGCCTCGCGCAACGTGGCGCGCAACGCGGCGGGCTACATGCGCCTGTCGGTGCTCATCTCCATGGCCTGCGGTGTGTGCGGCCTGGCGCTGTCCTACTATCTGGATACGTCGGCCGGCGCGGCTGTCGTGCTGCTGTGCGCCGCGGTGTACTTTGCCACGCTGCCGCTTCGCAGAAAGTGAGCGCGGAAAACGACATTTGAAACGGAATCCCTTGGCGTGACATGCGGGGTATGATATAATCTGCCCTGTATAAGATAAGGGAGGTTTCTCTCATGCTGGGTGTGATGACCGTCCGCAAGGACGAGCTCAAGTTTCGCGAGTTTGACCGCTACCGCGGGTACTATTGCGGGCTGTGCCGGGCCATCGGCAGCCGCTGCGGCAGCGTTTGCCGCATGGCGCTCAGCTTTGAGATGACCTTTCTGGCGATGCTGCATACCTCGCTGTACGAGCCGGAGACGGCGGATGAGAAGCACCGGTGCGTGGTGCACCCGCTCGGCAAGCAGCGGATGCTCGCCAACGAGGCGATCGATTACGCCGCCGACCTGAGCGCGATCGTGGCCTATTACGACCTGCGCGACGGCTGGGAGGACGAGCGCCGCGTGGACCGGCTGGCCGAGAGCGCGCTGCTCAGGAAGGCGGCGAAGGAAGCGGGCGAGCGCCTGCCGCGGCAGAAGGAGGCTGTGGAGCGCTATGTGAAGGCGCTGCACGAGATCGAAGATCAGAACGACCCGAATCTGGACGCGGCGGCGAACCTAACGGGCGAGATGCTTGCCGAGCTGTACGTCATGAAGGACGACATCTACGCGCGCGATTTGCGCGAGTTGGGCTTTTATCTTGGAAAATTCATCTACCTGTGCGACTGCTATGAGGACGTCGAGCGGGATATCAGGAAGAAAAACTACAATCCTCTGATTTTGCGGCGAACAAACGAGACGTTTGCCGCAGACTGCGAGCAGATGCTCTCGGACATGATGGCGCGCGCGGCGCTGGCGTTTGAGCGCCTGCCGCTGATTGAGGACGCGGAGATCATGCGCAACATTCTCTACTCGGGCATATGGCTGAGGTTTGAAAACGCAAGCGAGCGAAGAAAGGCGAAGAAGAAGCAATGACGGATCCGTATCAGGTGCTGGGCGTTGCCCCGACGGCGACAGACGACGAGGTTAAAAAAGCATACAGAAGCCTGTGCAAGAAATATCACCCCGATGCGAATGTCGGCAAGCCGGACGCCGCGCAGGCGGAGAAGAAGTTCATGGAGGTCCAGCAGGCGTACGAGGAGATCATGCACAGGCGCCAGGGCGGCGCTGCGCGCGCTGGAAGCGGCTACAACGGCACGCAGCAGCAGCGCCCGGGCGGATATGGCGGCTATGGCGGCGGCTACGGTCCGCAGGACGATCCGTTCGCCTCGTTCTTCGGCGGCGGCTACGCCTATGGCCAGCAACAGCAGCAGGACGCCGATATCGAGCTGCGCGCGGCGAAAAACTACATCGACACGGGCCACTATGCCGAGGCGCTCAACGCGCTCAACAGCATGCCCGCCGGAAGGCGCGGCGCGCGCTGGTATTACCTCAGCGCGCTGGCGCAGTCCGGCCTGCACAACAACGCGCAAGCGATGGAATATGCCCGCCAGGCGGTGAGCATGGAGCCGGGCAACGTGATGTACCAGCAGCTGCTCAGTCAGCTTCAGGGCGGCGGCGCGTGGTACGGCGAGCGCGGCACAAGCTACGGCCGCCAGACCTATGGGCAGCCCAACCTGTGCTGCACGTTCCTGGCACTGCAAATGCTCTGCACCTGCTGCAGCGGCGGGCGGATGATCTGCTATCCCTGGTTCTGCTGCTGAAAACAGAATCCTTCAACCGGCTTCGTGCCGGTTTTTCTGCTGCATGGAGGCACGGGGTCAGGCTTTTCGGAAGAGGGGCAGCACGGCTGTTTTTGCGTTTACGCCGTATGGATTGTTTTTTTGCCGGCGAAAATCGGGTACAATATGCACAGGGACACGAAAGAAAGAGGCGATTTTGTGCATCAGCGGCTTGCCAAAGCGCTGCTGGAGGATATCTACTATCCGGTGAGCGCGGCAGTATCGATCGGGGAAAAGGGAGAAATCCTGAGCGTACATCTGTTTGACACGCTGTTTTGCGGCGATCACATGCGTGTGGAGCCGGACGCAGCGGAGGTCTGGCTGATGAGCCAGCACAATGACGGCGGTCGGACACTCTACGATGCGGACTTGCAGAATTTGCGCCGGATGCGGCAGCTTGCAGGCGGCCGGCGCATCCGGATGTTCCTGGCAAGCGAGGAATACGCATGCCGGGAGATCGGGCTTTCCGAAGACCTGCTCGATGTGCTATAATGGGCGCATCAACAGATCCGGAGGAAAGCATCTTGGGAAAAAAGGCGGAACGCGTGGGAAAGCCTGCGCTGATGGTGCTGCTCATCGCGGCGCTTCTCCTGCTGACCGGCGCGCTTTTGCTGGCGGTGAGAAGCGGACGCATCCTGCATGCGGCGCTCGATGGACGGCAGGAGCGTGAGCAGGAGACGCGGGTGACATCCTTCGCGCTGCGCGAGCAGATGGTGATGGAGCAGATCGGCGCGCGCGTGCGCGGCTGGCAGAGCGTGGTCTCAAGCGAAACGGTGACGGCCGTCGCCGGGCGCGGCAGGCTGTCCGCCGAACTGTTTTCCCCGCTTGGGGATGACGATGATGCGCCATGGGCGCTCGTGATGCACGGCGGGCTGGGTACCGACCACAGCCAGGTGATGGACGTGGCCTGTGCGCTGTCGCTTCAGGGCTATCGGGTGCTCGCGCCGGATCTGTATGCGCACGGAAAAAGCGACGGAGAGACGGCTTCGCTGGGCCTGCGGGACGCGGAGGACGTGCTGACCTGGATCGACTGGATCATGCTGGAGGACATGGATGCGCGCATCGTATGCTTTGGGCAGGATGAGGGCGGCGTTGCGCTGCTGCTGGCCGCAGCCCGGGGCTTGCCGCAGAGCGTTGCCGCCGTAGCGGCGGACAGCGCGTATGTCAGCGTACAGGCGCGGGCGCACGAGCTGCTTGCGCAGGCGGATTCATCCTGGCTGGACAGGCATCTGTTCGATGCCGCCTATCGTCTGGCGCACGGCGTGTCCATCGCAGAGGGCAACGTTGCGGACAGAATTGCCGGAGCGGACGTGCCGCTGCTGCTGATTCATGGAACGGGTGACGCCCAGGTGCTGGCCTGGCAGAGCGAGGATATCGCGCAGGCGGCAGGGGAAAACGCGCAGCTGCTGCTAGTGGAAGGCGCCGGGCACGGGATGGCGCGTTATCTCGAGCCGGATGCCTATTACGACGCGCTGCTCAGCTTTTTTGAAAACGCGCTTTGCTCATAACGAAAGACCGCGGAGGATGCCCTCCGCGGTTTTGCGCGTGATCCGGGAAGCGATCAGCCCTGATTGCTCATCGCGCGCTCGGCCTGCTCGACCAGGCGCTTGGTCATGTAGCCGCCGATGTAGCCGGCTTGGCGGGACGGCAGATCGCCGTTGTAGCCCTGCTTGAGGTTGATGCCCAGCTCGGAGGCGATCTCATACTTCATCTGGTTGAGCGCGCCCTTGGCCTGCGGCACGACGGTGCGGTTGCTGCGGCTGGAGCCGGACGGATTCTGCGCGTTCTGCTGAGCGCCCGCGTTCTGCTGCTGCGCGCCCATGTTCTGATTCTGAGCGTTCATGCCCTGATTCTGGTTCTGATACATAGGAAGAAGTCCCCTTTCTCATTTCACAGTCCGCGATGGGCCGCCGGAAATCAGAAGCCCTGGCCCGCCATCTGCTGCTCGGCCTGCTCCACCAGGCGCTTGACCATATAGCCGCCGACGTACCCCGCTTCGCGGGAGGTCAGGTCGCCGTTATAGCCCTGCTTGAGGTTGACGCCCAGCTCGCGCGCGATCTCATACTTCATGTTGTCAAGCGCGTTCTTGGCCTGCGGCACGTTGATCTGATTGCTGTTGCCGTTGCTCGCCATGTCTTTTTCACCTCCAATCGGTTCACGCCTAGTGTGACCGCTGTCTCAGCGCATATCCTGACAGTTTTCGTCACGTTTTCCACGCGCTGACTTCGCTTTTTGCCGGGATCATGATTTTCGTCTTTTCAATTCTGCCCGAATGGTGTATAATCGATGATGACGATTTTGATTTCAGGAGGAATTTACCATGGCTAGAGGCGGTTTCCCCGGCATTCCGGGCGGCAATATGCAGCAGCTCATGCGCCAGGCGCAGAAGATGCAGCAGCAGATGATGCAGATGCAGCAGGAGCTCGACGCGCGCGAATATGAAGGCACGGCCGGCGGCGGCGCTGTCGCCTGCAAGGTCAGCGGCAAGCGTCAGCTGCTCTCTTTGACCATTCAGCCCGACGCGGTCGATCCGGACGACGTCGAGATGCTCCAGGACATGATCCTGGCGGCGGTCAACGACGCACTGAGGAAGGGCGAAGAGACCCGCGAGGCGGAGATGAACAAGCTCGGCGGCGGCATGGGCGGCATGTTCTAATCATGGCTGGACAGATTGAACCCATCGCCAGAATGGCGCAGCAGCTTTCCCGGCTGCCGGGCATCGGCGCAAAAACCGCGCTGCGGCTGGCGTACCACATCGTTTCGCTGCCGGAGGATCAGGTGCATGAGCTGGCCAGCGCGATCTGGCAGGGCCGCAAGGCGGTCAAGTACTGCTCCTGCTGCGGCAACTACACGGTGGAGGATCCCTGCCCGATCTGCGCCGACGAAAGCCGCCACAACGGCGTGCTCTGCGTCGTGCGCGATCCGCGCGACGTGGCTGCGATGGAGCGCATGCGCGATTTCAAGGGCACCTATCATGTGCTTCACGGCACGATTTCCCCGATGGAGGGGATCGGCCCGGAGGACATCCGGATCAGGGAGCTGCTCGCGCGCGTGGGCAGCGAGGAGATCAAGGAGGTCATCCTGGCGACCAACCCGGACATCGAGGGCGAGGCGACGGCCAGCTATATCGCGCGCCTGCTCAAGCCCATGGGCATTCTGGTCACGCGCATTGCGCACGGCCTGCCGGTGGGCGGCGACCTCGAGTATACCGACGAGGTGACGCTCGCCAAGGCGATCGAGGGCCGCAGGGAAATGTAAAGCAGGGGAGAGGCGAAAGCCTCTCCCTTGATCACTTCATAAGCGCTTGATGTGATTTTCTGTCAAAAAGGGTTGACAGACGTGTATGAACGAGGTATAATGTACTCCGTTGATGAGCGATGCGGTAGTAGCTCAGTGGTAGAGTGCCACCTTGCCAAGGTGGATGTCGCGAGTCCGAATCTCGTCTACCGCTCCAACAGGCCAGCGATTGTGGATCGCTGGTTTTTCTTTTGCATCAAGGACATTTGCTGCGCTTTCCGTTTGCGCTTCCCATCGCGGCGTGGTATACTATATTTTATGCGGGCATGCGGCTTTGCTGCCTCAGCGAACCTTCTTGGGAGATGAAATTGTGAAGACTTACCGCATTTTTATCATCAATCCGGGCTCGACCTCGACCAAGCTCTCGATGTTTGAAAATGACAGGTGCCTGTTTACGGAGGATACGTTTCACGATTCCTCCATCCTGCTGGGATTCCCGACGATCAACGACCAGCTCGATTACCGGATGGCGGTCGTCCATAAATTCCTGCGTGACAGGGAGATCGATCTGCGCGGCGTCGACGCGATCGTGGGCCGCGGCGGCGGCTGTTATTCCATCCTCGGCGGCGTGTACAACATCGATGACAAACTCATCGAGGACACGCGGGAGGCGAGGGGCGGCCTGTACCATGCCTCGATGCTCGGCGTGCAGATGGCGCGTGTGCTGCATGAGGAGTACGGCGGCCTGATGCTGATGATGGACCCGCCGGTCGTCGACGAGCTCTGCGATCTGGCGCGCGTGACCGGCGTGCGCGGCGTATACCGCACGGCGATCTGCCATGCGCTCAACCTCAAGGAGACGGCGCGTCGGCATGCGCGCAGCCTGGGCAAGCACTATGAGGACTGCAACCTGATCGTCTGCCACATCGACGGCGGCATCTCCGTGACGGCGCATGCGCATGGCCGGATGATCGACGGCAACGACGCGGGCGGCGGCGAGGGCCCGTTTACCCCGACGCGCATGGGCTCCATGGCGGTGACGGATGTGATCGGCGCGCTGGGCGGCTGCACGCAGCAGGAGCTCAAGCGCCTGTGCAGCCAGGCGGGCGGCCTGACGAGCCACTTCGGCACCTCCAATTCCGACACGATTCACGCTATGGTGGAGCGGGGCGATCCGCGCGCGACGCGCGTCTGGCAGGCGATGATCTACCAGGTCTGCAAGGCGATCGGCAGCATGGCGGCCGTGCTGGAGGGACAGGTGGACGGCATCGTATTGACCGGCGGTCTGCTGCGCTTTGAGGACGTGCTTTCGGATGTCCAGCGGCGCTGCGGCTGGATTGCGCCGGTGACGGCCTATCCGGGCGAGTTTGAACAGGAGGCCATGGCCGCAGGAGCGATGCGCGTATTGACCGGCGAGGAGGAGGCGCTGACCTATCCGGGCAGACCGGTCTGGAACGGCTTTAATGATGAAAAAACGCTATAACGAGAACGAACCAGCGGAAAAGAGCCGCTGGTTCGTTTGTTTCATCCTATGTGTCTGAAGTATCGTGCGAAAGCGCCAGAATGATTTGCGCCGTCTCCCTGATGGTCTGGCCGGTGGTATCGATCCTGCGGGTATTCAGCGCGCCGTACTGTTCAAGCCGCGCAAGGCTGCGCGCGATGACGTCCGGCGTGCGCAGGCCCGCGTCGATGTCCTTTTGCAGCCGGCCGGTCAGTGTGGCCGCGTCGCAGATCAGCGACACGGCGACGACCTCGCAGGCTTCAAGCGGCAGACGGGCAAGCAGCTCGTTGAGGATCGCCTGCTCGTGCATCACCCAGCCTAAGATCACATGGTCGATTTCGCTGCAGCGCAGGAAATTGGAGAGCAGATGGACGATGTTGTCCATCACCATGGCCTTCGTCTCCGGCGTGACGGAAAACGGATGCATGTCCCAGCACCAGTCGCCGTCCAGAAAGCAGCTTTTGTGCAGCAGCCGTTTCAGCTCCTGACAGACGGCGGTCTTTCCAACGCCCATCGGGCCGCCAACCAGGTATAGACACTTCATGTGCATGCCCTTCCTTGCTTTGTCCATGAGGGGGATGTCGATGCGCGTGCTCAGTCGTTGTGCGCGGGCATCTGGGCCTCCTCGCCGACGCACGCGCCCATCAGCTTGTTGATGGCGCGCTCGGGCGCGTCCTTGCTGTTGCCCCAGGGCTTGCCGTCGTTGCGGTAGTCGAACTTGAGCGTGAACCACTCGAGCTCGCCCTCCACGCGCCTCAGGTTCTCAAGCTCAAGCGCGGCGACGGCCTTTTGAAACGCCGGGAGCTGCGTGCCGGAGAGCGTCTTTTCCGCCATGTCCAGCAGCAGCGCCAGATGCGGCAGGCAGAAGCCCTTCGAGTGCTCAAACTGCGCCTTGAATTCGCTGTTGGTAAAGTACAGCTGCGCAATGGTATAGGCGTAGCGCTCAAGCGCCTTGTCCACCTGCTCGCAGATCACGCACCCGCTCATGCGCGCGCGGATCTTCACGGGCATGCCGTTTTCATCCGCCTTGCCCGAACCGCGCAGCGAAGAGAGCAGGCCCTTTTTGCCGGCGTCTCGGCCCTCGAGGATCTTTTCCAGCGACGCGATCACCTCCTGCATATGGGTGTGCGTCATCAGCGCGAGGCCAAGGCGATTGCGGCGCTCGAACATCAGCTCAAAATGCCGCGTGCAGAAGCCGGTTTCGTTGCTCCTGATGCGCCACTCCGGCTCCATGTAGGCGGAGGCCAGCATCGTGTCCACATACTGATCCTCGCAGAGAATCCGCAGCTTGCACAGCGGACATTCGCAGCCGGTCTTGTAGGCGTCCAGGACGGGAATGGTATCCAGCGTATACTTCATGTGCGTTCACCTCACAATAGAATGCAAAGGGATAATTGGCCCGCGCGGCTCATAGGCTCGAGGGCAGCGGAAAGGAAAGGGATGCGCATGGGGATTATTTCCGATCGCAGAAGGAAACAGCGCGCGGCGCGCATGCGCAGACGGCTGATGACCGCGGCAGGCGTCCTGCTGCTGGGCGCGCTGGCGATGGCGCCCGGACTCAGGGAAAAGCTGCGCAGCCTCTCGCAGGACGTGCAGACGTTTTCAGGCGGCGCGCAGCAGACGGAGCTGACGCTCCCTGAGCGGGAGATCTTCGCGCTGCAGCTCGCCGTGTTTGACAGCGGGGAACGCGCATCCAGCGAGGCGCGGCGTTTGCAGGCCAAGGGCGTGCGCTGCATCGTGTGGCAGCGGGAGAAGATGCGCATCGTCTCCAGCGTCGCGCTTTCGCGGGAAGCGCTTGACCTGGATACGGCCAAGGGGGAGGAAGCCTACGTCATCCGGGATACGCTGGAGGCGGTGCCGCTGCGCCTGAGCTGCGGCGCGGCAGAGCTTGAGGCGGCGCGGACGCTGCTGGAAGCTCCGGACAGCGTGCTCATGCGGCTGCTTGCAGGCGATGAGGCGCTGGAAGACATTCTGGCGGACAGCGCGGCGATCGCCGGTCAGATGGCGGACAGCCACCCGGAAAACACGCTCTGCACCCAGCTGGCGCAGAGCCTTGTCAACTGGTGCGCGCTGATGGAAAGGACGATGGAGGAGACGGACGAGAGAAGCGCGCGCAGCTATGCGGCGGTGACGATGTGCACCCTCTGCCGGGAGCTGCGGCTTGCACTGCAAAGCCAGAGCGCCGCGCAGATGTGACTTACGCGAGCTGGGCGAGCACCGCTTCCGCGCAGCGCACGCCGTCCACCGCGGCGGAGGTGATGCCGCCGGCATAGCCCGCGCCCTCGCCGCAGGGATACAGTCCCGCACAGTCGAGGCTCACGAGGTTTTCGCCGCGCGGAATGCGCACAGGGGAGGAGGAGCGCGTCTCCGGGCCGGTGAGCACCGCGTCCGGATGGTCAAAGCCGTGCAGCCTGCGGCCGAGCAGCGGCAGTGCATCCCGCATGGAGGCGACGATGAAATCGGGCAGCAGCTCGCGCAGGTCGCCCAGGACCACGCCGGGCCTGTAGCTGGGCGTGACGGAGCGCAGCTGCGTGCTTGCGCGGCCTGCGAGCAGGTCGCCGACGAGCTGCGCAGGCGCCTTGCCCGTCCTGCCGCCGAGGAGGAACGCACGGCGCTCGATTTCGCGCTGCAGGAACATGCCGGCCAGCGGATGCCCGCTGCCGAAATCCTCCGGCCCCACGCCGACCAGCAGCGCGCTGTTGGCGTTTTCCCTGTCGCGGGCGAAGCAGCTCATGCCGTTGGTGACGACGCTGTCCTCCTCGCTGGCCGAGGCGACGACGCTGCCACCCGGGCACATGCAGAACGTATACACGCTGCGGCCGGAGGGCAGGTGCAGCGCCAGCTTGTAATCCGCCGCGCCGAGCGCCGGATGGCCGGCGAACGCGCCGTACTGCGCCTGATTGATGAGCGATTGCGGGTGCTCGATGCGCGCGCCGATGGAAAAGGGCTTCTGCTCCAGGGAGAAGCGCTGCTCGTGCAGCATGGAGAACGTGTCGCGCGCGCTGTGGCCGATGGCGAGGATGACGTGCTCCGCCGCAAGCTCGTGCCCGTCCTGCGCGTCCTCGTAGCGCACAGCGGCGAGACGGCCGTCCCGGCGGACGATTTCGGTCATCCGTGCGCCGAAATGCACCTCGCCGCCCAGGCGGAGGATCTCCTCGCGCATGGCCTTGACGACGCCCCGCAGCTTATCCGTGCCGATATGCGGCTTGGCGCTTACCAGAATCTCCTGCGGCGCGCCGAAGCGCACGAACGTGCGCAGGATGTGCTCGCCGCGCGGGTCCTTGGTGCCGGTGTTCAGCTTGCCGTCGGAGAAGGTGCCCGCGCCGCCCTCGCCAAACTGGACGTTGGAGGTCGTCTTGAACGCGGACTGTCCGCTTGCCCAGTAAGCCTGCACGTCGAGCGTGCGCGTGTCCACATCCTGACCGCGCTCGAGCACGATGGGGCATGCGCCGGCCTCCGCCAGCGTCAGCGCGGCAAACAGACCGGCCGGGCCAAAGCCCACGACGATCGGGCGGAGAGCGGGCACGGCGCGCAGCTTCGGCACGGCGGGCGGCGCGTAGGGGGCGGCCAGGCCGCCCTCGCTGGGCGCAAGGCGCGCGGCGATACGTGTCTCGTCCTGCGGGCTTTTGAGCATCACGTCGAGGGAGACGACGAAGCAGACGTCGTTCTTCTTTCGCGCGTCGACGCTCTTTTTGCTGATTTCGCAGCGCACGATCTGACCCTGCGTGCAGCCGAGCTTCCTGCAGGCGGCCTGCGCGAGGGTTTTCTTTGTATAATCCAGCGGAATTTTGACGTTGTGCAGGCGGATCATGGACAATCCTTTCTTCTCGGTCGTGATGGAATTCAGGCGCGAAGCTGCGCGCACATGCCCTTGGCGGCGGTCAGGCCGCTGGCGAAGGCGAAGTGCAGGTTGTAGCCGCCGCAGGGGCCGTCCACGTCGAGCACCTCGCCGGCGAGGTACAGGCCGTCAAAGCGGCGGGAGGCCATTGTGTCGGGATCGACCTCGCCAAGCGCGACGCCGCCGCGGGTGACCTGCGCGTTTTTGAAGCCCTGCGTGCCGGTGACGGGCAGAGGGAACGCGGTGATGGCCCCGGCAAGCGCTGCGCGGGAAGCGGCGCTCAGGCGGCCTGCCTGCGCGTCCGGCGAAATGCCTGCCTCCTTGAGAACCGCCAGCGTCAGCAGACGCGGGAACACGCCGGTGAGCAGCGACTGCGCGGAGGCTACCGGCTGCGCGGCGATGCGCGCGTCCAGCCAGGCGGGGACGGCGGATTCAGCAAGCTCCGGCAGCAGATGGACGAACAGCGTGACGCGGCGCTTTTTTGCGAGCGCGTCCGCGGCGAAACCGGAGAGCTGGAAGACGCACACGCCGGATACGCCGTAATCGGCAAAGAGCAGCTCGCCGGTCTCCTGTGCGGCAGCCCGGCCGTCGATTTCAAGCGTCAGCCTGGTCTGGGCGCGCACGCCCTTGAGGCTGCGCAGCGCGCCATGATCGCACCGGAGCTGTACGAGCGCGGGCTGCAGCGGCGTGACGCTGTGGCCGAGCGCATGAAGCAGGCGCGTGCCTGCGCCGTCCGTGCCCAGATGCGGCGCGGCGCTGCCGCCCATGGCGCAGAGCACGGCGGGCGCGAATACGCCTTCCCCGCCGGACAGCTGCGCGCACCAGATACTGCGGCGCGACGGCGTGAGTGAGACGACCTCCTGCCCGGTGAGCAGGGCGACGTTTTCTCGATCGCAGCCCATGCGCAGCACGTCGAGCACGGACGCGGCCATCATCGTGCGCGGATAGATGCGCCCCTCCTCCTGCGCCGTCATCAGGCCGAGGGAGGAGAAGAAGGAGAGCACCTCGCAGGGCGGCGTTTTTTCGTACACGCGGGCAACAAACGGCGCGGCCTTTCCATAATAGGCTGGGTTCATGACCGCATTGGAGAGGTTGCAGCGCCCGTTGCCGGACGCCATGATCTTTTTGCCCACGCGGTCAAGCCGCTCGATGAGCGCGACGTGCGCGCCGGTCTGCGCGAGACGGGCGCAGGCGGCAAGCCCGGCTGCGCCGCCGCCGAGGATGAGACAGTCGGTATGCATGTTACGCTCCTTTGTCGCGGGCAAGCTCCTGCTCGCGCCGCGCGAGAATGCGGCCGAAGTGATAGAGCATCAGGCAGGTGGCCGTGGTCGCGGACGCGATATCCGCGATCGGCTCGGCAAGGTACACGCCCGTCACGCCGAGGAAGTGCGGCAGCACCAGCGCCAGCGGGATAAGCAGGATGATCTTGCGCAGCACGGCGATGAACAGGGACACCTTCGCCTGCCCGAGACCGACGAACATGCTCTGAATGGCATTCTGCAATCCGAAGATGCCCAGGCCCGCCACGTAGATGCGCAGGCCGCGCACGGTGAGATCGATGAGCGCCTCGTCGTGCGCGAACAGGCGGATGAACGGGCGCGGGAACAGCTCCAGAAGCGTGCAGTAGCCCATGGTGATGGTCACGGTGGACAGCAGCAGCAGGCGGAACGTCTTCTTGACGCGGGAGAGATTGCCCGCGCCGTAATTGAAGCTCATCAGCGGCTGCACGCCGTTCGTGTAGCCGTGCATCGGGGTGGAGAACAGGTTGACCACGCTGGTGATGATCGTCATGGTGCCCACATACATGTCGCCGCCATAGGTCATCATGCCGCGGTTGAGCACAACCTGAATCGCGCTCTCGGTGAACGTCATGGTGAACGGCGACACGCCCAGCGACACCGTGCGCGCGAGGATGGCGCGGTCAAAGCGAAGATTGGCCCGGCAAAGCCGCATCCTTCCGCTGCTGCCTGTCAAAAAGCGCAGCACCCACAGGCAGGAAAAGCCCTGGGAGATGATGGTGGCCAGCGCCGCGCCGCGCACGCCCATGCCCATCGCGAAGATGAACAGCGGATCGAGCGCGATGTTCAGCGCCGCGCCGATGACGACGGAGAGCATCGCCTCCCTGGCGAAGCCCTGCGCGGAGATAAAGGGATTGAGCCCCAGCACCAGCTGCACAAACGCCGTGCCCATCAGGTAGATGCGCAGATACTCGCTGGCGTAGGGCAGCGTGTTTTCGCTGGCGCCGAAGGCCATGAGCAGCGGATTCATCGCCAGCTGAAAGAAGATGAAGAGCACGGCGGAGGTGCACAGCAGCATGAACGCGGACACGCCGAGGATGCGCTCGGCGTCCTGGCGCTTGCCCTCGCCCAGCTTGATGGAGGCCAGCGGCGCGCCGCCCGTGCCAAAGAGCGAGGAAAAGGCCGAAATCAGCGTGATGACCGGCAGCGTGAGGCCCACGCCGGTGAGCGCATATGCGCCGACGCCCTCGATGCTGCCGATGTAGATGCGGTCGACCATGTTGTAGAGCATGTTGATGGTCTGCGCGATGACGGAGGGGAGCGCCAGCTTCACCATGAGCCCCGGAATGGAATCGCGTGCGAGGTCGATCTGACGGCCGGAAGACTTGAACATAGGATGCCTCGAAATCAGTATTTTGTCTTATTATAGCATACAGACAGGAAAAAATACAGCGGTGCGTGCATATGATGAAGAAGCAACGGCGCTGCCGGAGGGCGGCGGGAACGGAGGATTCAATGATCGAACGGTTTAAGATGCACTTTGCACCGGGCATGGACGAGCGAGTAATCAGCGTGTGCCTGCCCAAGGGATATCACGAGAACGAGGCAGCATATCCAGTGATGTACATGTTTGACGGGCAGAACGCCTTTGAGGAGGAGATGGCGAACTATGGCAACTCCTGGCGGCTGCACGAATTCACGGAGCACTGGGAAAAGGACATCATCATCGTGGGCGTGGAGAGCAGCCAGGAGAGCGACAGGCATCTGGCGGAATACTGCCCGTATCACCTCGCGCCCCGGATGTGGGAGGGCCTGCGCGGGCGGGGACGCTCGACGATGGAATGGATGATCGGCACGCTCAAGCAGGAGATCGACAGCCGCTACCGCACGCTACCAGACAGGCTGTGCACCGGCGTGATGGGCGCGGGGCTGGGCGGCCTGATGAGCCTGTACGCGGTGACGGCGTTCAACGACGTGTTCTCCAAGGCGGTTTGCCTGTGCGTGCCGATGGGCGTGTGCTATCCGCAGCTGCTGCGGCAGGTGCGCGAGAGCCGGATCGATCCGGATACGCGCGTGTATCTCGCCCTCGGGGAAAACGAAGCGAGGGACAAGAAGATGCTTGCGCACATGGTGGTCAACAACCTGACCATCGCCAACACGCTGATGGACAAGCACGCACGCGTGTACCCGTTTTTGCAGCAGGGCGGCCGGCACTGCGAGGAGGACTGGCGCGCGCAGACGGAGGCGTTCATGCATTTCCTGTGGCTGGAGTAAACCGGCCTCGCGGCAAGGCGCCGCATACCCTGCCGCTTCGCGCCGGGCCGATGATTTCGCGATAATTTTCGCGATGGTTTTGGGAAGAATCTGCATCACAATCGCAAACGAAATCAAGCGGGATGTGCTATACTGAGGTATCATCATGCTACACAGGAAAACGGCGGAGGGATGAACGGTGCGCACATGGCACGAACAGATGCAGCGGATGATCGATGAGATTGACGCATGCATCAGGGCGCATGAGGACGAGAAGACGACGCTTGACGCGCTCTCCCGCAGTCTGGGGTATTCGGCGTTTTACATCTCCAGACGGTTCAGGGAGATTTCCGGCATGCAGTTCAGGGATTATCTGCGCTACCGCAGGCTGGCCTTTGCGCTTGAGGAGGTCCGCGATACGCAGCGCGGCCTTCTGGAGATCGCGCTGGACTACGGGTTTTCCTCGCACGAGGCGTTTACGCGCGCGTTCAGGGAGGCCTACGGCGTGACGCCCAGTGCGTACCGCAGGCGGCCTGCGCCCGTCGCGCTGCGCACCTGTCTTTCCCCGTTTGACTGCTATCTGATTGGAAAGGGAGCATATGGCATGATGAAAGACATGGAAGATGTGAAGACGTATTTTGTGACGATTCCCGCGCACAAATTCCTTCATATCCGCAACTACGAGAGCATCGGATACTGGGATTTCTGGCAGAAGCAGAACCAGATTCCCGGACAGGACTGCGAGACGATCTGCGCGCTGCTCGCCGGCGTCAAGGGGAAGCTCGACGATCTGGGCGAGGGCGGCATGAGCAGCGGAAGCGGTCAGGTGATGGCGTACATCAACGAGCCGACCGGCCGAATCTGCAGCTGGGGCATCCCGCTGGCGGAGGCCTTCGGCGCGCGGCTTCCGGAGGATTACTGCGGCGAGGTGCCCGCGCAGATGCAGCTCATGGACGTGCCGGATGGCGAGTATATCGTCTTTGAGTACGGCCCGTTTGATGCGGAAAAGGAAAGCGGCGCGGTGGAGGAAAAGATCGAGGTGGCGATGAAGGCGTTTGACTACCCGTCCAGCGGCTGCGCCCTGGATCTGACGCCCGGCAGGGTGTTTTACTTCTATCACGATCCGAAGCGGTATTTCAAATACGTCCGCCCGGTGAAAAGGTGTGCGGAGTAGGGCAAAATGAAAGCGGCAGGAAGCGGTTCCTGCCGTTTTTTGCGGGTTGGCGCTTTATCGCCCGCCGGCCTTTCGGAGCTTCTGACAGTACTGCGTGCAGAGCTTGTCGGTGCAATTGGCGCAGGCGAGCGCCGCGTTGCTCTGCTCCAGAAAGCGCTCCGGATGCAGGAGGATGCACAGCTCCCAGGCCAGAAACACGACGAGCGACATCAGAAACAGGCTCTGCGCATAGAAGCTGCGCACAAAGAGCAGCGGCGCGAACATCATCAGGTGATCCCAGTTGAAGATGCGGCAGGTGGTGCAGCAGCGGTTTTTCATCAGCAGGCGGAACGGGCACCAGATGAGCACGCAGATCAGGTCGCAGACGTAGAAAAACACGGTGAACAGGAACAGATGCACGTCGCTGAGAATGCCTGCGGCGTGCAGCGCGCCGAGCACGGCGATGACCGCCGTCCACACGAGCAGCACACCAAGGGCCGACTGCGTCGCAGAGCGGATGTGCGCCCGGAGCGCCTGACGGCTGATCTTCTCCCGAACGGGGCGAAAGTGCTGCGCAAACAGCTTGAGCGAGCCGATGGAGATGTCCCTGTTGATGGGGATGAGCTGGGCGAGCATGTCGATCATCCAGATCAGCCACAGCAGGTGCATGAGCGACGGCCCGTCAAAAAAGCGCATGCCCTCAAGCGGCGCGAAGGTTTCGGGACGTGTCAGAAAAAGGATGACGCAGAGCGCCAGAATGAAGACGCGGCCTGCGAGACGGGCAAAGTAAATTCTGCGGATTCTGGACATGACAAACGACTCCTTACCGGTTCTGTGCCGCGCCGTCTTGACAGCGCGGCGGAAAACCACTATGATTCATGATATCAGAGCGGCTTGCGTTTTGCAACCGGAAAAGGGGAAAACAGAATGCTTCAGACGACGCTGTGCTATCTGGATATCGGGAATCGGACGCTGATGCTCCATCGCGTCAAGAAAAAGAACGACGTTAATCACGACAAGTGGATCGGCGTCGGCGGCAAGTTCGAGCACGGCGAAAGCCCGGAGGAGTGCATGCTGCGCGAATTCCGGGAGGAGACGGGGCTTGAGCTCACGAGATGGGCGTACCGCGGCATCGTGACGTTTGTCTCCGAGGACTGGTGCGAGTACATGCACCTGTTTACCGCGACGGCGTACGAGGGCGAGCTGCGCGAATGCGACGAGGGCACGCTGGAGTGGGTGCCTTGGGACAGCGTCACGCAGCTGCCCATCTGGGAGGGCGATCAGATCTTCCTGCGGCTCTTGCGCGAGCGGGAGACGTTCTTTTCACTCAAGCTGGTGTATGAAGGAGAGAAGCTCGTGCGCGCGGCGCTGGACGGGAAAGAGATGTGTCTGTAAGAATAAACCGGCGCAGTCCTGAACAGGCTGCGTCGGTCGATTATCTTTTGATTTTTCCGCCGGGTTTGGCGGCTTTGCCGGAGGAGGATTTGCCGCCCCTGCGCGCGTCGGGCCGGCCTTTGTCCGGGCGCGCGCCTTTGTGCTCGCGCAGCTCGCGGCGCTCCTCGCGCGCCTTCTTCTCGCGGCGGATCTGCGCGTATTCTGCGGCGGTCTTCACGCCCTCCGGTGGGACGAGGCAATTCCGGCCGGTGCCGATCAGATCCTCGCGGCCGGCCTGGCGCAGCGCCTGGCGGACGAGCGGGAAGTTCTGCGGACGCTTGAACTGCAGCAGCGCGCGCTGCATGGCCTTCTCCTGCGGCGTGCGCGGGACGAAGACGGGCTTGCCGGTGCGCGGGTCAAAGCCGGTGTAGAACATGCAGGTCGAGAGCGTGCCGGGCGTGGGATAGAAGTCCTGCACCTGCTCGGGCTGATGACCGATGTCGCGCAGGTACTCCGCCAGCTCGATGGCGGCTGAAAGGTCGCTGCCCGGGTGGCTGGAGATCAGGTACGGCACCAGATACTGCTCCTTGCCCAGCTGCTGGTTGATGCGTTTGTACTTCTCGCAGAATGCGTCGTACACGTCGCGGCCCGGCTTGCCCATGACGGCGAGCACCTTCGGGCTGACGTGCTCCGGCGCGACCTTGAGCTGGCCGCTGATGTGGTACTGGCAAAGCTCCCGAAGGAACGCGTCGGACTTGTCGGCCATGATGTAGTCGTAGCGCAGGCCGGAGCGGACAAACACCTTCTTGACCTTCGGCAGCGCACGCAGCTCGCGCAGCAGCTGGATGTAGTCCGTGTGGTCGACCTTCATGTTCGGGCAGGGCTTGGGAAAGAGGCACTGACGGCCTGCGCAGGTGCCGACCTTCAGCTGCTTGTCGCAGGCGGCGTGGCGGAAGTTGGCCGTCGGGCCGCCCACGTCGTGAATGTAGCCCTTGAAGCCGGGCATGGCCGTGATCGCCTTGGCTTCCTCGATCACAGACTCGTGGCTGCGGGTGGTGACGATGCGGCCCTGCAGGAACGTGATGGCGCAGAAGGAGCAGGAGCCGAAGCACCCGCGCGTGTGCGCGATGGAGAACTGCACCTCCTCGATGGCCGGTACGCCGCCCAGAGCATCGTAATCCGGATGCCAGGTGCGCTGGAAGGGCAGGGTGTAGACGCGGTCGAGCTCCTCGCGCGAGAGCGGCATGTCCGGCACGGTCTGCACGACATACCGGTCGCCGTGCTTCTGGCTGATGGCATGCCCGCGAATGGGATCCTGCTCGTTGTACTGGGTGAGGAACGCCTCGCCATACTTCTTCTTGCTTTGGGCGCATTCCTCATAGGAAGGAATCTCAAGGCTGCCGCGCATGGGCGTGCCGGACATGTAGCACACGCCGCGCATTTTGGCGCATTCCCAGGCGGGTGCGCCGCGGCTCATCCAGTCCGCCGTGACGAGGATGGAGCGTTCGCCCATGCCGAACATCAGCAGATCGGCATGGCTGTCCACGAGGATGCTGCGGCGCACGGCGTCATCCCAGTAATCGTAGTGTGCGAAGCGGCGCAGCGACGCCTCCACGCCGCCGATGGCGATCGGGATATCGCCGTAGGCCTGACGGATGAGGTTGCAGTAGACGATCACCGCGCGGTCCGGGCGTTTGGCAGGCCTGCCGCCGGGGGTATACACGTCGGACGAGCGGCGCTTTTTCGCGGCGGTGTAGTGATTGACCATGCTGTCGATGACGCCGGAGGAGACGAGAAAGCCGTAATTCGGACGGCCAAAGCGCTTGAAGTCCGCCGTGCTGTGCCAGTCCGGCTGGGCGAGCACGGCCACGCGATAGCCGGCGGCTTCCAGCGTCCGGGTGATGATCGCGGCGCCGAAGGACGGATGATCCACATAAGCGTCGCCGCTCACATAGACGAAGTCCGGCGCGTCCCAGCCGCGCGCACGCAGGTCTTCGGCGGTCGTCGGCGGAAAGAGAAGGCGGTCTGCCATAATACACTCCTGTTTGAATCGATGGATTTGCAATACACAGACACTATACCATAACCGCGCGAAAAAAGAAAGTGACATTGCCGAAGCGCTGCGCTATAATAGGAGCCAGAACTGGCGAAGGGAGGGAGAACGTTGCGGCTGGGCCTTTCAACCGCGGCGTTTTACGGCCGCTGGGAAACCGAGGAGGCGGCGGTGCAGATCGCAAGACTGCCGCTGGACTGCGCGGAGGTCTTCCTTCAATCGGACAGCGAGAATACGCCGGAATTTGGCAGGCTAGTGCGGGAAAACCTGGCGGGGATGCCCTGCACGAGCGTGCATCCGCTGGGCGGCTATGAGAACTACATGGCGGGCCGCCCCGCGCGGCAGGTTCGGGATGCGTTTGATCACTTCAGGCGCGTGCTGGACGCGGGCGCGGCGATGGGCGCAAAGACGTTTGTCTATCACGGGCGCAACACGCCGCTGCTCAAGCCGCTTCCCTGGAATCTTTCCTGGAACATCGAGGCGCTGGTGCCCATGTGCGAGGAGGCCGCGCAGCGCGGCATGGTCATCGGCTGGGAAAACGTATGCTGGTGCCAGCTGACGGAGCCCTCGCGCGTGCTGGAGGCCAGACAGGCCCTGCCGCAGGTGCGCTTCACGCTGGACATCAAGCAGGCAATGCGCGCCGGCTGCGATCCGGTGGCATTCGTCCATGCGATGGGAGACCGGCTCTGCAACGTGCATGTGTGCGACTGGCACGAGGACGGAACACTGTGCCTGCCCGGCGAGGGCAGCTTCGATTTCGACGCGCTGATGAGGGCGCTGAACGAAATCGGCTATGATGGACCGGTGATCATGGAGCCGTACCTGAAGCTGATCAAAAGCGGCGAGGCGCTTGCGCGCTCCATCGCTTTCATGAGAGATAAAATGAAGGAGTGATTGTCAATGGGCAAGATCGATACCGTACGCGCTGCCATGATGCAGGCGATGAAGGACAAGGATAAGGCGCGCAAGGACGCCCTCTCGCTGCTGCTGTCGGCGCTCAAGAACAAGGCGATCGACAAGCGCGCGGACCTGACGGAGGACGAGGAAAACGCCGTGATCTTCCGCGAGATCAAGCAGGCGCAGGAGACGATCGACACCACGCCGGCAGACCGCGTCCAGACCATCGAGGAGGCGAAGCTGCGCATGAGCGTGTACAGCGAGTTCGTGCCGAAGCTGATGGGCGAGGACGAGATCCGCGAGGTAATCCGCGCGGTGCTCGCCGAGCTGGCCATTGAGAAGCCGACCGTGAAGGACAAGGGCAGGATCATGAAGACGCTGATGCCGCGCGTAAAGGGCAAGGCGGACGGCGGCCTGGTCAATCAGGTGCTGGGCAGCTTCTTTGCCTGAACAGATGAACCGAAATAGGGAAACCGCCGGACAGCGCTGTGCGCACGGCGGTTTCGCCTATTTTTCGGAGGAATCGCCGGAGCACCCGACGTCTTCCAGCGGGATATCAAGCGGAGGAAACGCATCCGGATGGATGAAAGCGGCGGACTGTGCAGGGGAACGCCCGGCCTCCATCCAACGCGCGGTGAGCGTATTGCCGTATATAGAAGGCGCGTCGCGCAGCGTGCAGGACGCTTCCGGGTCATTCCTGAAGCAATCCAGCAGAAGGACGTTTGGCTCGATGGAAAGCGCGCTGCAAAGGGACATGACGGTTCCCAGACTGGGAATTCCCTTGCCGCGTTCCAGACAGCCGATGAACTGCTGGCACACGCCGGTACGCTCGGCAAGCTCCTCCTGCGTAAGATGAGCCTTACGGCGGCATTCGCGGATGCGCTGGCCGATGAGCTCGTAGTCGATCAGGACGTTCATAGATGAACCTCTCCTTGTCCGGATATGCCCCAAAAGTTCGAGGCGAATGGTATAAATCCTCCAAATGGAAGACGAAATTTCAAAAAAGCGAGAAAAATGTGGCGGAAGCGATCGAAGTGTGCTATAATACCTCGAACCTCAGCCATCGTTTCTCAACTCAATTACGGCCTCCTTGGATTCGCCTTCGCGCCCCAACAGGAAGTCTGGCCTTGAGAGCCAATCGGTGAAGGTCAATCTTTTATTTTTCAGGAGGATACGGATATGTATCAGGACGAAACCCTCGTTTGCCGCGACTGCAACAAAGAGTTCATTTTCAGCGCCTCTGAGCAGGCGTTCTACGCTGAAAAGGGCTTCCAGAACAAGCCGCGCCGCTGCCCGGAGTGCCGCGCTGCGTTCCGCGCGCAGAACGGCAATGCCCGCCCGCAGCGCGAGATGTTCACCGCGATCTGCGCGGATTGCGGCAAGGAGACCCAGGTTCCCTTCCAGCCGCGCGGCGACAAGCCCGTGTACTGCCGCGATTGCTTCGCTGCACATCGCGCTCCGCGTTACTAATGAACGCAGGACCCGTCTGAGGAGACTCAGGCGGGTCTTTTCTCTTGAATTCACATCTTTTTCAAGAGAATTTCACTTTTTCAAATATTGTCGAATGTTCGGGAATTTTCGGAATCTGACTGCATATATGCAGAAACTGTTCGCAATATGAGACGAAAAACGACAGAAAGAACAGAATGAAACGTTCGGGTTTAGAAGACAAGAATGAAGCAATAGCTCAAAAAAACGTCAAAAAAGGTGTTGACAAAGACGAACGCATGCGGTATACTCTCATCATTCCGTGTGACACGGAACTGATCCTTGAAAACGATACAGAATCAAGAAGAACGCGAACATGATTTTCACGAGTCATGTTAATGAAAAGACAGTCAATTCGTAAATGAGTTTTGAACCTGAGGGAAGACTTCAGGATTCAATACAGAATCAAACGCGAGAGTTTG